>CAMCQB010000025.1 GCA_945876895.1 uncultured Streptococcus sp.
TTTATCATCTTATATATCCGACTCATCAGTCCGATTTGACAAAGAGCCGTTTTTGAAAAGGAGATAGGTATATGAGTAAGCGTCAATGGATTAAAGAAGTTTTCCAAGGTAAAAAAGTTAATCAGGTACCAATTGGTTTTTGGTATCATTTTACATCAGAAGAGGACTGGACGGAAGGGTTAAACGATCCTAGCATTGCAGTTAAAAATATTCAAGGTCATAAACATTTTGTGGAAACCGTTCATCCAGACTTTGTAAAATTGATGAGTGATGGCTTTTTTGATTATCCTAATCCCATCATTCATTCGGAAATAAAATCAATTGAGGACTTAGCCGCTATCCAATCCATCGGGGAAAAACATCCGTGGTTTGATCAGCAAGTATCACTTGTTCAATCTATTAAAGAAAACTTCCCAGAGGATATTTTTACGGTTTATAATATTTTTGCTCCTGCTACCTATCTTAAATGGAAGTTGGCTGGTCAAGTCTCCAGCGGAGACGACATTTTAGCAGATTTTATCAAGAGTAATCCTAAGTTGACACAACACGTTTTAGATGTTATTGGTCAAGATATTGCTATTTTAGTTGAGCGTTTGATTAAGGAAGCTGATACCGATGGGATTTATCTTAGTGTTCAAACCCTACAAGATCAGCGTGTGACAAAATCAGACTATCTTGAAGTGGTTAGACCAAGTGAGGTTAATCTATTAGAGGTAGCTAATAGATTGGGAGGGTTGAATATCCTACACATTTGTGGTTATGAAGGTGCCACAAATAATCTTAGTTTGTTTGTTGATTATCCAAGTCAAGTGGTAAATTGGGCAACAGGTATTGAAAAACTCTCATTAGCTGATGGAAAATCCTATTTTGGAGATAAGGTTGTTTTAGGAGGTTTTGATAACACAAAAGCAGGTCTTCTCTATCAAGGAAGTCAGGATGCTATTCAATCTAGGGTGAGAGAGATTTTGGATGAAACAGCGGGAGATAAGGTGATTATCGGTGCGGATTGTACCATTCCAGATGATATTAATCTTGAGCGTTTACAGTGGGTAAGAGAAGTTTTAGTAAAATAAAGGAGAAAAGAGATGACAAAGAAAAAGTGGATCATAACAGGTGGGGTTTTATTGGCGGTTGCAGGTGTGACATTTGCCAGTCGCTATTTAAATCAAAGTCAATCAACATCGGCACAGAGCGCCGATTCAAGCAGTCAAAAGGTGACACGATTAAAAGTAGCCCATACACAGAATTACGTTCCTTATGATTTTGTGAATGATAAAGGAGAAAGTGATGGTTTTGAGGTTCAAGTCTTAAAAGCTGTTGATGAAAAATTAACAGACTATGAATTTGATTATACAGGAACAAGTGATGAGGACCTCCTTATTGGGTTGGAATCTGGGAAATATGATGTCGGGATAAAAGGTGCTTGGTACACAGATGAACGTGCGGAGAAATTTATTATTCCAGAGCAAGCGATTGGAGCAAGTGTGATTGGATTTACCATCCGAAAAGATCAAGCAGATACCATTAAAACTATTGACGACTTTGCAAAATCAAAAGGAAAATTAGTTCCTATTTCTCCACAAAATGCACAATGGAATGTGATTGAAGAATACAATGATACTCATAAAGAAAATCCTATTACCCTAACGGCAGCTGAAAGTTTTTCTGTAGCTGATGCTTATGCTTGGGTTCTTGAGGGACGATATGATGCTTATTTTGATATAAAATTATCCTATGAGAAAGCTGTTCAAGCAACTGATGGAGCTTACCATCAATATGCTGATCAACTAAGCTATTTCCCTTATAAAGGCATCAAGACCTATCCTTTGTTGAACCGTAATGCCACAAATGAAAAATTTGCCAAGGCTTATGATCAGGCAATCAAAGAATTGCAGGCAGATGGAACGATTAAAAAACTATCAGAAAAATACTTCGGTGAGGATGTTTTCTCATATGTCACAGACTAAGGAGGGATTATGGTTTCTTACCAACCATCGTATATTTTTAGATTTCTGCCAGAGATTTTGACAGCTCTTCCCTTAACATTATTAATATTAGTTTTATCCATTCTATTTGGTAGTTTATTAGGGGGGATTATCACCCGTGGACAACTTAGTCAAGATGATACGATCAAAAAACTAGCAAATTCTTATATTTTTGTTATTCGTTGCACACCACCTGTTGTTTTACTGTTTCTGGTATTTTATGGTTTACCTGAATTTTTAAAATGGTGGTTAGGAATAAATGTTGAGTCTTGGTCTAGAGCGAGCTTCACGTTGATTAGTATGGTTTTACTGTTTGCAGCAACATCAGCTGAGATTTTTAAATCAGCTTATCTTGCCATTCCCTACGGGCAAACAGAGGCTGGTTTGAGTATCGGACTTAATTCTTGGCAAACCTTTTTTAGAATTATTTTTCCACAAGCTTTTCGAGTTGCCCTTCCTAATCTGACAACAGCTATTTTAAATCTGATGAAAGATATGGCTTTGGCTTATACGATTGGCCTGGTCGATATCATGGGACAAACCAACCTACTGATTTCTAGAAATATGGGCAATTACTCACTGGAGGCTTATACTGCGGTTGCCATTATTTATTGGGGATTGGCCTTACTTGTGACATTTCTCAGCCACATGATAGAAAAAAACTTAGTAGTAAAAGGGGGATAAGTGATGAACTGGGACTTTATTATAAAAACTTTTTTCCTCAGCCTAAGAGGAATTCCTGTCACCTTATCTATCTTACTGGTTTCTTTACTACTCAGCTTTCCTCCAGCTCTTTATATCGCTCTAGCTCGAATTAAAGGAAAGAAAGGAGTGACACGTTTTTCTCTTATTTATTTAGCTGTCATTCGCTCAACACCATCTATTTTATTGATTCTCTTTTTTTATAGCCTATTGCCGAGTTTATTAAATGCCACTCTGAAAATGAGTCATATCAATATTTTTGACTTAAACCCAATTTATTATGCTTATATTATTTTTAGTTTAATGACAACAGCTAGTTTATCAGAGATCATTCGTTCGGCGATTTTAACAGTCGATAAGGGACAAATAGAGGCGGCTTTATCCATTGGTTTAACGCCAATACAAGCTTACAGACGAATTGTATTTCCACAAGCTTTAAAAGTGGCTTTACCTAATTTATGTAACTTAGTGATAACTATAATAAAAGGAACCTCCCTTGTCTTTGTGATGACCATAAAGGATATTACAGCCATTGCAAAAGTAGAGGCAGCTTATGGTTACCATTATTTTGAGGCTTATTTTGTAATTTTTGTGATCTATCTGCTTTTATGTGGAGGAGTTCAGTTTGGCTTTTCTGGGTTTGACCGTTATTTGAAGAGAGTGTGAGAGGAGATTTTGATGTTAGAAATAAAGCATGTTAAAAAGAGATTTGGCAATAAGACGGTTCTAGACGGTGTGAGTCTCAAGGTTAATCAAGGAGATGTTGTGGTCATTTTAGGCCCGTCTGGTTCTGGGAAAACGACATTTTTAAGAACCATTAATCATTTAGAAAAAGCTGATGAGGGGTATCTTGTATTGGAGAATAAGGAGTATCATTTGCCTAATTTACACCATAAAGACATCTTGTCTATTCGACAAAAAACAGCTTTTGTTTTTCAAAATTATAACCTTTTTGCTAATAAAACAGCATTAGAAAATATTTTAGAAGGATTAGTGGTAGCACGTAAAATTCCCAAACAAGAGGCTTTAACAATAGCAGAAGAGGCTCTAAAAAAAGTGGGACTCTTAGACTATAAAAACCATTATCCAAAACAGCTATCAGGAGGGCAACAACAACGCATTGGAATTGCCCGAGCAATAGCGGTTAGACCAGATGTGATTTTATTTGATGAACCGACATCTGCACTTGATCCAGAGCTTATTGATGATGTTTTAGCGGTTATGAAACAGCTAGCAGAAGAAGGGGTGACCATGGTAGTTGTTACGCATGAAATGAGCTTTGCGCGTGATGTGGCCAATCATATTGTTTTTATGGATGGGGGTCACATTATTGAAGAAGGAACACCAAAAGAGTTTTTTGGTTATCCAAAACAAGAGCGGACCAAAAAATTCTTATCTCGCATCTTAAAAGATCCACATTATAGTGTGGAATACCAAATTTGATATTCTGATGGTTATATTTGCTTGAAAAAAGAGTTTACTTGGGATATGATAAAACTGGAAGCGACTTCAAGAAAAGGAAGTGATACCATGTCAGCTTATTTTGAAAAAATGCTCCATCAACGGTTACGATTTCAGGGTACTTATAGTGGATGTAAAGTTTTTAAAAAGAAAGATCGCAAACGAACGATTGTTTACTACATCATTAGTTTTAAAAACTTGGTCGAAGTCAAATCTAAACGTTTGTTTAGAGATCATAACCATATCAAAGTTTCTAAAAAAATCTACTTACGCTTTGCTCCTCTTCCCATCAATCAATTAGATTATCAGTTTACAGCGGAAATTTATCGCTATACACAACCCCCAAAAAATCACAATGGGTTTTACTACAGAACTTTTGAATTGGGATTAAAAGAGATCAAAAAAATTAGGGAAGTTTCTATAGAGTCTTTGAATCTCAACTCTTAATTTTTGATGTATAAAGTGATTTGATTCTACAAAATTTGCGGTTAAGAGTCGCAAATTTTTTGTTTTTATAATAAAATAGAACTTGATGAGTAACATGAAAAGAAAAGTGGGCCGAGGGTGGTCACACAGTAAGATTATCTTAATAGGAGAACATTCGGTTGTTTATGGTTATCCTGCTATTGCTTTGCCATTAAAAAATGTAGAGGTAGAGTGTCAGATTACTGCAAGCGATAGTCCATTAATATTTCAGCCTGATGATACCTTATCAACTGCTATTTTCTCCGCTTTAGAGTATTTGAATTTAAAAACAGCTAACATTGATTATCAGATTACCTCAACTGTCCCTGAAAAACGTGGAATGGGATCATCTGCTGCAGTTAGTATTGCTGCCATTTCAGCTGTATTGGATTATTTTAATCAGACAGTGGATAAGGAGACGCTAGAACAACTTGCTAATCAAGCAGAAATTATTGCGCACACCAATACTAGTGGATTAGATGCGAAAACTTGTTTAAGTGATCATGCTATTAAGTTTATTCGTAATGTTGGTTTTAGCCAACTGACTGTGAATTTAGATGCTTATCTCATCATTGCAGATACTGGCATTCACGGTCAAACCAAGGAAGCAGTAAAAAAAGTTGAAGCAATGGAAGAAAAAGCTCTACCTATTTTGCATCGTTTGGGAAATCTAACTGAACAGATGGAACAGGCTATTTCTGAAAAAGCAGTAGCTAGTGTTGGTTTTTTAATGACAAAAGCTCACACGGAACTTCAAAAATTAGGGGTCAGCATTGAAAAAGCAGACTACCTTGTTTTTGAGGCTTTGTCATCAGGTGCCTTAGGAGCAAAAATGAGTGGAGGCGGTCTAGGAGGCTGTATTATCGCTCTTGCTCATAATGCTATTCAAGCTCATCTGATTTCGCAACATCTCATGGAAAAAGGAGCGATCAATACATGGATCGAACACATTTAGTTAAGGTAAAATCATATGCCAATATTGCTATTATTAAGTATTGGGGGAAAGCTGATGCTGACAAAATGATTCCATCAACGTCAAGTATTTCATTAACCTTGGACAACATGTTCACAGAAACACAAGCTACTTTTATCAGTTCTGAAACGGCTTTAGCTGAACGTGGTGTGGAGGGTGACCTTTTTTATCTTAACGGCGTGCTTCAAGATCAAAAGCAACATGAAAAAATTAGTAAGGTGATTGATCTTTTTAGAGAGGATCAATCACAGTATGTTAAAATTGACACGTTTAATAACATGCCAACTGAAGCAGGTCTTTCTTCAAGTTCTAGTGGCTTATCAGCTGTTATTAAGGCTTGTAATGAGTTATTTAAAAAAGGCCTTAGTCAAAAAGAACTGGCTCAAATTTCGAAATACGGTTCAGGCTCATCTTCGCGTAGCTTCTTTGGACCACTAGCTGCTTGGGACAAAGATACAGGTGAGATTTATCCTGTAGAGACAGATTTGAAACTAGCCATGATTATGTTAGTTCTGACTGATCAAAAAAAACCTATCTCAAGTAGGGATGGTATGAAGCTTTGTATGGAAACATCAACCAATTTTGATCAATGGGTCGAGCAATCTGAACAAGATTTTATTGCGATGAAGGCCTATTTAAAGGCTAATGATTTTCAAAAAGTAGGTGAGTTAACAGAAGCTAATGCTCTTTTTATGCATGCTACGACACGTCATGCTACGCCTAGTTTCTCTTATCTGACAGAAGCCTCTTATCAAGCGATGGAAAAGGTGAAGTCCTTGCGACAAGAAGGGCATCGCTGTTATTTTACGATGGATGCGGGACCAAATGTTAAGGTGCTTTGTCTAGAAGAGGATTTAGACCAGCTAGCCTCTATCTTATCAAAAGACTATCACATCATTGTTTCAAAAACCAAGGAATTATAGATGACAAAATATGTGACAACTTGTGGGAAACTCTATCTAGCAGGAGAATATGCTGTTTTAACACCTGGACAATCAGCTTTGATAAAAAATATCAACATCAGAATGCAAGCTGAGATTGACTTTTCTGAAACCTATCAGCTGGTTTCAGATATGTTTAACTACACTGTTGATTTAAATCCTGATCAAAATTATGCGCTTATACAAGAGACAATCTTGGTCATGGAAGAGTTTCTTGCTGATCAAGGTTTGAAACTAAGGCCAATTCGACTATCTATTTCAGGAAAGATGGAAAGGGATGGAAAAAAATTTGGTATAGGATCAAGTGGTTCAGTTGTGCTTTTAACAATTAAGGCTATGGCTGAGTTATATGATTTATCTTTATCTCGTGATAGCTTGTTTCGCTTAGCAACCTATGTTTTAGTAAAACGTGGCGATAACGGTTCAATGGGCGATTTAGCCTGTATTGCTTTTGAAGATTTGATACTTTATCAATCCTTTGATAGACACAGTCTAGCTCAACTGATACAAGAAATACCTTTAAGACAAGTGTTAGCAAGTGATTGGGGTTATCAAATCAAGCCAGTTTCATCCCAGCTAACTTGTCAATTTTTAGTTGGTTGGACGCAAGAGCCATCCATTTCAGCAGAAATGATTACTCAAGTCAAATCAGCCATTACCCCTCAGTTCTTATCTGAAACAGAAAAAGCCACTCAGAAATTAACTAAAGCCATCGAGCAGGGGAATCAACAGGGTAGTATTCAACAAATAAATCGTATCAGTGAGCTACTTGCTAATCTGAGTCCTTTAATCTACACAGAGGATTTAGTTGCCTTACGTCAAGCAACAGAAGGATTAGAAGCTGTTGCCAAATCAAGTGGGTCTGGCGGAGGAGACTGTGGTATTGCTTTAGTTTTTTCTAAAGTTGCCGAAAAAAAAATAAAAGAAAGATGGCAAGGACTCGGAATTGAGCTTTTATACGCCAGTGAACTATAGAAAATGACACAAAATCGTAAAGATGATCATATTAGGTTTGCCAGACAATACCAATCACCTTACAATAGTTTTGATGACATGGAACTCATCCATTCATCTTTGCCTGATTATGATCTGGATCAGATTGATTTATCGACAGAATTTGCAGGGAGACGATGGGACTATCCATTTTATATCAATGCAATGACAGGTGGTAGTGAAAAAGGTAAAGTTATCAATAGAAAATTAGCTCAGGTTGCAGAAGCATGTGGGATTTTGTTTGTGACGGGCTCTTACAGTGCGGCTCTAAAAAATTTAAATGATGATTCTTATGCCGTTAAAGAGGTAGCACCTAAGGTACAACTGGCAACCAATATTGGTATCGACAAACCTTATCAAGCAGCTCAGAAAGCGATTGAGGATTTATCGCCAGTTTTTTTACAAGTTCATCTTAATTTGATGCAAGAATTGCTGATGCCTGAAGGAGAACGTCATTTTAGTCATTGGAAGAAGCATTTGACATCTTACAGTGAGGAAATCACCACTCCTTTGGTTTTAAAAGAAGTTGGTTTTGGGATGGACAAAAAAACTATTCTTTACGCAAAATCATTAGGAATAAAAACTTTTGATATTTCTGGTAGAGGAGGAACAAGTTTTGCCTACATTGAAAATCAACGTGGAGGGAATCGTCAATATTTAGATGAATGGGGGCAATCAACTGTTCAGGCGCTCTTAAATCTTCAAGATATGACAGATGAAATTGAAATTTTAGCTTCAGGAGGCGTAAGACATCCACTAGATATGATCAAAGCCTTAGTTTTAGGTGCTAAAGCAGTTGGGCTTTCACGGACCATGCTTGATTTGGTAGAAGAGTATGAGCTTGATCAGGTCATTGATATCGTTAATGGCTGGAAAACGGATTTAAAAATGCTAATGTGCGCTTTAAATGCCTCAAGCATTTCAGAGTTACAAAATGTAGAGTACCTACTATATGGCAAATTAGCACAACAAGTAAAAAAAAGTTCTGGAAAATAAATTCCAGAACTTTTTGTTTAACTTATTGGCGTATTTTTTTGAGGAGTTCTTGTGCGGTTTCGAGATTTAAATGAGGAGATTTAAGTAATTGTGGAACTAACAAAGGAACCTCTTTTTCACTAGCTCCTGCTAGTAAGGCTAATGATTTTGCCTGTAATTTCATATGTCCAGCTTGAATTCCCGAACTGGTTAAAGCCTTCAAGGCAGCAAAATTTTGTGCCAAACCTAAGGATACAATCAGCGTGGCTAATGTTTTGGCATCAGGTTGACCTAAAAGGTCGAATGATAGTGCAACATTAGGATTAAGGCCGATAGATCCACCTTTTGTAGCAATTGGCATAGGCAAGGTCAGTTGACCAATAATTTGATGCTGTTGTTCATCTAATTGCCAACTGCTAAGTCCTTGGTATTGGCCATTTCTACAGGCATAAGCGTGACCGCCAGCTTCAATAGCACGCCAGTCATTACCTGTTGCCAAGACAAGTGCATCAATTCCGTTAAAAATCCCTTTATTATGAGTACTGGCCCGATAAACATCCACTTGAGCAAGTTGGCTTGCTAAAGCCATTTTTTGACCAAGTTCCAATGATTCATCTTTATTTCTGCTCAAATAACGTAAATCAACAGTACATTGTGCAGTTACAAGAGCTTCTGTCGCGTAGTTTGACAAGATGGCCATCAGACTTTTTCCACCACTTAATTGCTCCAAATTTAGTGTTAAAGCTTCCATCATGGTATTGATGATATTAGCTCCCATAGCTTCTTTGGTATCAACGATAAGGTAGACAACTAAAAATGTAGGGTCATTTCCAACAAAATCAAGACGGAGATCACAGGCTCCACCACCGCGTTTTACAATAGAAGGGTGAGCTGCATTTGCGGCTTGCAGCAGGTGCTCTTTATTAGTCAAAATATCTTTTTTAGCCTGTTCTAAATCAGGGACTTGATAAAGAGCAACTTGGCCAATCATTTGACGATTTTGAATGGTTGTTTGAAATCCACCAGATCGTTTAATGATTTTTGCTGCATATGATGCTGCCGCCACAACTGATGGCTCCTCGGTGACCATAGGAAGTTGATAAGTTTTTCCATCCACAAGAAAATCAGGTGCAAGAGCATAGGGGAGATTGTAAGTTGTTAGCACATTTTCAACCATTTGATCAGCGGTTTCAAGAGGTAGCGTTCTGTGCTGATAAAGTGTTTCTAATGAAGAATTTGTTAAGAAATGAAGTTTTTCTAAATGTTCTATA
Organism: uncultured Streptococcus sp.; assembly: GCA_945876895.1. GTDB lineage: Bacteria > Bacillota > Bacilli > Lactobacillales > Streptococcaceae > Streptococcus > Streptococcus porcorum. The sequence goes on from CAMCQB010000025.1 coordinate 9,767, forward strand.
CGTTGTAAAATAGTCTTTTTTGAAAAACCTGTCCAATTTTGTTTGTTCATAATGATTATACTTTTTGGTATTGTCTTTGATGTTCGGTGATAGCAGTTAGGGTAAATGGCCCTGTTTGATATTGTCTAAAACAAGCATTGCCATCTTGATCTAATTGAGTTTCCTCATAGAACATCTCCTCATACTCTTTAACTGAAAGTGGTGTTCGCTGACTTAATTGCTCAAGACGAGATGGCTTGAGTTGATCTTGAAAGCCCTCAACTAACTGTCCTGAGAAGATCTCACAAACTGCTCCGCTACCGTAGCTAAAGAACCCGATTTTATCGCCAGACTTTAAATTTTGGTTGTTTTCTAATAGAGATAAAAATCCAAGGTAAAGAGAGCCTGTGTAGATATTTCCGACTTGGCGACTATAGGCAATACTATCTTGAAAATTTTGGATCAGAAGGGTCTTTCTGTCTTCGGATAACTGTTTATCCATAATTTTTTGAAGACCTTTTTGAGCTAGTTTAGGGAATGGAATATGGAAACAAAAAGCTGCATAATCTGACAGAGTTGAATTAAAGCGCTTTTGATGCTCAGTCCAAGTTGTTTTTAAGCAATCAAGATATTGTTTGGTCGAATACATGCCATTGACATATGGTGTATCGGAATAGTTGGGACGCCAAAAATCCATAATATCGCGTGTTTGAGCTAGGTTATCATCATTTAATGCCAAGATGCGTGGATTTTGGCTAACCAACATGGCAATCGCTCCAGCACCCTGTGTGGATTCTCCCGCTGATGCAATGCCATATTTTGCAATATCGCTTGCCAAAACTAGGACTTTGGATTCAGGGTGTTTTTCAATGTGTAATTTGGCATAGTTAAGCGCAGCAGTAGCGCTATAGCAAGCTTCTTTCATCTCAATTGAACGCGCAAAGGGTTGAATTCCCAATAAACCGTGTACATAAACAGCTGCCGCCTTACTTTGATCAAGGCTTGATTCAGTAGCAAAAATCACCATATCAATCGCTTGTTTGTCAAGGTCATCTAAAATTTCGGAAGCCGCAGAACTAGCTAATGTGATAATATCTTCAGTTATAGGTGTAATGCTAAGGGCATCTAGCATCAAGCCTTGGCTAAATTTTTTAGGGTCTTCCCCTCTTGCTTGAGCCAAATCGCTCATCTTTAGTACATAGTGACTGGTTGAAAAACCAATTTTATCAATTCCGATTGTCATAAGAAAAATCTTACTCCTCTAAAATAAAGTCATTAATACTTTCATTCTATCATATTTTGATGGAATGGATGAAAATAAACATTTAGTCATCAAAGTAAGTCATTTCGTTGGCAATATTTTTAGTAGATTTTTCTTTTAAATTTAGATAGAATAAGCAAAGTGAAAAAAATAGGGGGCTATGATGACTAAAGCAGATCAAATTTTCAAAGAAAATATTCAAAAGATTATGGATGAGGGCGTTTGGAGTGAGCAAGCTAGACCTAAGTATAAAGATGGGACATCAGCTAATTCGAAATATATTACAGGCTCTTTTGCAGAATATGATCTTTCAAAAGGTGAGTTTCCCATTACGACCCTGCGTCCTATTGCAATTAAATCAGCTATTAAGGAAATTTTTTGGATTTATCAAGATCAAACTAACGATTTATCTGTTTTAAATGATAAATATGGTGTCAAGTATTGGAATGATTGGGAAGTTGATAAAAGCGGTCATATTGGAGAGCGATACGGAGCGATTGTTAAAAAACACGACATCATCAATAAAATTTTAAAGCAATTAGAGGAAAATCCTTGGAATAGACGTAATGTCATTTCTTTATGGGATTATGAGGCGTTTGATACTTCAGCTGGCTTACTTCCATGCGCCTTTCAAACGATGTTTGATGTTAGACGAGTAGGGGAAGAGATCTATCTTGATGCAACCCTTACTCAACGTTCTAATGATATGCTTGTTGCTCATCACATCAATGCCATGCAATATGTTGCCCTTCAAATGATGATTGCAAAGCATTTTGGTTGGAAAGTTGGCAAATTCTTTTATTTTGTTAATAACTTACATATCTATGATAATCAATTTGAACAAGCTAAGGAATTACTACGTCGTCAGCCTTCGAGTTGCTCGCCGTACTTAGTCTTAAACGTTCCTGATAAGACCAATTTTTTTGAGATTAAACCTGAAGATTTTGTATTACTTGATTATGATCCAGTTAAACCACAATTGAAATTCGATTTAGCAATTTAGAGCAGAGAAAACTTTTTCAAATGCATTTTCACTAGAGTTTTGATAAAATAGAAAAAAAGCATTTTAGGAGATGGGATGAGCAAGAAACTAGTTGCCATTTGGGCAGAAGATGAGAATCGATTAATTGGATCAAATCAAAAAATGCCATGGCACTTGCCAAAAGAACACCAACATTTTAAGAAAACCACTATGGGAGAGGCGATTTTGATGGGGCGTGTTACCTTTGATGGAATGAAAAGACGTCTTTTACCAGGAAGAGAAACTCTAATCTTAACGCGTGATCAATCTTTTCAGGTCTTGGGAACTCAAGTTTTCCATTCCATTGATGAAGTTTTAACCTGGTACCATCAACAAGATAAAACGTTGTTTATCACTGGTGGAAGCCATGTTTATGCAGCCTTTAAGGATATTTATGACGAACTCATTGTGACAAAGATTCACGCTTGTTTTGAAGGTGATACTTATTTTCCAAGCGATATCAATTTAGATGATTATCAAAAAGTCTCTGAGGTTTTTTATGACAAAGATGATGGAAATCCTTATGCTTTCACAGTTTTACATTATATAAGAAAAGTAAGAGAGTAAATAAATGCAAAGAAGTATTTTCGGCGTTTTTACGGCATTTTTATTTGTGATTTGTCTCTTGTGTGCTATTCCAGCATTTCAAAAAAGACGCTATGGCTTAGGGATTTTTCTACTCCTAAATGCCTTTACAAATATTGTTAATACCATCCATGCCTTTTATGGAACACTATTTTAGAAAATTAAAGTTTAGAGGATATCATGACAAATACAACAGATCTTATGTTTCATTGCTCTTTTTGTGGTAAAAGTCAAGAAGAAGTAAAGAAAATCATTGCGGGTAATAATGTTTTTATTTGTAACGAGTGTGTTGAGTTATCGCAAGAAATTATTAGAGAAGAACTAGCAGAAGATGTCTTGGCTGACTTAGCTGAGACACCTAAGCCAAAAGAATTACTCGATATTTTAAATCAATATGTGGTTGGTCAAGAGCGTGCCAAACGTGCCTTAGCTGTTGCAGTTTATAATCATTACAAACGAGTGAACTTTAAAGAAAATGCCGATGAGACTGATGTTGATTTGCAAAAGTCTAATATTTTGATGATTGGTCCGACAGGATCAGGTAAAACTTTTTTAGCTCAAACCTTAGCTAAAAGTTTGAATGTCCCATTTGCAATTGCTGATGCAACTGCTTTAACAGAGGCAGGTTATGTTGGTGAAGATGTTGAAAATATCTTGTTAAAACTTATTCAAGCAGCTGACTTTAATATTGAACGTGCAGAGCGTGGCATTATTTACGTCGATGAAATTGATAAAATTGCTAAAAAAGGGGAAAATGTTTCAATTACTCGTGATGTATCAGGTGAAGGCGTCCAACAAGCTCTTTTGAAAATTATAGAGGGAACAGTTGCTAGTGTTCCTCCTCAGGGAGGGAGAAAACATCCTCAACAAGAAATGATTCAAATTGATACAAAAAATATTTTATTTATCGTTGGTGGTGCTTTTGATGGTATAGAAGAAATCGTTAAACAACGCTTAGGTGAAAAAGTTATCGGATTTGGTCAAAATAACCGTAAAATTGATGAAGATGGTTCTTATATGCAAGAAATTATCTCTGAGGATATTCAAAAATTCGGACTAATTCCTGAATTTATCGGTCGTTTACCCGTATTTGCTGCCTTAGAGCAACTGACAGTGGATGATCTTGTGATGATTTTAACAGAGCCTAAAAATGCTTTAGTCAAACAATATAAAACACTCTTATCCTATGATGGAGTAGAATTAGAATTTGACGAGGATGCCCTTCAAGCCATCGCGGCCAAAGCTATTGAACGTAAAACAGGTGCTAGAGGACTTCGTTCTATTATCGAAGAGACTATGCTTGATGTTATGTTTGAGGTCCCTAGTCAAGAGGATGTTCAGGCTGTTCGTATCACTAAAGCTGCAGTTGAGGGCACTGATAAACCAATTTTAGAAACGGCTTAGGAGGTCTTATGTCAGAAGAAGTTTTAAATACCCATAATGCTTCCATTCTTTTGAGTGCAGCCTCAAAGGCACATTACCCACAGGATGACTTACCTGAAGTAGCACTTGCAGGTCGTTCAAATGTGGGCAAGTCTAGTTTTATTAATACACTTTTGGGGCGTAAAAATCTTGCTCGCACTTCTAGTAAACCAGGTAAGACACAATTGTTGAACTTTTATGACATTGATGGTAAGTTGCGTTTTGTTGATGTTCCTGGTTATGGGTATGCTAAAGTCTCAAAGGCTGAGCGTGCCAAGTGGGGGAAAATGATTGAGGAGTATTTAACTAGTCGTGATAACCTAAGAGCTGTTGTGAGTTTGGTTGATTTACGTCACGATCCATCGGCAGATGATGTTCAGATGTATGAATTTCTGAAATATTATGAAATTCCTGTCATTGTGGTCGCTACTAAAGCTGATAAGGTTCCTCGAGGAAAGTGGAACAAACATGAGTCGGTTATCAAGAAAAAATTGAACTTTGATTCATCAGATGCCTTTATCATCTTCTCGTCTGTTAACAAAGAAGGCTTAGATCGATCATGGGATACAATTTTAGAACATTTATGATATAAAAACAGAGCTTAACCAGGTGTGATATCGTGTTAAGCTCTATTTGTTATAGTTGAAAACTATGTTAAGCTCTATAAAATCCGTATAACATCTTTTTAAGAATTCATGACAGTGATGTTTGCTAAGTATGCATGGAGGGAGATATGGGGGAGCTTTCTGATGGAAAAAAAGAGGAACGTTGTTACCTACTGATTTCTGGAGATGTGGGGCCTTATGCTGCCTATTTAGCAGACGGTCCTGAGTATAATGGCGCCTACGGAGAGATTACTCTTGAGGAATTAAAAATTTTCATCTCCCCTCGATTCATCTTCTCTTGGAGGAGGGAGTTGACCTCTTAGCTTTAGAGACTATTCCAAATTATCTAGAGGCGCAAGCGCTCAGTCAACTTTTGCGAGAGGAGTTTTCAGATGTTGAAGCTTATATTAGTTTTACCTCTTAAGATGGTCAAACGATCTCAGACGGTGCCTCTATTACTAACATTGCAGAGCTCATTAATGGGACATCACAACTCTTTGCAGTAAGCTTCAACTGCTCAGCTCCAGTAATTTATGATGATTTTCTTAATGAACTGAGAAAGAAAACAGGGAAACCCTTTGTCACCTATCCCAACTCAGGTGAGGTTTTTGATGGCAATACCCAGAGCTAGCAGGAAGCAGCTAATATAAGTCATACAATTCTGGAGAATACGATTTGCTGGCATGTGTTAGGTGCTAAAGTAGTCGGAGGCTGTTGTCGTATTAGACTAGAAGATATCCCGATTTGTAAAAATTAGCACGCCACACGTCAGAAAGTGAAAATCATAACCAAAGATCAATCAAAGTAGTACACTAGAATAGAGGTGAACTACTTTGACTGATTTTCTTTTATCCATAGAAGAGCAGAAAGAAGAGTATGATAGCTGTCACGCATGGAAAATCAGCTATCCCTTATCAGCTATTCTCTTTTTAGTTTTCTCTTGTTAATTGGCAGAGATTGAAACGTGGAAAGAGATGGAAGATTTCATAGAAATGAATGAATCTTTCTTGGGAGAATACGTTGACTTGAGTGCTGGTTGTCCTTCTCACGATACCTTGGAATGTGTTGTGAGTATGGTGAATCCATACTTCTTAAAGGAACTGAAACTGTCTTTCGAAACTGGCTCGGAAACAACTCATTTTTCAAAATTGATAGCTGTTGACGGGAAAACGATTCGAGGGAACCGAGGAAAACACCAATCTCCTACTCATATTGTCACTGCTTATGATGGAGACAATAGGCTTAGTCTTGGACAGGTAGCTGTTGAGGATAAAAGCAATGAAATCACAGCCATTCCTCGGCTCTTGCATCAGCTAGACCTTCGTAAGGGTATTGTTACGATTGATGCCCTGGGCACACAGACAGATATTGTGGATGTAATTATAGGTGGTAAGGGTGATTACTGATTGGCAGTCAAAGGAAATCAAGGCACTTTCCAAGAGGGTATGGACCTTTATTTTAGTGATGCCAAATTATTATCTCAATTGACAGAGAAAGGCTGCCATTATCAGACCGTTGAAAAGGCACGCAGTCGGGTTGAGGTGAGAGACTACTGGGGTTCTCACGCTTTGAAATGGTTGAGCCGACGCTACCCAACATGGCAGAAACTTCGCGGGATTGGGATGACCGAGAATACCATTGATAAAGTCGGCGTCATTATCTCTTATAAATGATGACATTTCCTAAGGAGAAGCTGAGTTACCGTCGTAAACAAGACTATATTTCTGTCTATTTGGAGAATTATTTGGAAATCGAGGATAAGGTGGTTGTCAAAAGGTCGATACTAAGTTTTAAGCAGTTATTTCTAGGTGCAAAAGGAGAGAAAAAACTTTTTATACGTACGGCGTGAAAAATTAATAAAAAGTATTGACAAGAGTATCTAGACATGATACTATATAAAAGGTTTTGAAATAAAACTGACCTAAGACAGCAGGGGAGCGTGCTCATAATAATCCTGCCGAGGCACAAAACGTCATTAAAAAGAACGTATTGTACTTTCGTGTCTAGGTTTGGATACGTTTTTTTATTGAAACAATCCAGCCCAAAATAATTACGGAGGTAAAACACTAATGAGTCAAGCAAGTATTGCTAAAAAAGCTGAATTGGTTGAAATTTATGCTGAAAAAATGAAAGCAGCTGCATCTATCGTTGTTGTAGATTCACGTGGTTTGACAGTAGAGCAAGATACTGTTCTTCGTCGTAATCTTCGTGAAAACGATGTTGAGTTTAAAGTTGTTAAAAACTCAATTTTACGTCGTGCTGCTGAAAAAGCTGGTCTTGAAAGCCTGTCTGAGATTTTCGTTGGACCAACTGCTATCGCATTTTCAAATGAAGATGTTATTGCACCAGCTAAAGTTATCAACGACTTTACAAAAGAAGCTGAAGCACTTGAAATCAAAGGTGGTGCTATCGAAGGCGCAGTTTCTTCAAAAGAAGAAATCGTTGCTCTTGCGACATTACCAAACAGAGAAGGACTTCTTTCAATGCTCCTATCTGTACTTCAAGCGCCAGTTCGCAATGTTGCTCTTGCAGTCAAAGCGGTTGCAGACAACAAAGAAGAAGACGCTGCTTAATAGCGCCTTTAGTAGCTTAATGCTACAACCTATTTAATATTAAAAACAAAATTTGGAGGAAATCACAATGGCATTGAACATTGAAAACATTATTGCTGAAATTAAAGAAGCTTCAATCC
>CAMCQB010000026.1 GCA_945876895.1 uncultured Streptococcus sp.
GTCTAGAAGTTTTCTAGGCTTGTTTTTGATTTATAGTGTAAAGTGTCAGAATTTTTTGTATAATAGTAGTACTATTTTTTAAGAGGTAAGAGTATGAATTTACAGAATCGTTTTAATAAAAATTTGGATAAAATAGAAGTGTCTATGATTCGTCAATTTGATCAATCTATCTCAGATATTCCTGGGATTTTAAAATTGACCTTGGGTGAACCTGATTTTACAACACCAGATCACGTGAAAGAAGCTGCTAAGCGAGCCATTGATGCCAATAAAAGTTATTATACAGGGATGGCGGGTCTTCCTGAGTTACGTCAAGCAGCGTCAGCTTTTGTAAAAGAAAAATACAATCTTGATTATAATCCTGATAATGAAATTTTGGTGACAATCGGAGCAACTGAGGCACTTTCAGCGACTTTGACAGCCATTTTAGAGCCAGGAGACAAGGTGTTGCTTCCTGCTCCTGCTTATCCAGGTTATGAACCCATTGTGAACTTGGTTGGTGCTGAAATTATTGAGATTGATACCACTGCTAATGATTTTGTCTTGACTCCTGAGATGCTGGAAGAGGCTATTTTAGCTCAAGGAGATAAGCTAAAAGCCGTTTTACTTAATTATCCAGCTAATCCAACGGGTGTGACTTATTCTCGTAAGGAATTGGAAGCTCTTGCTGAGGTGCTTAAGAAGTATGATATTTTTGTTATCTCAGATGAAGTCTATTCGGAATTGACTTATACTGGTGAACCACATGTATCAATTGGGGAATTATTACCTGACCAAACGGTTGTTATTAATGGTTTATCTAAATCTCACGCTATGACAGGGTGGCGTATTGGACTTATTTTTGCGCCAGCCTATATCACAGCGCAGTTGATTAAGAGTCACCAATATCTTGTAACGGCAGCTACTACAAATGCTCAATATGCAGCGATCGCAGCTTTAACAGATGGAAAAAATGATACTGAGGCGATGAAAGTAGAATACGTCAAACGCCGTGATTACATCATTGAAAAGATGGAAGAGATGAATTTTAAAATTATTCGTCCAAGCGGAGCTTTTTATATCTTTGCTAAGATTCCTGTTAAAGAAGGACAAGATTCTTTTGCTTTCTTGCAAAAATTTGCACGTGAAAAAGCCGTGGCTTTTATTCCTGGTGTTGCTTTTGGGCAATATGGAGAGGGTTATCTTCGTATTTCTTATGCTGCAAGTATGGATTCTATTAAAGAAGCGATGACACGCTTAAAAGAGTTTATGGCTGAGTATGCAGACTAAGGAGTCTAAAGGAATTATTCTTTATAATCGGGCTTATAAGGAATCTGATAGGCTGGTTAAGATTTTTACAGAAGAAGCGGGAAAACGGATGTTTTTCGTGAAACAAGCTCCTCAATCCAAACTCCAGTCTGTGATTCAACCTTTAACAGTTGCGGATTTTATCATGACGATTAGCGACACAGGATTGAGCTATATTATGGATTATAAGAGTGTCAGAGCTTATCCTAAGATTAGTGGAGATTTATTTAGTTTATCCTATGCCACTTATCTTTTGGCTTTGACTGATGCAGCTATCAGTGATAAGGTATTGGATCCTCATTTATTTGCTTTTTTAGTTAAAACGCTTGATTTGATGGAAGAGGGGCTAGATTATGAGGTTTTAACGCTGATTTTTGAGTTGCAATTGCTAGATCGCTTTGGGGTCAAACTTAATTTTCATGAGTGTGCGATTTGTCACCGAGTAGGTCTGCCTTTTGATTTTTCTCATCGTATAGCGGGCTTACTTTGTCCAGATCATTATCAAGAAGACCCTAATCGTAGCCATCTTGATCCAAATGTTCCCTATCTTTTAGATCGATTTCAAGCTGTGCGTTTTGAGGATTTAAAAACCATTTCATTGAAAGCAGACATGAAGAAAAAATTGCGTGTGTTTATGGATGCTATTTATGATGATTTTGTGGGAATTAGGCTCAAAAGCAAGCAGTTTATTGACGATTTGGAAAAGTGGGGGCAGATTATGAAGCCAGAAGAATAAATCTAGTCTCCTAGTCTATCTTTTACATGCATCTTGACTAATTTTAGTGATGTCTATGCTTCATTGCTTCGTACTAAAAGTAAATTAATAAAACGATAGAAACAGCCTTCTCATTGGAGAGGGCTGTTTTGTAGATAGTCTGTTAATTCTGCTCTAGCTTGGTCTGGTGTCAGGACAGCTAGAAAGGAGAGGTGGCTACGGAAGCAGACTTGGTAGTCAGGTTCTTCATCAATCAAGATGAGCTGTCCAGTGTCATCTCGCTGGCGAATGGTTTTTGCTACCTTCATTCCATCCCAGAATATGTTTTGAGGGGTATTTATGATAAAATAGTAGTTAATTTGATGGGCGACGGGAAAATCTTCTTTGTGTTTGACTTGGAAGGATCGCCCAAGTTGGTTTAAAATCCTTTCTATCGTGTTTGGATAGAAGAATGGTTTTAGGATATAGATCATGTAGGTTTCTTTCCTTTCTTTGATATATCTTAGTATAGGAGATTTTAGAGAAAATGGGGTGGAGCTGTCATGAACAGTCTTTATTTTGTCATGAATGGGGGGATGAGATGTTACGGATTTTTATCTTGGAAGATGATTTTATGCAACAAGCTAGGTTGGAGCAGGCGATTGAGGAAGCTGTAAAAACGAGTGACGTTGCCTACAAGACCTTAGAAGTGTTTGGTAAACCTCAGCAGTTACTTGAGGCTGTAACAGAGACTGGAAACCATCAACTCTTTTTCCTAGATATTGAGATTAGAGGTGAGGAGAAGAAAGGGATGGAGATTGCACGGGAGATAAGGGCGCGTGATCCGCATGCTGTGATTGTTTTTGTGACGACGCATTCGGAATTTATGCCTTTGACCTATAAATACCGTGTGTCGGCTCTTGATTTTATTGATAAGGGGTTGGATGAGCCTGCCTTTAAGGAAGCGGTGGCAGATGTTCTCCAACACGCTTATAGTCATATCAGTCAGACTGTGAGCGATGATGCTTTTGTTTTCAAGAGTGAGTTTTCTCAGATTCAAGTTCCTTTTTCAGATATTTTGTATTTTGAAACCTCTTCAACGCCTCATAAGGTCGTCTTGACAACCAAGTCAGGTCATACAGAGTTTTATGGTAAGGTGTCAGATATTGCTAAAACGGATGAACGTTTGTACCAGAGCCATCGGGCTTATGTGGTCAATCCTGCTAATATTCTCCGTGTGGATGCTGTGGAGCGGATGGTGTATTTTGAACAGGAGGAATCTTGCTTGGTCTCTCGGATGAAACTGAAAGGTTTGCTAGAGAGGGTTGGGAAATGATGGCTATTGGTTTAGTATTTCTAGTGTCCTTCATCGACTGGTTTATCAAGCTTGGAGTTTTTAATCAGTTGAGTCAGCTGAGCTTGAAATGGTGGCGGTTGCTTACTTTCTCAGGTCTATTTTCGGGATTGTTCCTCCTTTTTCCAGACAGTATTCCTTACCTTGAACCCTTTTATTTCTTGGTCTATCTTTTGATATTTCAACGGTCTTGGACTTGGTCTCAAGCCTTGTTCTACGGTTTGGCACCTTTTGTCTTGGTTGATTTATTTCAGCGAACCTTTGGGATTTATCAGCTTAAGTGGACAACCTTTCAACTATGGCAGACGCGTCTGGAATGGCTTGATATTCTCTTTGTGGTAGTGGTCCTTTTGCTCTTTATTCCTTTTTATCGGACCTTTATCCGTTTGCTGGGAATTGATTTTCAGCACATGAAGAAGGTCTTTGCTTATCCAAAGTTTAAAAAGAGTCTCAAGAACCTTATTTATTCCATGCTCTTCTATGTTGTGATAATCCATACGCTCCTCATTTTGGGGCAGTCGGTAGGTGAAATGGACTTTTCAGTGTCGATTGGTATTGGAGGTAGCCTAGTTGATTTAGATTTTATTAAGATTTACTTTGCTTATTTTATCGGTAGTCTCTTTTTCCTCAACACCAAGTTAAAAGAGCAGTTAAGTGAGGAATTGCAGGAAGCCAAGGATGCTCAATTATCTTCTTTAGAAGACTACAGTCAACATGTGGAAAGCCTGTATAAGGACATTAGAAGTTTTCGACATGATTATACCAATATCTTGGTCAGTCTGAATGAAGCTATCAAGCAGGAAGATGTCAGTGAAATCAGGGCTATCTATCAAACGGTTTTAGTAGGGACAGACCAGAAATTTTATCAAGATGCCTATGATATTGGAAATCTAGCTCATCTGGATAATACTGCGATGAAAAGTATTTTATCTGCTAAGCTGATGGAAGCTCAAAGTCGGGGGATTCAGCTGACCGTTGAGATAGAAGAAGCCAGCACCGCTCCAGTAGGAATCGAATTGCTGGATATGGTGACCATCTTATCAATCTTTTTAGACAATGCCATAGAGGCAGCCAGTTTGTCAGCTGAGAAGAGTCTGCTTGTGGCCTATTTTGAAGACCAAGGTGAAAAAATTCTTATCATCGAAAATAGCACAGCAGAAGAACGGATTCAGACAAAATCTATCTTTTCTTATGGGAAATCCAGCAAGGGAGCGGGACGAGGCATTGGTTTGGCCAATGTACAGAAAATCCTGTCACACTATCCGTCTTGTAGACTGGTGACGACGAGTCAGGCTTTTCGATTCCGTCAAGAACTACATGTGCCGCATACGGTTAAAATATAATATTTACCGTTCATGACAAATAAACGACCATTCATTAGAGTGGTCATTTTTTATTGTTCTTTTGGGGTATACTCTTCTTGTAAAACAAATCAAGTCCTAAGGAGTTAAATTATGAATCTGTTTCCTTCAGTATTTCGATCCGTTTTTAAAAGACGTGATGTGAATATTCTTTTAGCCTTTGCCTTTTTGCCCTTGCTAGTATCTAGCTTGGCTGGTATAGGAGCTCAAATCAACACAGATGTGGCAAGTAGTTGGCTTTCCTTTATCGTGTCGGCTTTGGAGTTGCAATTCCAATTGGTCTTACCTGCCTTAATCATGGGCTTTATCGTATCATCGGTCTTTCGTGATGAGATTGGTTCTGGAATCCTGTTTCTTTACAAGGATATCAAGAAATCCAGCATTCTTCACGCCAAGTTACTCAGTCTCTTTGCTGTCTATGTGATTTATTTCTTAGGGACAGTCCTTATCGCTAGTCTGACCTATGTCGTTACCATTGCTCCCCGATATGGTTTTCACTGGCTTCCTGCTCATCAAGCTGCTTATAGTTTGCTCTATATCTTGACGATGATTGGTTTAAATCTGATTTTACTTAGTCTGGTAGCGGCAGTATCTATCAAGCGAACAACCATAATGGCTGTCTTGACTGGGGTACTTTTTAACCTTTTTGCTCAAATCGCTCCACTTTTAAATGGTTTTCGCTATACTTTCCCACAGACCTATGCGACCAAACTGGCTGGACAGTTTCCATTTGGACTTGCCCTTGCTATTAGTCTAGGTTTGATCCTGCTATATTTTGGATTTGCCTATCGTTCTGCACGCAAGAATTTTGAAAAAATTGAATATTAAAAGATACCTAAGAAAGAGAGAATAATAATGCTTACAATTAAGAACCTATCAAAACAATTTGCTGGAAATGACTTTTACTCATTGAAAGATGTGAGTTTGGAGATTAAAAAAGGTGAAATCGTCGGCCTGATCGGTAAAAACGGTGCTGGGAAATCGACCTTGATGAAATTGATGGCCAAATCCCTCAAGCCGACAACAGGAACCATTACCTATAATGGTGTCGATATTCATACGGCAGATAACTTGCTCAAGGATTTTGGAATTATGATTGACCCTGTTTTCTATCCAGAGATGTCGGTTATTGATAATTTGAAGTTTTACCTGACTTTGCATGGTCGGACAGAGATGTTTCCAAATATTGAAAAGACTCTCAAGCTCTTAGACTTGTGGGAGGCTCGCAATCGTAAGCCAAAAGGGTTCTCATTTGGTATGAAACAGCGGACGGCCTTGGCTATCGCGATGGTAGCAGAGCCAGACTTCCTTATCTTGGATGAGCCTTTTGTGGGCTTGGACCCTGTCGGTGTCCAACAGTTGATCGATATTCTCAAATCTTGGTCACAGGAGCGCAATATCTCTATGCTGATTTCCAGTCACCAGCTTGGCGAGTTGGAAGCTCTCTGTGAGCGCTATGTCTATATCGAAAAAGGTCAGTTGGCAGATGAGTTTGCTGGGCAGTCAGCTCCAAGCGTCTTGGTAGAGGTCAATATCAGAGCAGATAAGGAAGCTCTCTCAGCTTATCTGACAGAGACGATTACTCTGGATGGGGATGTCCTAGAGATTTCCACCCAGGCAAATAACGGAGAACTCAATGCTGTCCTAGCTTACCTAGCTAGTCAGAACTTGATCAGCAAGCTTCATGTAAAAGAAAACCACTTGAAAGAAATTTTTAGTCGAGGTGAATAGTATGTTAGCAATTTTTAAACCTGTTTTTGCCAGTGTTTGGAAGAGGAAGGAAACCAAGATTTTCCTTGCCTTTGCCCTCCTCTTTCCGACTCTCTTTATGGCTTCAACCTTTTTACCAAAAGGTTCCAACTTCATGGTGCCTGGTGCAAGTGACGGCTATCTTTATTCATTTGTCGCTTTGACTGGTAGTTTATTTAAGTATTCAAATGACTTTACTCTACCTATCCTTGCCCTTTTCTATCTAACCTATACGGTCTTCAAGGGTGAGGCGGATAGTCATACCATGTTTCTCTATAAGGACATCAAGCGTCAGGACATCTTTTGGGCCAAGGTCTTGAGTCTGGTGACGATTGTCCTTATTTATACAGGAATCTTCCTATTGGTGATGGTGCCTTATTACTACACACGTATTGGTCATCTGGACTATGCGACCTTGACTTTCTGGGATCATCTGGCGGATGAAAATGCAGGGTTTGCTCAAAGTATCCTTGGCGGCATGCTAGATATGTTGGTCTGTGTCTTACTGGCTGCTTGTGTTTCCTTGTACTCAGGGGTCGGAGCGACTATGGCAGTTGCCTTTGGTTACTCACTTGGGTCAAGTATTTTAGCAGTATTTGGTTTAGCTAGTTTCTTTCCAACTGGTAACATTAATGCCTTGTATGAAGGAGCAAGCCTGTTTTCAACATTAGGAACATCTGTTTTGGTTACCTTGGTTTATTCGACGGTATTAGCCTATCTGACCTTGAAGTATTTTAAAAAGATGGAATTTTAAGATCTTATCCCCTTTCTTGCTGCTAGAAGGGGATTTTTGTTTTGCTCTGCTATTTTCAATAATAGGAAAAAAGCTGAAATCGTGCTATAATAAAGCTATTAGTTCATTAAGTAAGGAAGTTTTATATGAAAATCATTGCAGTGGATGCTATGGGAGGTGACCACGCTCCTCAAGCGATTGTGGAGGGGGTCAATCGTGCGATTGCTGAGTTTAAGGATATTGAAATTCAGCTTTATGGCGATGAGTCAAAAATTAAGCCGTATTTGACGGCAACAGAGCGTGTCAGCATCATCCATACAGATGAAAAGATTAACTCTGATGATGAGCCAGCAAAGGCGATTCGCCGTAAGAAAAATGCTTCAATGGTCTTGGCAGCTAAAAGTGTCAAAGACGGTCAAGCTCATGCTGTTTTATCAGCTGGAAATACAGGCGCGCTTTTGGCGGCTGGGATTTTTGTGGTAGGACGGATCAAGGGAGTGGACCGCCCAGGTCTGTTATCTACCTTGCCAACTGGGGACGGTAGTGGGTTTGATATGTTAGACCTTGGTGCTAATGCGGAAAATACAGCTAAACATTTGCACCAATATGCGATCTTAGGTTCTTTTTATGCCAAGCATGTCCGTGGTATTTCTTCACCACGTATTGGTCTTTTAAACAATGGTACGGAAAGTAGTAAAGGAGATCCGCTTCGTAAGGAAGTTTATGAGTTGTTATCAGCAGATGAGAGCCTAAACTTTGTTGGAAATGTAGAAGCGCGTGAGTTATTAAATGGTGTCGCAGATGTTGTGGTGACAGATGGCTTCACAGGAAATGCTGTTTTGAAGTCTATCGAGGGAACAGCTTTATCAATTATGGGGCAGTTGAAGTCTGCGATTCAATCAGGTGGTCTAAAGGCTAAGATTGGCGCCTTCTTCTTAAAAGATAGCCTTTATAGCTTGAAAGGGTCGTTGGATTATAGTTCAGCTGGTGGAGCAGTCTTGTTTGGCGTGAAGGCACCTGTCATTAAAGCACACGGATCAAGTGATGCGACAGCTATCTACTATACCATTAAGCAAATCAAAAAAATGTTGGATACAGATGTGGTAGCAAAATCCGTAGCTGCTTTTACAGAAGAATAGTAAAAATGTTCGTATATAGCGAACATTTTTATTTTGTTTATTTTAAATTGTTAGGCATTTGATTGAAAAGGTACATTCTTTATGTTAGAATGAGGATGATAAAAACGAAAGGCGAACAAAAATATGTCAAGAGAGTTGATTTATTCGGGGAAAGCAAAGGATATTTTCGCAACAGAAGATGAAAATATTATTTTGGCTCAGTATAAAGATCAAGCCACAATGCTTAATGGTGCTAGAAAAGAGACGGTGGATGGTAAAGGGAAACTGAATAACCAAATTTCATCATTGATTTTTGAACACTTAAATGCAGCAGGAATTGCGACGCATTTCATAAAGCAAGTGTCCGAAACAGAGCAACTAAATCAAAAAGTAGAGATTATTCCACTAGAAGTAGTATTACGCAACTATACAGCGGGTTCCTTTTCAAAACGTTTTGGTGTAGATGAAGGCATCAAACTTGAGCAACCGATTTTGGAATTTTATTACAAAAATGATGATTTGGATGATCCTTTTATCAATGATGAGCATGTTGCCTTTTTAGAAATTGCAAGTGCTGATGAGCTAGCTTTCTTGAAAGAGGAAACACGTAAAATCAATGCTGTCTTGACAGACTTGTTTGCTCAAATTGGTTTGACTTTGATTGATTACAAATTGGAGTTTGGACGCACGGCAGATGGCAAAATTATTTTAGCAGATGAAGTATCTCCAGATACGAGCCGCCTTTGGGATGCAGATGGCAATCATATGGATAAAGATGTCTTTCGTCGTAATATTGGCTCCATCACAGATGTCTATACTGTCGTTTTAGAAAAGTTACAAGAGTTGAAATAAGGAAGGATTTGGGAGTTCCAGATGGATAAACGTATTTTCGTTGAGAAAAAGGATAATTTTCAGATTAAAACAGAATCTTTACTGGCAGAATTAATTCATAACCTGCAGTTAACGAGTTTGAAACATCTGCGTTTGGTACAGGTTTATGATGTTTTTGGTTTAGAAGAAGAACTTTTTGGACAGGCTGAGCAACACCTTTTTTCTGAGCCTGTGACAGATAATATCTTAACAGACGATGCTGTAGCAGAGCTTTTTCATCAAGTGTCTTTTGCGATTGAGGCTTTACCTGGTCAGTTTGATCAACGTGCAGCGAGTAGCCAAGAGGCGCTTTTCTTACTAGGAGCTAAAGATGTTACAGTCAAAACAGCCCAACTATATGTGGTTAATGCTGATATTTTATCCTCTGAGCTTGAGGCGATTAAAAAGTATTTGTTAAACCCTGTCGATTCACGCTTTAAGGATATGGAGAAAGCCTTGGTTTTGGAAGGCTACTCAGCCTCATCAACAACTATTCCTAACTTAGAGATTTTTGAAACTTATACAGCAGAAGATTTTAAGGCTTATAAGGCTCAAGAAGGTCTGGCTATGGAAGTGGACGATTTACTCTTTATCCAAGATTACTTTAAGTCTATTGGGCGTGTGCCAACTGAGACAGAGTTGAAAGTTTTGGACACTTACTGGTCTGACCATTGCCGTCATACGACCTTTGAAACGGAATTAAAGAAAATCGACTTCTCAGCGTCAGCTTTTGAAAAACAATTGCAAGCAACATATGATAAGTACATAGCAATGCGTCAGGAGTTAGGACGTACTGAAAAGCCACAAACCTTAATGGACATGGCTACTATCTTTGGGCGCTATGAGCGTGCTAATGGGCGTTTAGATGATATGGAAGTATCTGATGAGATCAATGCTTGTTCTGTTGAAATTGAAGTTGATGTTGATGGTGTTAAAGAGCCATGGTTGTTGATGTTTAAAAATGAAACCCACAACCATCCGACAGAAATTGAACCTTTCGGAGGCGCTGCTACTTGTATCGGTGGTGCGATTCGTGATCCTTTGTCAGGTCGTTCCTATGTTTACCAAGCTATGCGTATTTCTGGAGCAGGTGATATTACAGAGACGATTGCAGAGACACGTCAAGGGAAACTTCCTCAGCAGGTGATTTCTAAAACTGCAGCACATGGTTATTCATCTTATGGAAACCAGATTGGCCTTGCGACAACTTATGTTCGTGAATATTTCCATCCAGGTTTTGTTGCCAAACGTATGGAGCTTGGAGCTGTAGTAGGGGCGGCACCAAAAGATAATGTGCGTCGTCTTAAACCTGAAGCAGGTGATGTTGTGATCTTACTTGGAGGTAAAACAGGGCGAGATGGTATCGGTGGTGCTACAGGTTCGTCTAAGGTTCAAACGGTACAATCGGTAGAAACTGCTGGGGCAGAAGTCCAAAAAGGAAATGCTATTGAAGAGCGTAAAATTCAACGCCTTTTCCGTAATCCAGCTGTTACCCAATTAATCAAAAAATCTAACGATTTTGGAGCAGGCGGTGTCTGTGTGGCTATTGGTGAGTTAGCTGATGGTCTTGAAATTGACCTTAATCAAGTGCCACTTAAATATGCGGGACTTAATGGAACAGAGATTGCGATTTCTGAATCACAAGAGCGTATGGCAGTGGTCGTTGCTCCTAAGGATGTTGAACGATTTATCGCTGAGTCTGAAAAAGAAAATATCCAAGCAGTTGTTGTCGCAAAAGTGACTGAAAAGGCGAATCTTGTGATGACTTGGAATGGTCAAAAAATTGTTGATATTGAACGTTCTTTCCTTGACACTAATGGTGTTCGTGTAGAGGTGGATGCGCGTGTTGTTGATAGTGGACTCTCTCAACCTTATCAGGTGACCACCTCTAAAGAAACTCTAGAACAAGATGCTGTTAAGGTATTGTCAGATCTTAATCATGCTAGTCAAAAAGGCTTGCAGACGATGTTTGATAGCTCTGTTGGACGTTCAACTGTCAATCACCCTCTTGGTGGACGTTTTCAAATTACCCCAACGGAGAGTTCGGTTCAAAAATTACCAGTACAAACTGGGGTGACTAATACAGTTTCTGTTATGGCACAGGGTTATAATCCTTATATTGCCTCTTGGTCTCCTTATCATGGTGCAGCCTACGCTGTTATTGAAGCGACAGCACGTTTAGTTGCTACTGGTGCGCAATGGTCTAAGGCACGTTTTTCTTACCAAGAGTATTTTGAACGCATGGATAAAGAAGCTGAGCGTTTTGGAAAACCTGTTGCGGCTCTTTTGGGATCTATTGAAGCTCAAATTCAACTGGGACTGCCATCTATTGGTGGTAAGGACTCCATGTCTGGAACTTTTGAGGAGTTAACGGTTCCTCCGACCTTGGTGGCATTCGGTGTGACAACAGGTCAGGCAGACCGTGTGCTTTCTCCAGAATTTAAAGCAGTTGGAGATTATATTTACTATATCAGAGGCGCGGAGTTAGCAGCAGATATTGATTTTGAGCGGATTAAGTCTAACTTTATCAGCTTTTCAACCTTGCAAGAGGAGTATAGTATCACCGCAGCTTCAGCTATTAAATATGGTGGTCTTCTAGAAAGTCTTGCAGTGATGAGCTTTGGTAACCGCATTGGTGCAGAAGTGACCGTATCAGATCTAGAGCATGTCTTACAAGGGCAATTAGGTGGTTTTGTCTTTACGAGTCCAGACGACATTGATGGTGTCGATAAGATTGGATTCACAACGCTGGATCACGATATTAGTTTGAATGGACAAGTTTTATCTGGTTCGAACTTAGCATCAGCTTTTGAGGGTACTCTGGAGTCAGTTTATCCTACAGTTTTTGAACAAGACAAAGAACTCAAAGAGGTTCCTAAAGTCGTTTCAGATGCTGTTATTAAAGCTAATAGTTCTGTAGCAGAACCTGTGGTATATATCCCAGTCTTTCCAGGAACAAACTCTGAATATGATTCGGCTAAAGCTTTTGAACAAGAGGGCGCTAAGGTTAATCTTGTTCCATTTAGAACACTTAACCAAGAGGTGATTACTCAATCTATCGAAGAAATGGTTGTTAATATCGAAAAGGCCAACATCCTATTCTTTGCAGGTGGATTCTCTGCAGCAGATGAGCCTGACGGTTCGGCTAAGTTCATTGTTAATATCTTGCTCAATGAGAAAGTTCGTGCTGCTATTGACAGCTTTATTGCAAAAGGAGGGCTGATTATTGGTATCTGTAATGGTTTCCAAGCTCTTGTCAAGTCAGGCTTACTTCCATACGGGAACTTTGAAGATGCTACTGAAACATCCCCAACCCTCTTTTATAACGATGCTAACCAGCACGTGGCAAAAATGGTTGAAACACGAATTGCCAACACTAACTCACCGTGGCTTGCTGGTGTGGAAGTCGGTGATATCCATGCTATTCCAGTTTCTCATGGGGAAGGTAAGTTTGTGGTAACGGATCAAGAGTTCGAACAGCTACGAGAGAATGGTCAAATCTTTAGCCAGTACGTTGACTTTGCAGGGCAACCAAGTATGGATTCTAAGTACAATCCAAACGGCTCAAGTCATGCGATTGAGGGAATCACGAGCAAGAACGGTCAAATCATTGGTAAGATGGGACATTCAGAACGTTACGAAGATGGTCTTTTCCAAAATATCCCAGGAAATAAAGATCAGCATTTGTTCCGTAGCGCTGTTGCTTACTTTACAGGAAAATAAGCTAGTGGGCTAGGTAAAAATGGCCTGCTCTAGCTAGATGACAGAAAAGGCTGGGGATGATATCCTAGCTGTAGGTTTACGCATTTTTGCTAGTGCAAGAAATGCAAAGGAAAAAGAATGATGACATATGAAGTAAAATCGCTTAATGAAGAATGTGGAGTTTTTGGGATTTGGGGACATCCACAAGCGGCTCAGGTCACGTATTTTGGCCTTCATAGTTTACAACACCGTGGTCAAGAAGGGGCTGGCATCTTGTCTAATGACAAGGGTCAACTTCATCGCCACCGTGACACTGGTTTAGTATCAGAGGTCTTTAAAAATACTGCTGATTTAGAGAAACTAACAGGACAAGCTGCAATTGGGCATGTTCGTTATGCTACTGCTGGAGCAGCCTCTATCGATAACATCCAGCCTTTCTTGTTTAATTTTACAGATATGCAGATTGGTTTGGCTCATAACGGAAACTTGACCAATACCTTGACATTAAAAGCGGAGTTGGAACGAAGTGGTGCTATTTTTTCAAGTTCATCAGATACAGAAATTTTGATGCACTTGATTAGACGTAGTCACAATCCCGATTTTATGGGTAAAATCAAGGAAGCATTAAATACTGTAAAAGGAGGCTTTGCTTATCTGCTGATGCTAGAGGATAAGTTAGTTGCCGCTTTAGATCCAAATGGTTTTCGTCCCCTTTCAATTGGGAAAATGAAAAATGGTGCTTGGGTTGTTGCAAGTGAAACATGTGCCTTTGAAGTTGTTGGTGCAGAGTGGGTGCGTGATGTTGAGCCTGGTGAGATTGTTGTTATTGATGATAGTGGGATTTACTATGACACCTATACCACAGATACACAATTGGCTATCTGTTCGATGGAGTATGTTTACTTTGCTCGCCCTGACTCAGTCATTCATGGGGTAAATGTCCATACTGCTCGTAAAAATATGGGGCGTCGTTTAGCTCAAGAATTTCAACATGAAGCCGATATTGTTGTGGGGGTTCCCAATTCCTCACTTTCAGCTGCTATGGGGTTTGCAGAAGAGTCAGGTTTACCAAATGAGATGGGCTTGATTAAAAATCAATACACTCAGCGGACTTTTATTCAACCAACACAAGAGTTGCGCGAGCAAGGTGTTCGTATGAAGTTATCAGCGGTCTCTAGTGTGGTGAAGGATAAGCGCGTGGTTATGATAGATGACTCGATTGTTCGTGGAACCACTTCCCGACGCATCGTTCAGTTGCTTCGTGATGCTGGGGCTAAGGAAGTCCATGTTGCCATTGGTAGCCCTGAGTTAAAATACCCTTGTTTTTATGGGATTGATATCCAAACGCGTCGAGAGTTAATTTCTGCTAATCATACGGTTGATGAAGTCTGTGAGATTATTGGTGCAGATAGTTTAACCTACCTTTCTTTAGAAGGCTTAGTGGACTCAATTGGTCTTGAAACTGATGCACCAAATGGTGGGCTTTGCGTTGCTTACTTTGATGGGAACTATCCTACCCCTCTTTATGATTACGAAGAAGAGTACCTTCGAAGTTTAGAGGAAAAGACAAGCTTTTATATTGAAAATGTGAAGAAATAGTAGTGATAAAAATTCTTTCAAGGCTGAAGTGTTTCATCTTCGCCGAAATCGTCTTGGTGTTGATTGGTCTTGGTAGTGGCATCTGGAATTGGTTTCAACATGGCTTTTCAAAAGCGTGGTTACCAATGTTAGTAGCTGTCATTTTAGGTGTTTCTGCCTGGCAACATCATGGACTTCGAATTGAGTTAGAAAAGCAGATCAAGTTAGAGGACAGCTCTGCTATTTCCAAAGAAAGGAAAGAAAATGACAGAAAATAAAAATGCTTACGCCCCACGTCTTACCACTGACTAAAGGCTAAAGCATTTGTCAGTGGACGCTTTGTCCTATGGGACCAAAGCTAAAGACCTGACTAGTTTTTTCAGTCAAAATGATGGTTTGACTGAAAAAACGTCGCAATCTCCAAAATGGTTTTTTTGACAAAAAAGAGAAGGAAAAATATTATGACAAAAAATGCTTATGCTCAATCTGGTGTTGATGTTGAAGCGGGGTATGAAGTTGTTGAACGTATTAAAAAGCATGTAGCTCGTACAGAGCGTGCAGGGGTTATGGGAGCTTTAGGAGGCTTTGGTGGTATGTTTGACCTTAGCCAAACAGGTGTTAAAGAGCCTGTTCTTATTTCAGGAACTGATGGTGTTGGGACTAAACTAATGTTGGCCATCAAGTATGATAAGCACGACACCATTGGTCAAGACTGTGTGGCCATGTGTGTCAATGATATCATTGCAGCAGGTGCTGAACCCCTTTACTTCCTTGACTATGTTGCTACTGGGAAAAATATCCCTGAAAAGCTAGAGCAAGTAGTAGCTGGTGTTGCCGAAGGCTGTGTCCAAGCCGGTGCTGCTTTGATCGGTGGTGAAACTGCTGAAATGCCTGGTATGTACGGTGAAGACGATTATGACTTGGCTGGATTTGCTGTCGGTGTGGCTGAAAAATCACAAATCATTGACGGTTCAAAAGTTGCTGAAGGCGATGTTCTTCTTGGTCTTGCTTCAAGCGGCATTCACTCAAATGGTTATTCACTGGTTCGTCGTGTCTTTGCTGATTATACGGGTGACGAGGTCCTGCCAGATCTTGAAGGTAAATCGTTGAAAGACGTTCTTCTTGAACCGACACGCATCTATGTGAAAGCGGTGCTGCCACTTATAAAGGAAGAGTTAGTTAACGGTATTGCCCACATCACTGGAGGTGGTTTCATTGAAAATGTCCCACGTATGTTTGCGGATGATTTAGCGGCTGAAATTGAAGAAGATAACGTTCCTGTTCTTTCAATTTTTAAGGCGATTGAGAAATATGGTAGCATCAAACACGAAGAAATGTTTGAAATCTTCAATATGGGTATCGGTTTGATGTTGGCAGTTAGCCCTGACAAGGTTGAGCGCGTGAAAGCCTTGCTTGACGAGCCTGTTTATGAACTTGGTCGCATCGTGAAAAAATCTGATGCAAGTGTGGTGATTAAGTAATGAAAAAAATCGCAGTTTTTGCTTCTGGCAATGGCTCAAACTTTCAGGTAATTGCAGAGCAATTTCCCGTTGACGTTGTCTTTTCAGATCACCGAGATGCTTATGTCTTAGAGCGTGCAGAAAAGCTTGGTGTGACAGCGCATACGTTTGAACTCAAGGAGTTTGATAACAAAGTCGCCTACGAAGAGGCAATTGTTGCTTTACTTGAACAATATGACATTGATTTGGTTTGCTTGGCTGGTTATATGAAGATTGTTGGCCCTACTTTGCTAGCGGCTTATGAAGGTCGTATCATCAATATCCACCCTGCCTACCTTCCTGAATTTCCAGGAGCTCACGGTATTGAAGATGCTTGGGAAGCGGGAGTGGACCAGTCGGGTGTCACGATTCACTGGGTTGATAGCGGTGTGGACACAGGAAAAGTCATCAAACAAGTACGCGTGCCACGATTGGCTGATGACACCATCGAAAGCTTTGAAGCACGTATTCACGAAGCAGAGTACCAGCTTTATCCAGAAGTGCTGGAGGAGTTGGGAGTGACTAGGAAAGTCTAGTTTAAGAGGTTAATGATTCTCCTAAATGATGATATAACATAACCTCAAGGGAACAGAGTGATGAAACGTGAAATAGTTTGGTTGACTGTGTTTGTTTGCTCTTATCTTATTTTGGCAACTATTTTCAACCAATTGCTACTGTTTTTCTTAGATAAAAGTTTACGAGAAAGTATCGCTATTTTTCTTGCGAGCATTCTAGCTTTTTTCATCAGTTTATATGTTGATAAGAGGTACTAGTAGTGAAAACAATCATGCTGACAACTCTCATATACCTTGTTTGTATTGGCTTGGCAGATAGTGTGATAACCTTTATGACACATTTTTGAAGAATGGCGTTAGATTCAGTGGTTGCTTCACTCGTATTGACTGTTTACCATAGTTATAAGCAAAAGAAATGATAGATTCCAAGAAAGGAAAAATACATGACTAAACGCGCACTGATTAGTGTATCAGATAAAGCGGGCATTGTTGACTTTGCCCAAGAATTGACAAAACTTGGTTGGGAGATTATCTCAACTGGAGGGACAAAGGTTGCCCTTGATAACGCAGGGGTTGATACTATCGCTATTGACGATGTGACAGGTTTTCCTGAAATGATGGATGGTCGTGTTAAGACGCTTCATCCGAAAATCCATGGTGGACTTTTGGCGCGTCGTGACACAGAAAGTCACTTG
Organism: uncultured Streptococcus sp.; assembly: GCA_945876895.1. Classification (GTDB taxonomy): domain Bacteria; phylum Bacillota; class Bacilli; order Lactobacillales; family Streptococcaceae; genus Streptococcus; species Streptococcus porcorum. The sequence continues at coordinate 17,156 of CAMCQB010000026.1, forward strand.
CAGGCGGCTCAAGACCATGAAATTGGCTTGATTGACTTAGTGGTGGTTAACCTCTATCCTTTTAAGGAAACTATCCTCAAACCAGATGTGACTTATGCCGATGCGGTTGAAAATATTGATATCGGTGG
>CAMCQB010000027.1 GCA_945876895.1 uncultured Streptococcus sp.
TCCTCAAACCAGATGTGACTTATGCCGATGCGGTTGAAAATATTGATATCGGTGGACCATCGATGCTACGTTCAGCTGCCAAAAACCATGCTAGCGTGACCGTTGTTGTTGACCCAGCAGACTATGCTGTAGTGCTTGATGAATTGTCAGTAGATGGAGAAACAACTTATGAAACGCGCCAACGCCTAGCAGCAAAAGTCTTCCGTCATACAGCAGCTTACGATGCCTTGATTGCAGACTATTTCACAGCACAAGTTGGTGAAACCAAGCCTGAAAAATTGACGATCACTTACGATCTCAAACAACCAATGCGCTATGGTGAAAACCCGCAGCAAGATGCCGACTTCTACCAATCAGCGATTCCGACGGACTATTCGATTGCATCAGCTAAACAGCTCAACGGTAAGGAACTCTCTTTTAATAACATCCGTGATGCGGATGCGGCCATTCGTATTATCCGTGATTTTAAAGACCGTCCAACGGTTGTGGCACTCAAGCACATGAACCCATGTGGCATCGGTCAAGCCGATGACATCGAGACAGCTTGGGATTATGCTTATGAGGCTGATCCAGTATCGATTTTCGGTGGCATCGTTGTTCTCAACAGAGAAGTAGATGCTGCGACGGCTGAAAAGATGCACCCGATTTTCTTAGAAATCATCATTGCACCGAGCTATACAGAAGAAGCGCTAGCTATTTTAACCAATAAGAAGAAAAATCTCCGTCTTCTTGAGTTGGCTTTTGATGCGCAAGATGAGAGTGAGATTGAAAAAGAGTACACGGGTGTTGTCGGAGGTCTTTTGGTACAAAACCAAGATGTCATTGCAGAGGATCCATCTGATTGGCAAGTGGTGACAGACCGTCAACCAACAGAACAAGAACAAGCTGCACTTGAGTTTGCTTGGAAAGCTTGTAAATATGTCAAATCAAATGGTATTATTGTCACAAATGACAAGATGACACTTGGTGTTGGCCCTGGTCAAACCAATCGTGTTGCCTCTGTTCGTATCGCTATTGAGCAGGCTAAGGAGCGTCTTGAGGGAGCTGTCCTTGCTTCAGATGCTTTCTTCCCATTTGCAGATAATATCGAAGAAATTGCAGCCGCAGGCATTAAAGCCATCATCCAACCGGGTGGTTCTGTGCGTGACCAAGACTCTATCGATGCTGCTAACAAACATGGCTTGACCATGATCTTTACAGGCGTAAGACATTTCCGTCATTAAACCTGATATTTAAAAAATAGAATCATGAGAGGCTGGAATTTTCCAGCTTCTTTTTGTTTGGATTACTATTAATTAGTAGTTTATGACAAGTGTATCAAAATGTTACATCTATGACACAGTTTCTTTAAGAAGCCTTAAATAGACATTTTTTACTCAAAATTTATGTTAAGATATTTTCTATCGAGAGAACGAAAGGGAAGAAAAATGTTTATTAATAAAAAAATTGTCCTTGCTTCAACACTGACGTTATCACTATTTGCAGCTAGTCATGCTAAAGCTGATGAGCAAGATGGCATCTGGACAGCGCGTACTGTAGAAGAAGTTAAAGCAAATCTGATTGAAGAAAATAATAGTGTGACCTACACGATTCAATACGGGGATACTCTGAGTAGCATTGCTGAGGCGATGGAGATTGATTTAGCGGTCCTTACACAAATTAATCAGATTGCCAATGTGGATCTCATTTTTCCAAATACTGTCTTAAAAACGGTTTATGATCAAAATCATCAAGCCACTTCTGTTGAAATTTCAGTTCCAACAGAAAATCCACTGCAAAATGAAGTGGTTGCCACTGCTGATTTAGCTAGTCAACAAGTAGTGATGCAAGATCAAGTTGTTGATTTAAAACCAATATCAGAAGCAGTTTCAGAGCAAGCAGTCGCTTCATCTGCACCAGCGACCACAGCACTTGCAAATTCTGAGCAGGTTTCTTCTGAACAAGCTCAGATTTCTGAGGTGGCAACTTCCGAAGCAGTTTCTGTTACCTCAGACAGTAGCACCGTTGCTAGCTTGACAGCTGATATTGTCAATCAAAATCCTGTTAGTGAATATGTCGCTAGCTCAGAGGTTGCTCCCGCTTCTATTACAGCTAGTTCTGAGGCAGTAACTTCCGAAGAAGCAGCTTCTGTTACCTCAGACAGTAGTACCGTTGCTAGCTTGACAGCTGATATTGTCAATCAAACTCCTGCTAGTGAATATGTCGCTAGCTCAGAGGTTGCTCTCGCTTCTGCTACGGCTAGTTCTGAGGCAGTAACTTCCGAAGAAGCAGCTTCTGCTACCTCAGACAGTAGTACCGTTGCTAGCTTGACAGCCGATATTGTCAATCAAACTCCTGCTAGTGAATATGTCGCTAGCTCAGAAGTTGTGCATTCAGAAGCTCAACCAGTATCAGAAGTTGCAACTGTTACAAGTGAGGCGGCAGCGCCTAGTCAAACTAATGTTGCGGTCAATAGTACTGGTCTTCAACCTGTCGCAGCTAGCTTCCAACAAGCTGTGGCTAATCAATTTGGAATCAGTGATATCGGGGGCTACCGTCCAGGAGATCCTCAAGATCACGGACAAGGTCTTGCTGTTGATGTTATGGTACCAGTAGGGTCAGATTTAGGCGATCAAGTGGCTCAGTACGCTATTGATAATATGGTTTCTGCCAATATTTCTTATATTATTTGGGAGCAACAATTTTATGCCCCAGTGAACAATATCTATGGTCCAGCTAACACTTGGAATCTCATGCCAGATCGTGGCAGTGTGACAGAAAATCACTATGATCACGTTCACATTTCTTTTAATGGGTAATCTATTATTTTTAGAAAATCAGCCAGCATAAGCCCTGGTTGATTTTTTTATGAACCGAACTCTTTTATCAATTTTCCTTACAACTACCAGATTTCATTGGAAATAGACGATTGTTTTTGGTATAATCGGTATATAAAATTCGTGAAATGAGGTTTCATCTGTGAAGTTACTTGTTGTGGGGTCTGGTGGTCGTGAGCATGCGATTGCAAAGAAATTGTTAGAATCTGACAGTGTCGAGCAGGTTTTTGTCGCTCCTGGAAATGATGGCATGACCTTGGATGGTCTTGATTTGGTTGATATCGGAATTTCCGAACATTCTAAATTGATTGCCTTTGCTAAAGAAAATGACATTTCTTGGACCTTTATCGGTCCAGATGATGCCTTAGCAGCAGGTGTTGTCGATGATTTTGAACAGGCAGGACTAAAAGCCTTTGGTCCTAAAAAGCTAGCCGCGGAGTTGGAATGGTCAAAAGACTTTGCCAAGGAAATCATGGTCAAGTACGATGTTCCAACAGCAGCCTATGGCACATTTTCAGATTTCGAAGAAGCTAAAGCCTATATCGAAGAGCAAGGCGCACCAATCGTGGTGAAGGCAGATGGCTTAGCATTAGGAAAAGGCGTAGTGGTTGCAGAAACTGTTGAGCAAGCAGTCGATGCGGCGCGTGATATGCTTTTAGACAACAAATTTGGTGACTCAGGTGCGCGCGTGGTTATTGAGGAGTTCTTGGCAGGTGAGGAGTTCTCTCTCTTTGCCTTTGTCAACGGTGACAAGTTCTACGTTATGCCGACTGCCCAAGATCACAAACGTGCCTTTGACGGTGACAAAGGACCCAACACAGGTGGCATGGGAGCTTATGCGCCAGTTCCTCATCTCCCTCAAAGTGTGGTGGACACGGCAGTTGACACCATCATCAAGCCTGTTCTTAATGGGATGATAGCAGAAGGTCGTCCCTACCTTGGAATTCTTTATGCGGGCTTGATTCTGACGGAGCAAGGACCTAAAGTTATCGAGTTTAACGCTCGCTTTGGGGATCCTGAAACCCAAATTATCTTGCCACGTTTGACATCAGACTTTGCCCAAAATATCACTGATATTTTAGAAGGTAGAGAGCCACAGATTACTTGGCTGGATAGTGGCGTGACGCTGGGTGTGGTCGTGGCTTCAAACGGCTACCCACTGGACTACGAAAAAGGCGTAGAGTTGCCAGCGAAGACTGAAGGCGACATCACGACCTACTATGCTGGGGCTCGTTTTGCGGAAAATAGCAGAGCACTGCTATCAAACGGCGGTCGGGTTTATATGCTAGTCACCACAGCAGACACCGTCCAAGAAGCACAAGAAACTATTTATGCTGAGCTGAAAAATCAAGATACGACAGGCCTCTTTTATCGGACAGATATTGGAAGTAAGGCCATTGGAAAATAAGCAAACCTGTGTCTTAGTCAGTGCCTGCTTGCTCGGAGAAAATTGCAAGTACAACGGCGGAAATAATTACAATCAAGCAGTTGTTGATGCTGTAGCGAACAAGCAAGCCCTATCGGTTTGTCCAGAGGTTTCAGGTGGCCTTCCCACTCCGCGAGAACCTGTCGAAATTGTGGACGGAAGTGTACGAGATGTGAACGGAGCATCTTATGACAAAGCGTTTCAACAAGGCATTGCCAGAACGCTTGAAAGACTAGAAGGACAAGAGATAGAAATGGCCATTCTACAATCTAGAAGTCCGTCCTGTGGTGTCAAGCAGGTTTACGACGGCACCTTTTCAGGACAAAAAGTTGCAGGTAGCGGTTTATTTGCCCAAGCCTTGAAAGAAAGAGGCTATCAGGTAGTCGACGCAGAAGATATAAACGAGGTAACATCATGAAACCAATCATTTCCATCATCATGGGCTCTAGTTCTGACTGGAAAACCATGAAAAAAGCAGCCGATGTGCTGGACAAATTTGGCGTAGCCTATGAAAAGAAAGTGGTCTCTGCCCACCGCACCCCAGACCTCATGTTCCGTCACGCCGAGGAAGCGCGTGGCCGTGGCATCAAGGTTATTATCGCAGGAGCGGGTGGTGCGGCTCATTTGCCAGGTATGGTAGCAGCCAAGACCACCTTGCCTGTCATCGGCGTGCCTGTCCAATCCCGTGCCCTCAGTGGTGTGGATTCGCTCTATTCTATCGTGCAGATGCCGGGTGGCGTGCCCGTTGCGACTATGGCGATCGGTGAGGCAGGTGCGACCAACGCAGCTCTGACAGCTCTTCGCATTCTCTCCATTGAAGACCAAACCATTGCGGCTCAGCTGGCAGACTTTGCCAAGGAACAGGAAAAAATTGCGGAGGCGATGACAGATGACCTCATCTAAGACAATCGGAATTATCGGCGGCGGTCAGCTAGGTCAGATGATGGCCATTTCCGCTATTTACATGGGTCACAAGGTGATCACGCTGGATCCTGCGGTGGACTGCCCAGCCTCCAAGGTCAGCGAGGTCATCGTCGCTCCCTATCACGATGTGGCGGCCCTCAAACAGCTGGCGGAGCGGTGCCATGTCCTGACCTACGAGTTTGAAAATGTCGATGCCAACGGACTGGACGCGGTCATCAAGGACGGTCAGCTCCCTCAAGGGACAGACCTCCTCCGCATTTCCCAGAACCGTATTTTTGAGAAGGATTTTTTGGCAAAAAAAGCTGGCGTGCAAGTCGCCCCCTACAAAGTTGTCACATCTAGCCTAGACCTAGAAGGACTGGACCTCAGCAAAAACTATGTCTTAAAGACAGCGACTGGGGGCTATGATGGGCATGGCCAGAAGGTTATTCGAGAAGAGGCGGACTTGGTAGAGGCTAGTCAGTTAGCTAACTCTGCTGAGTGTGTTTTGGAAGAGTTTGTGAATTTCGACCTGGAAATCTCCGTCCTTGTGTCTGGCAATGGCTCTGACTACACCGTCTTTCCTGTACAGGAAAATATCCACCGAAATAATATTCTTTACAAGACCATCGTGCCTGCCCGTATTTCAGATGAACTAGCTAAAAAAGCCAAAACCATGGCCCTGCAAATCGCAGACAAGCTTAAATTAGCAGGAACTCTTTGTGTTGAAATGTTTGTGGCGGGGCAGGACATTCTGGTCAACGAAATTGCCCCTCGCCCACATAATTCGGGGCATTATTCTATTGAAGCCTGTGATTTTTCACAGTTTGACACCCATATTCGAGGCATTCTCGGTCAGCCTCTACCCCCAATCCGCCTGCTTTCTCCAGCTGTCATGATCAACGTCCTAGGACAAGACATGGAAGCAGCGCAAGCTTTTCTTCAAGAAAACCCTACCGCCCATCCCCACTTTTATGGTAAACTAGAAGCGAAGCACAATCGCAAAATGGGACATGTGACGGTGTTGACAGAGGATGTTGAGGTAGAGATGTAGGGAGCGGAAAGTTATAAAGGGGGGATTTCTGTGATTAAAATTATTGTTCATGCCTTTGTTGAAAGTCATAAAACTGGCGTGGTTGAAGTTGTTTTTGCTTCTAAAAATGAGCAGTCTATTTCTGAAAAGATGGCAGAGTTACAGATACAGTATCCCAATGATTATCTTGCTATTTATGACTTGCCATTAGACAGGGATCTTCCCAAAATGGGACATTATCCATCTGTTGCAATAGGTAAAGAGGAGTTTGAGTGAGGATATAATATTTTTAGGGATCTATGCCATATTTATGCCAATCTAGTATCAAGCTAGTGGTTAAATGAACTAGGAGTAAATGTATGGTAAAACATAATATGAAAGTAACTTTTTTCATCCCATTGATAAGGTATGGGAAATTGTAATAGACTTATCGAATTAAACTTGAAGAAGTCATTTTGGGCAATTTGAAAAGTAGAGATGATAGCCAATTTATTGAATACTACCAGAACGGTATTCAGACAAATTTTAAGGAGACTAAAGTTGATTTGTACAAATTCTAGGAACTTGAGTTTGAAAATAAAAATCTCTAAGGTACTTGGCTAGGACACTTTTATGATCACGGTGGTCAGACAACTCTGGATTTTACAGAAGATATTGTTGTAAAAAATACTCTCTTAATACTATTTGTCTGGCTTTATTTGAGAAAATAACAAAGCAGTATTTTCAAGATTTATAAAAAGAACTGCAAGTAAAATAGAATAGAGAACAGAAAAGAAAGAGCATCGTATTCTCTGAACTGAATACAGGCTACGGACTTCCTTAAGCAATAAAATTATAAAATAAATGGAAAGGAGAGAGGGCAGATTCGAGTATTTGAACTCGGGCTAGAAGCGTCGGAAAAAAGATAAACTGTCTTGTGTGTTAGCACACAGCGTCAGTTTCCTATTTTTCTCTCGCTTTCTTGTCGCCCTTGGTATCTTAAACATGATCAATCGTTATTCCCGCCCGGAGATGGCGGCTATTTGGAGTGAAGAGAACAAGTACAAGGCTTGGTTGGAGGTTGAAATCCTTGCCGATGAGGCTTGGGCTGAGTTGGGTGAAATTCCCAAGGAAGATGTGGCCTTGATTCGTGAGAAGGCGACTTTTGACATCGACCGCATTTTAGAGATTGAAGAGGAAACTCGTCACGATGTGGTGGCTTTCACGCGTGCGGTTTCGGAAAGTCTTGGTGAGGAACGCAAGTGGGTCCACTACGGTCTGACATCGACCGATGTGGTGGATACGGCTTACGGCTACCTCTACAAGCAGGCTAACGACATTATCCGTCGCGACCTTGAAAACTTTACTAATATCATCGCGGATAAAGCGCGTGAGCACAAATACACCATCATGATGGGGCGTACCCACGGTGTCCATGCGGAGCCAACGACCTTCGGTCTGAAACTGGCGACTTGGTATAGCGAAATGAAACGCAACATGGAGCGTTTTGATGTGGCGGCCAAGGGAGTTGAAGCTGGTAAAATCTCAGGTGCGGTTGGAAACTTTGCTAACATTCCTCCATTTGTGGAAGAGTATGTTTGTGGTAAATTGGGTATTCGTCCGCAGGAAATTTCGACTCAGGTCCTTCCTCGTGACCTTCATGCAGAATATTTCTCAGCCCTAGCCTTGATTGCAACGTCTATCGAGCGTATGGCGACAGAGATCCGTGGGTTACAGAAATCTGAACAACGTGAAGTTGAAGAGTTCTTTGCTAAAGGGCAAAAGGGCAGCTCTGCTATGCCCCATAAACGCAACCCTATCGGCTCTGAAAATATGACCGGTCTGGCTCGCGTGGTGCGTGGTCACTTGGTGACGGCTTTTGAAAATGTGGCGCTTTGGCACGAACGTGATATTTCCCACTCGTCAGCGGAGCGGATTATCACGCCGGATACGACTATCCTCATCAACTATATGCTCAATCGTTTTGGCAATATTGTCAAGAACTTGACGGTCTTCCCTGAAAATATGAAACGCAATATGGAGTCAACTTTTGGTTTGATTTACAGCCAGCGTGTCATGCTCAGCTTGATTGAAAAAGGCATGACCCGTGAGGAAGCCTACGACTTGGTGCAACCCAAAACGGCGCAATCATGGGACAATCAAGTGGACTTTAAACCTCTACTTGAAGCGGATGAGCGCGTGACGGCTAAACTCAGTCAAGAAGAAATCGATGAACTCTTCAACCCAGACTACTATGCTAAACGTGTAGATGAAGTCTTTGAACGTATCGGATTAGGTGAGTAATAACAATTTATCAATAATTTGAGAGCTTAAGGAAAGTTTAAGGTTGAAGGCTTATACTACTTTTATCCTAAAACTTCTACTGAACACTTGTTCAGTAGTATCAGCTAGATTTAGCTGATATTCTTTTCATAAATCTCCTGAAAGGGTCCTGTCTGACAGGGCTCTTTCTTTTTGCTCAACTTTTCATCGTTAGAGAATTTATGGTAAAATAGGTCTATGACAAGAATTTTAGATAACGATATGATGGGGGACGAGGAGTATGCAGAGCGTACCCTCCGTCCTCAATATTTAAAAGAATATATTGGGCAGGATAAGGTCAAAAACCAGCTGAAGATTTTTATTGAAGCAGCTAAGTTGCGCGATGAAGCGATGGATCATGTCCTTCTTTTTGGACCACCAGGACTTGGTAAAACCACGATGGCTTTTGTGATTGCCAATGAACTCGGAGTGAATCTGAAACAGACAACAGGTCCAAGTATCGAAAAAGCAGGGGACTTGGTGGCTATTTTAAATGATCTAGAGGCAGGAGATGTCCTTTTTATTGATGAGATTCACCGTATGCCAATGGCAGTAGAAGAGGTGCTCTATAGTGCTATGGAGGACTTCTATATTGATATTATGATTGGGGCAGGAGAAGCAAGCCGTAGCGTGCACCTAGAGTTACCCCCTTTTACGCTAATTGGGGCAACGACACGGGCAGGGATGCTGTCTAATCCTTTGCGTGCTCGTTTTGGAATTACAGGGCATATGGAATATTACGAGCTGGATGATTTGACAGAGATTGTTGAGCGAACAGCTGATATTTTTGAAATGGATATTGTGCACCAAGCGGCAAAATCACTAGCCATGCGAAGTCGTGGGACACCTCGTATTGCCAATCGTCTGCTCAAGCGTGTTCGAGACTATGCTCAGATTATGGGAGATGGTCATATTGATGAAAAGATGACAGATGATGCCCTCACCATGCTTGATGTTGATAGAGAAGGGCTTGATTATGTAGATCAAAAGATTCTAAGAACCATGATTGAGCTTTATGGTGGAGGGCCAGTTGGTCTTGGAACTCTCTCTGTCAATATTGCTGAGGAGAGAGAGACGGTTGAGGATATGTATGAGCCTTATCTGATTCAAAAAGGATTTTTGATGCGGACACGAACAGGTCGAGTGGCAACAGAGAAAGCTTATGATCATTTGGGATATGACTATTCTTTGGCGAAAAAATCATAGATTAAGGTGGAGTGACCCTTTATTTTAAGGGGATTTTCTCACTCCCTTTTTTATTTTCCTTAATTTAGGTATAATAGTAACAATAGAGTAAAGGAGATATCCTATGAAAGTCTGTTTTGTCTGTTTGGGTAATATCTGTCGCAGTCCAATGGCGGAGTTTGTGATGAAAGATATTGCAAAAGGTACAGATTGGCAAGTTGAAAGTCGAGCAACATCTAGTTGGGAACATGGAAATCCTATTCATAGAGGAACTCAGGCAATTTTAAATAACTATCATATTGCTTATGATCACACAAAAGGCTCACAAGAGATTAGTCTGGATGATTTGAAGACATTTGATTTAATTTTAGGGATGGATGAGCAAAACGTTGCAGATCTGTTAAGCTTATCAGCGGGTGAGTTTGATCATAAGATTCACCTTTTTGGTGAGGTTGGTGTACCTGATCCCTATTATACAGGTGATTTTGAAGAAACCTATGCCCTAGTCACAAAAGGGTGTCAGGCTTGGTTTGAAAAAGCAAATGGAGATTAGAGGATAAGTATGAAGAAGGAAAAACGAGCTAGGTTGAAACTAACTCCAGAAATATTACGGCAGAGGCTGGAGTTTTTAACTTTAATTGTCATTTTTGCGTGTTCCTTGTCGGTTTTGGTTTTGAATTTTCAAACAAAAACAAGCTTGGTCTTAGATGAGGGGAATATCAAATATACAGGATATGTTGTCAACCATCGCATGAATGGTCAAGGAAAACTGACTTATAAAAATGGAGATGTTTACGAAGGGAACTTTGTAAATGGCACCTTCAGTGGCCAAGGGAAGTTTATCGCTAAGGCTGGGTGGACTTATGAGGGGCATTTTAAGAATGGTCAGGCCGATGGTCAAGGAACATTGATAACAGAGACCAAGGCTGTCTATAAGGGAACATTTAAACAGGGGATTTATCAAAAATGAGAATAAAATGGTTTTCTTTTGTACGTATTACAGGGCTACTGCTGGTCTTGTTATACCATTTTTTTAAAAAGCAGTTCCCAGGTGGCTTTATTGGAGTAGATATCTTTTTTACTTTTTCTGGCTATCTGATCACAGCTTTATTATTGGATGAATATAGTAGAAATCACAAAATTGATATCATTGGTTTTTTTAGAAGGCGATTTTATCGAATTGTTCCTCCCATGGTGCTCATGGTCCTGATTACCTTGCCTTTTACGCTTCTTATCAAGACTGATTTTAGAGCAGGTATTGGTAACCAAATTGCAGCAACATTTGGTTTCATGACCAATGTTTATGAGATTATGACAGGTGGGAACTACGAGGCGCAATTTGTCCCGCATCTCTTTGTTCACACATGGAGTTTGGCCATTGAGGTTCATTTTTACATCGTTTGGGGACTCTTGCTTTGGTTTTTAGGAAAGAGAGTGAAAAATAGCAAGCAATACCGAGGTGCTGTATTTATAGTATCTAGTGGCTTGTTTTTAGCAGGCTTTTTAGCGATGTTTATCTCGTCGCTTTTTGTCCATAATTTTTCAAGCATTTATTTTTCTACTTGGACACACAGTTTCCCATTCTTTCTTGGTAGTGTTTTTGCAACGATGACAGGGATACAAAATACGACCAAGCGTTTCAAAAAGAATGTTCGCTTATGGAAAACCTCAAGAGTTATCACTTATGTTTTGGGAAGTTTTGCGCTGTTATTCTTGCTAAGCTTGATTCTGGATTTTGACCATCTTTTTACTTATCTATTTGGTTTTGTTCTCTCAAGTTTGTTTGCCTCTGTCATGATTTATTCCTGCCGCGTCTTGAGTGATCAAACGAGCATTAAAGAACCAGCTTTTGTCACTTACTTAGCCGATACAAGTTATGGTGTTTATCTCTTTCATTGGCCGTTTTACGTGATTTTTTCACAAATGCTCTCTAACACGCAAGCCGTTATGGTTACGGTGCTGTTGTCCTATCTTTTTGCGACGCTTTCTTTTTATGTTTTAGAGCCATTGATTGCAGGCAAGTCTTCTCATTTGTTCCGATGGGACTTTGATCTCAGACCTTACAGCAAATGGATTTACACTAGCTTTGCAGCTCTCGGTGTTTTGATGCTCTTTTTAACGACTGTTTCTCCAAAAATGGGAGAATTTGAGACCAATCTCTTAGTGAGCTCACTTAACCAATCAAATGATCAAATGCGCCAGACGCGTAATTTAGCGGATAAGGAAAATATTGGTAAAACAGGTAGTCAAGTCTTGATTATTGGAGACTCTGTTGCCCTCAGCTCAAGCGGTGCTCTTAGCCAATACCTTCCAAATGCTCAGCAAGACTCTGCGGTGAGTCGTAATTTCGATTTGGCATTTGATATCTTTGAAAATCATATCAAAAATGAGACCCTTCCAGAAACAGTGGTAATCGCCGTTGGGGTTAATTCGGTTTATGATTATAAAGATGATACTCAGCAGTTCATCGATGCTTTACCTAAAGGGCACCACTTAGTCTTTGTGACCCCTTATAACGGTAAGGAAAATCAGGCGGCTGTTAAAGAAGCGCGTGATTATGAGTTGACATTAGCCAAGAAGTACAACTATATCACGATAGCAGATTGGTATAAAGTAGCAGTTGATCATCCTGAAATTTGGCCTGGCACAGATGGCGTGCATTATAAAGATAACGGCTCAGATGATTCAGAAGGTGGCAAGCTTTATGCGCAAACCCTACAAGCTGCCTTGAAAAAAGCAGCAAAAGCTCCAGCAAAAGGCGAAAAATAACTTCTTTTCTAGAGCTTTGGGCTAAAATATTTTAGAATAAACGATTGAGACTAGGTGCATCAGCCTAGTCTCATTTTTTACCGTTAAAAATAGGAAAATTACACAAATTAACATGAAAGGGTTTACAAAACTAATCCAGTAAGCTATAATAGAAAACGTAACAAATGTGAAAGATTTAACAAACTTGTTGAATCACTTTGGAGGAAAATATGGCTGATAAAACTGTAAGTAAAGAAGAAAAAGCACTTGAAGCACAAGCGCATGTCGATACTCTAGTGAAAAAAGGTCTTGTTGCCCTAGAGGAGATGCGAAAACTTAATCAAGAACAAGTAGATTATATCGTTGCAAAAGCCTCAGTGGCAGCCCTAGATGCCCATGGTGTTTTAGCTATGCATGCTTATGAGGAAACAGGTCGTGGTGTTTTCGAGGACAAGGCAACTAAAAACCTCTTTGCCTGCGAGCATGTGGTGAATAATATGCGCCATACTAAAACAGTTGGTGTCATCGAAGAAGATGATGTAACAGGATTAACATTGATTGCAGAGCCTGTAGGAGTTATCTGTGGGATTACACCAACTACTAACCCAACCTCAACGGCAATCTTTAAATCATTGATTTCTCTCAAAACACGTAACCCTATTGTATTTGCCTTCCATCCATCAGCTCAAGAGTCATCAGCACATGCTGCTCGTATCGTGCGTGATGCGGCCATTGCTGCAGGAGCTCCTGAAAACTGTATCCAGTGGATTGAAAAACCTTCAATGGAAGCGACCGCGGCTTTGATGAACCATGATGGAATTGCTACGATTCTTGCTACAGGTGGTAATGCCATGGTACGCGCAGCTTACTCATGTGGTAAGCCAGCTCTTGGTGTGGGTGCAGGTAACGTTCCAGCCTATGTTGAAAAGTCTGCTAACGTTCGTCAGGCAGCTCATGATATTGTCATGTCTAAATCATTTGACAACGGTATGGTCTGTGCCTCAGAGCAAGCTGTAATTGTTGATAAAGAAATCTATGATGACTTTGTCAAAGAGTTTAAATCCTATCACACTTACTTTGTTAATAAAAAAGAAAAAGCTCTCCTAGAAGAATTTTGCTTTGGAGCTAAAGCCAACGGTAAAAATTGTGCAGAAGCTAAATTAAATCCAAACATCGTCGGAAAACCAGCGACTTGGATTGCAGAACAAGCAGGCTTCTCAGTTCCTGAAGGCACAAATATCCTAGCAGCAGAGTGTAAAGAAGTTGGCGTTAAAGAGCCTTTGACACGCGAGAAATTGTCACCAGTAATTGCTGTCTTGAAGTCAGATTCTCGTGAAGATGGTCTTGAAAAAGCGCGTCTCATGGTTGAGTTTGATGGATTAGGTCACTCTGCCGCTATCCATACAGAAGATGCCGCTTTAGCCAAAGAATTTGGAACTTTGGTTCGTGCCATTCGTGTGATTTGGAATTCACCATCTACCTTCGGTGGTATTGGTGATGTTTACAACTCATTCTTACCATCATTAACACTTGGTTGTGGTTCTTATGGCCGTAACTCTATCGGTGATAACGTGAGTGCGGTTAATCTCTTGAACATCAAAAAAGTAGGAAGACGTAGAAACAATATGCAGTGGTTTAAAGTTCCTTCAAAAACATACTTCGAACGTGATTCTATTCAATACCTCCAAAAATGTCGTGATGTTGAACGTGTCATGATTGTAACTGACCATGCCATGGTTGAGTTTGGTTTCTTGGATCGTATTTTGGAGCAACTTCACCTTCGTCGCAATAATGTGGTCTATCAAATCTTTGCAGATGTTGAGCCTGATCCAGACATCACAACGGTCTATAAAGGAACCGAGATGATGCGTACCTTTAAACCAGACACCATTATCGCACTAGGTGGTGGTTCACCAATGGATGCGGCTAAGGTTATGTGGCTCTTCTATGAGCAACCAGAAGTGGACTTCCATGACCTTGTTCAAAAATTCATGGATATCCGAAAACGTGCCTTCAAATTCCCAGAACTTGGTAAGAAGTCTAAGTTTATCGCTATTCCAACCACATCTGGTACGGGATCAGAAGTGACACCATTTGCCGTTATCTCTGATAAAGCAAATAACCGCAAATATCCAATTGCAGATTATTCATTGACACCAACCATTGCCATTGTGGATCCTGCCTTGGTTATGACCGTGCCAGCTCATGTTACAGCTGACACTGGTATGGATGTTTTGACTCACGCCACAGAAGCTTATGTGTCAACAGTAGCCAACGACTTTACAGATGGTCTTGCTCTTCAAGCCATTAAGCTTGTCTTTGAAAACCTAGAAAGTTCTGTTAAAAATGCAGACTTTGCATCACGCGAAAAAATGCATAACGCTTCAACTATTGCAGGTATGGCCTTTGCTAATGCCTTCTTAGGAATTTCACACTCAATGGCCCACAAGATTGGTGGACGTTTCCATACTGTTCACGGTCGTACTAACGCTATCTTATTACCATATGTTATCCGCTACAACGGAACACGTCCATCTAAGACAGCAACATGGCCTAAATACAACTACTACAAAGCAGATGAAAAATACCAAGATATTGCTCGTATGCTAGGTTTGCCATGTTCAACACCAGAAGAAGCTGTCGCAGCTTATGCACAAGCTGTCTATGACCTTGGTGAGCGTATTGGTATTGAGATGAATCTGAAAGCACAAGGTATTGACGAGAAAGAGTTGAAAGAACACTCTCGTGAATTAGCGCTTCTTGCTTACGAAGATCAGTGTACTCCAGCTAACCCACGTCTAGCTATGGTGGATCATATGCAAGAAATCATCGAAGATGCTTTCTATGGCTACAAAGAACGCCCAGGACGTCTAAAATAAGTTTATCAGCCAATGAGATTGAAACACACGATGTTTCGATCTCATTTTTTGATTTAGGGGCTTGTCAAGGATGGAGAAATTAGGTAAAATGGATAATTGAAATTAGGACTTTTAAGGTAGGACAGGGAGCCTACTAAGGGACTTCGAACAATAAACTACAAAACAGGAGCAGAAAATACTAAAATCTGCATTTATTTTGTGGTGTAACTTTATCGAAAATCAATCTACCCAAGTCTCATTTCGTTATGGAGACTTATTTTTTTGTCAAAAATAAGTCCAATAGAAAAAACACCTTCCTATTTAGGTGCCATCCAAATAGGAGGAAAAAGGAGATAAAATGGCAGAGAAACGTTTATTATTTGATATTCATGAAAAGCCAGATACTGCAAAAGGCTTGTTACTGAGTGTACAGCACGTTTTTGCAATGTTTGGAGCGACAATCCTAGTTCCGATTTTATTAGGGATGTCTGTTTCGACAGCTTTACTGGCTTCAGGGATAGGGACCTTGATCTATATGGTATCTACCAAGTTTAGTGTCCCAGTTTACCTAGGTTCTTCATTTGCCTACATTTCAGCGATGGCTTTTGCCAAGGAGCAGATGGGAGGAGATATCAGCGCAGGACAAACTGGTGTCATGATGGTCGGCTTGATCTATGTGGTCGTAGCCTTAGTGGTTTCAAAAATCGGAACAGCTTGGATTGACCGTCTTTTACCTCCAATTGTCATTGGGCCGATGATTATGGTAATCGGTTTAGGACTTGCCAATACAGCGGTAACATCAGCTGGTTTTGTAGAAGATGGGAACTGGAAAAATATGTTAGTTGCTGCCGTGAGCTTCATGATTGCGGTAACCATTCAAACACGTGGCCGTGGCTTTATGCGTGTCATCCCATTTTTGATTGCAATTGTAGGGGGTTATCTGGTAGCTGTTTGCTTGGGGATGGTAGATTTTACACCAGTTAAAGAAGCAGCATGGTTTGCCCTACCAGATATTAGCTTACCGTTTGCGACAGGGATTAAGAGTTTTAAAGAATACAATCTTTATTTTGGACCAGAAGCCTTTGCTATTTTACCAATTGCTATCGTGACAATTGCAGAACACATCGGAGATCACATGGTTTTAGGTGAAATTTGTGGTCGTAACTTCTTGAAAAAGCCAGGTTTAAATCGCACCTTGATTGGTGATGGGGTTGCAACAGCTGTATCCGCCTTTATCGGTGGTCCAGCCAATACGACTTACGGCGAAAATACTGGTGTTGTTGGTTTGACACGTATTGCTAGTGTTTCAGTGATCCGTAATGCCGCCTTTATTGCTATTGGGTTGAGTTTCTTTTCTAAGTTTACAGCTTTGATTTCAACCATTCCAAGTGCCGTTTTAGGAGGGATGTCTATTCTCCTTTATGGTGTTATTGCAAGTAATGGGTTGAAAGTTTTGATTAAGGCGCGTGTTAACTTTATGGAGTCACGTAACTTGGTGATTGCTAGTGCCATGCTTGTTTTAGGTCTTGGCGGAGGTGTCTTAAAAATCGGTTCTGATCTTGTGATTTCAGGAACAGCCTTGGCTGCCTTGGTTGGTGTTCTCTTAAACCTTGTCTTGCCAGCGGCGTCCAATGATGAAATTGAAGAATAACCCTTTAAAAAGCTAGGATTTTACACCTAGCTTTTTTGAATAGGCCGAAAGTTCTATAATGAAGTTAGCCACCTTACCTTAGTCAAGAATTAGATGTTT
>CAMCQB010000028.1 GCA_945876895.1 uncultured Streptococcus sp.
AAATAAAAAAAGAAGAGGTATGTGAAATGTCACGTAAACCAATTATTGCTGGTAACTGGAAAATGAACAAAAACCCTCAAGAAGCTCAAGCTTTTGTTGAGGCAATTGCAGGTAAATTACCTTCAGCTGATCTTGTAGAAGCAGCCATTGCAGCTCCTGCAGTTGATTTGAATGCACTTCTTTGGTTCGCTAAAGATTCAGAACTTAAAGTTGCAGCACAAAACTGTTATTTTGAAGATGCAGGTGCTTTCACTGGTGAAAACAGCCCTAAAGTATTGTCTGAAATGGGTGTTAACTATGTTGTTATCGGTCACTCAGAGCGTCGTGATTACTTCCACGAAACTGATGAAGACATCAATAAAAAAGCTCACGCTATCTTCCGTAATGGTATGACACCAATCATTTGTTGTGGTGAGTCACTTGAAACTTACGAAGCTGGTAAAGCAGTTGAATTTGTGGGTGCTCAAGTTTCAGCAGCACTTAAAGATCTTTCAGCAGAACAAGTTGCTTCACTTGTGATTGCATATGAGCCAATTTGGGCTATTGGTACTGGTAAGTCAGCGACTCAAGATGATGCACAAAAAATGTGTAAAGCAGTTCGTGATGTTGTTGCAGCTGATTTTGGACAAGATGTTGCTGATAAAGTACGTGTTCAATATGGTGGTTCTGTAAACCCATCAAACGTTGCAGAGTATATGGCATCTCCTGATGTGGATGGTGCACTTGTAGGTGGTGCTTCACTTGAAGCAGATAGCTTCCTAGCTCTTCTTGACTTCGTAAAATAAAATTTAAAAAGACTTGTGTTTTTCACAAGTCTTTTTAAATTTTATAAATATTTTTAGTTTCCTGTTTTTTGGAAGATATAATGGATCTCAATTAGGGATGTTCTGTTAATTTCTACCGAGTAGTTTTTTGATGAATTGATAAGTCTTATGCTTGAGTGGATGTGGATGGTAAAGGAAATATCCTGGTTTATGTTCAATATATCCCTCAAAGTTTTGCTTAAACCTTAATATACTATCAGTACCATCAAATACTCCTTTTATACCAAGAAAGTTGTAGCGTTTTAAACCACGTTTTATAGCTTCTAACATAGCATATTCTTGTAAGATGGCAGGAGCATAAAAACGGTTAAATTCAGAATAAGATCCACTGTAGAGGTAGAAGGCTTCTTTTTCTAAATAGAGGAAGAGACTAGCACATAAAGGGGTGTCGTTTTGTCCATATTGGTTGATTAATTCTTGGGCCTCTTTTTTACGGACATCAAATGTCTCGAATTGACTAGATAACTCTCGGTACTGATTCTGTTTTTTCTCAGAATTTGGGTTTTTCTCAAGGTCATTTGCTAGTCGATCAATTTTTTCTTTTAATTTAGCTTGATCGGTATTAAGGTTATCCAAGTAGTCTTGGAAATTTAATGTCGCGATGACAAATTCTGCCTTATCGCCAAAGCTATCAAAAAGATACTCATAGTATTCCAATGGTTTATCATCAAAGTCACGACGATCAGAGGTGGCAGAGGTGATTTCCTTGAAAATTGCTAAATCTGATCTCTCTAATTTTTTGATTTTTATTCCAAAGGTTTTAGCTTTTTTAACGAGCGGTCGTCCCTTTTTACTGAAAGATTTAAAGAGTGTCTCAGGTGTTAGCTGACTAAGATCTTTAACATAATTCCAATCTCCTGTATGATAGCCAACTTCTAAGCCAGAGTGTTGAAACCCTAAATGTTGCATGTGGTCAATCAGGGCCTGATTTTCCTCTGATAAGGCTGAGCCATTACTGTCTAAGATTTGATAATTATCGTAAGGTTTAACCTTTAACTCAATAGCACCTTCTTGTTTTGAGAAATTTTGGAGGCCCTTATAAAAATCTTCCAAGTAGGTTGGATCGGTAACAATAGGACCGTTATTGATTTCCATAGCGAGTCCACCAGCGATAGGAGTGCTGAATACTAGAGCAGAAACCTTTATGTCGTTATCTTTTAGATAGCCGACCATTTGGATACGATAACCTCTTTTTTTCAATAGAAGGGCCATCTGAGGAGATTGCTCAAACGCTTGGGCGTCTGCTGCTAAAATATGGTTATGAAATTGTTGAGGGGTAATAATTTGGAATGCCATAAGACTCCTTTATGAACGATGAAGTAATGATTTTAGTATTTGAATAACTTTGTATAAAATAGGTTTTGGATAGTAACGGAAGGTTCCCATTTTTCTAACAATATAGCCATTGAAGTTTTGCTTAAATCGTAAAACACCATCAGAACCGTCAAATTCTCCCATTATCCCTAAGAAGTTATAAAAAGTGATGCCACGCTTAATGGCTTCTCGCATGACATACTCTTGTAAAAGGGCAGGAGCATAGAATTTATTAAATTCTGGATAAGATCCGCTGAAAAGGTAAACTGCTTCTTGAGGAGTATAAAGAAAGAGGCTTCCTGCTAAGATCTTATCTTCATTTCCATATTTCTGAATGAATTCTTTTGCTTCTTGTTTCCGAGTTTCGAAGGTTTCATGTTGCTGAGAAAACTCTCGGATTTGGTTTTGGAGTTTTTGGGACTGAGGTTGAGCTTCTAAGCGTTCTGTTAATTGATTTATTTTATTTGAAAGTTTTTCTTGATCCTCCTCGAGGTGTTGGTAATAATCTTGAAAATTTAAGACTGCCACCATAAATTCAGCTTTATCACCAAAACTATCATAAAAATCTTGATAATAGTCTAAACTTTTATCGCTATATTCTCTGCGTTCTGAGGTAGAGCTAGTAATTTCTTTAAATAAGTGAAGTTCGTCCCGATTTAGGCGTTTCAATTTTATCCCAAATGTTTGGGATTTTTTTACTAAGGGTCTGCCCTTCTTACTAAAGGATTTTAGGAGTGTTTGAGGATTAAGGTCAGTTAAATCTTTGACATAATGCCAATCAGGCTCCCCACCAGGATAACCTGTTTTTAAGCCATCGTGGAGATAGCCTAGGGAAGTTAAATCAGTTATCAATTCAGTGTGTTCTTTAGAGATTGGATTCCCATCAGTGTCAAAAGTTTGATAGGTTTGATAGGGTTTGACAACAAGCTCTATCACGCCTTTTTGCTTGGCATAAATTTGTAATTCTCTATAAAAATCAGAAAGATAGGAGAGATCAGTAGCGACGGGGCCAGAATTTAATTCCATGTATAGCCCACCAGTCATTGGTTTGGTATAAACTAAACTAGAAATCACTATTTCCTTTTGGGAGTTTTTTAGACCAAGATAAGTGACAGTGTAGCCACGTTTTTTTAACAATGTCGCCATTTCTTCTGATTGTAAAAAGGATTTTTTGTCAGCAAGTTGACAGTGGTTTAAAAACTCTTTCTTGCTAATAGTAGAAAAAATCATTAATTTTTACTCCTCAATTTTTTACGAATTTTATAAGCACTGTTAGTGAGACGGTAGAAAATAGTGTTTACGGGGAGGTTAAATTCACCTGCAAATTCTTCAATAATAGGATTAAATTTAGATTTATAGTTGTAGAGTCCACCATCAAGGCTGTTTTCTACTCCTCCCATATTTTGCCAGAGGACACCACGTTCAAAAGCGTGTTTAGCCGTTTCATACCAAGTGATAATAGCAGGTTGATAGCGACGGAACTCGTCATCCATACCTGCGTAGACGTTTTCAGAGGTTTTAGCGAACTCTAAAGATAATGTTCCAGCTAGAGCAACTTTTTTTGGACCATGTTTCAGTTTTTCATCCAAAAAGAGCAGCTCTTCGGTTATTCTATCTAACTCTTGTTGGTTATGAGTGATTTTACCTGCTTTGGTTTTTTCAGTAAATTTAGCAGCTTCATTCTCTAATTTAATTTTTTGTTGAAGAAGAGAAGTTTGGCGTTTTTCTAGATCTAAGTGAGCTAGAGTGATGTAAGATTGTTCAGGATAGATTTCTAGTAATTTTTTGTAGTAATTTTTTCCGCGAAGTGAGATGGATTTGCGATCCTCTGTTTTTTTCATGAGATCTGAAAATTCATCTAAAAATTCGGTCTGTCCAAAACTAATTTCCACCCCTTTATTTAGAGCAGTTCGGATAGCTTGCTTAGTACTTTTGGAGAGCTGTTCATCAGAAAAATGTTCTTGATAGATATTGGCTTGGAAACGAGGTTGAATATTTTCATCAAGATTTGTTGTTCGTCCAGTCCATTCACAACCTAGACTCTCTAAAGTAGTGATGATTTCAAGAGTTTCAGCGCTGTCTGATTTTTCTTCTGTTACTAATCCTCTGGTTAAAAAGAGGCTAGGATCGAACTTGATAAAAATAGCTCGTTTGGTTTTTCCAAACTCTTTAAGACTTTTTAGAACAAAAGCGACAAGTTTCTTATCCGTGTAATCCATAATGGGACCGCGAGGGATATATAAGAGGGTAAATCCAAGCGGCAGGGGCTGGATAAGGATAGAAGCCACTGCTTTTAGTATCTCATTTTCATAAAAGCCAATTCTTGCATTTCCCCAATTATCTTTTACCTTTGCCCAAGAGCTACTTTGTAAGAGATTAGCTTGTTTATGAGAGCTGACAAAGTCATCATGCTCTTTTTCAGTAATATTCACTTGATAGGTGTACATTATTTTAATACCCACTCTCTAATAGCATGTGCAACACCAGATTCATCGTTTGATTTGGTGATATGTTTGGCGATTTTTTTCAGTTCAGGATTCCCATTTTCCATAACGACTGGATGGCCAACAACTTCTAGCATGGCACGGTCATTTTCCTCATCTCCAATAGCCATGGTTTGCTCCATAGTAAGACCAAGTTTTTTAGCAAGATGAATAATTGCATTCCCCTTGCTGACATTTTTGTGAATCACTTCTAGGTAGAAGGGTTGTGATTTAACAAGGTTATACTTTTCATAAAATTCAGCTGGAATATTTTTGATAGCAGGGTCAAGAATCTCAGGTTCATCAATAAACATGATTTTGACAATTTCTTTATCTGCCATCTCTTCAGGCGTGCGGTAAAAAATTGGCATATTGACTAGCGTTGCTTCATGAACGGTGTATTTACCAATATTTCGGTTGGCGGTATAGATACCATCTTTGGTAATGGCGTGCATATGAAGACCAAGTTTTCGTGCTAGGTATTCAATTTCCAAATAGTCTTCATAAGTGAGCGTCTCTTTCACTAAATCTTCACCAGTCGCCGTATCTTGAACCAGTCCTCCGTTGAAAGTAATGACATAGTCACCTTCATCTTCGAGATTGAGTTGAGATAAGAGAGATTTAACTCCTGCAATGGGACGTCCTGTCGTAATAACAATTTTGACATCAGCTTGTTTTGCTTCTTGTACAGCTTGATAGACTTCTGGAGTGATTTCGCGTTTACTGTTAATGAGTGTACCGTCAATATCGACAGCAACAAGTTTGATGGACATAGGTTCTCCTTATTGTTTCAAAAGTAATTTAAAAGCTTGCTTGGTTTCTAAAAATAGATCATCTTCTTCTAACATTTCTTTTGGAAAATAGAAACGAAAGTCGATTTGCTGTTTTCCAGTTAGGCTACTGACTAGACTGGAGAGTTGTGAGAGTTCAACAATAGATCCGTGCTTATCTAATATATCAATTTGTGTTCGAGGTTTTTTATCTCTTGGATGATAACTATCATAGGGTAAATCTACAGTTTTATGGCATCCTGTGTAATAATCAGGATCAAACCCAACTGCTGCGATACATTGTTTTAGAGCGGACAAGGTATCGGTATCATTTTCATCTAGAGAAAGTGATTTGAATAGCTTACGGTTGATAAAAGAAGCAGCCAAATCAGATAAAATAGCATCCTCAGAATCTATCCAACTTTGAAAGTAGCTCGTTAAGATGCTATCATCTAGATAGAGATAATCTTCTAGAGTAGTGATTTCTTTAAAGAAGGGAACCAGCTTTGGAGCACTCAAAGAAAAATAATTTGGATTTTTTTGATAGAGCCATTTTGCACGTTGCAACAACTTTTCTAAAACTAATTCAACCGACCGACTAGCAGGGTGGAAATAGATTTGCGTGTACATTTGATAGCGACGGATGACATAGTCCTCGACAGCATGCATCCCTTTTTGATCAAAAGCAATTCCTGATGCTACAGGGCGAATGGTTCTTAGAATATGGGTTAAATCAAACTGTCCATAGCTTGCCCCAGTATAGTAAGAGTCTCTTAATAAATAATCCATTCTATCCACATCAATTTGACTTGAAATCAGAGAGACAATAGTCTTATTAGGATGTGTATGGTCAATCACACTAGCCACTTGATTTGGGAAATCCTCAGAAACGGTTTTAAGAATCTGACAAATTTCTGTCTCAGGATTTGTAATAATCTCTTGAGTTACAGCCTCATGATCAGTATGAAATAAGCGTTCAAAGGTGTGTGAAAAGGGACCATGCCCCAAGTCATGTAAAAGTGCGGCAACCATGGTTAAAAAAGACTCCTTGGGAGACCACTGATTTGGATAATGCCGTTCAAATTTATCAGAGACCCGTCGGGCAATCTCATAAGCCCCTAAACAGTGGGAAAAGCGACTATGTTCAGCACCGTGAAAGGTAAATGAACTTGTTCCCAGTTGTTTGATTCGTCTGAGACGCTGAAATTCTTTGGTATTGATGAGGTTATAGATAACCAAAGAATTGACTTGAATGTAATTGTGAACAGGATCACGGAAGATTTTTTCAATCATAGTTAGTATTATAGCAAAAAGTCCTATTTTTTGGAAAAGTTAGCGCTAAACAAACCAAGACAAATTTTGGGAATTTTTGATAGAATAGAAAAGAATATTTTAAGAGGAGATATCGTGGTGAAAATTAGTCTAAAAAATAAGATTCAAATGGGTGAAGAGGTCGAATACATTCACGAAGTCCATGAGGGAGAATGGCTTCAAAAAGGAGGGTATGACTATTTACTTTTTACTAATTCAGAGAAAGAAAAAGTTGTGATTAAGTTCTCATCCGTTGAGATGACAATGACACGCTTTTCAACTCCTAAAACCATTATGCGCTTTTTAGAAGGTCAGGAAGCAGTTGTCACTATTCCGACACCTTTAGGGATTCAGCACTTTGTCACTCAAACTAACGCTTATCAAGTTGATTTGAATCAACAATGTCTTTATTTATCTTATCATTTGAAAGGTTTAGAGAATCAAAAAATATTTGCAGACTACGAAATGAAAATTTCATGGTCTTAGAAAACGGTTTCAAAAGTAGAAATGGTTTGAATTTCCTTATAAATTTGCTATAATAGAGAACAAATCGAGGGAGTAGCTAACGATATTCATCGTGATAGGGTCGTCAGTCCGAAATTATTTCCGGCCCTATCTTAAATAGCGAGACTTGTTTTAATAAAAACAGGTCTCTTTTTCATTTAGAAATAGAGGCCAAGGAGGAGAAAAATTGTCCAAAGAACAAAAGCGTGATACTTTTTACACGCAAAATGCAGACGATGTGTTGACAAGCTTAGGCTCTTCAGCAGAAGGGTTAACTGGTGAAGAAGCAAGTAAACGTCTCACAGAGTACGGTCGTAATGAACTTGATGAAGGGGAAAAACGCACCCTCTTAGCAAAATTTCTAGATCAGTTCAAAGACCTGATGATCATTATCCTGTTGGTTGCCGCAGTTCTATCAGTTATTACCACAGGTGGTCATGATTGGGCAGATGCTGTAATCATTTTGGCAGTAGTTGTCCTTAACGCAGCTTTTGGTGTCTATCAGGAAGGTCAAGCTGAAGCAGCAATCGAAGCCTTAAAAAACATGTCTAGTCCAGTTGCTCGTGTCCTTCGTGATGGTCACGTAGTAGAGGTGGACTCTAAAGATCTTGTTCCAGGTGATGTGGTTATGCTTGAAGCGGGAGATGTGGTGCCTGCAGATATGCGCTTGTTAGAAGCAAACTCTCTTAAAATTGAAGAAGCTGCGCTGACAGGTGAGTCTGTTCCTGTTGAAAAAGATTTGACGGTAACATTAGAAGCTGATGCAGGGATTGGTGACCGTGTAAACATGGCTTATCAAAACTCTAACGTCACTTATGGTCGTGGTATTGGTGTCGTAACCAATACAGGAATGTTTACCGAAGTTGGTAAAATTGCAGGGATGTTGGCTAATGCAGACGAATCTGATACACCACTTAAGCAAAACTTGAATGACTTATCTAAGACACTTACTTATGCTGTTTTAGTGATTGCAGCCATTACTTTTGCGGTTGGTGTGTTCATCCAAGGACAGGCTCCACTTGAAGGTTTGATGACCTCTGTGGCACTTGCTGTTGCAGCTATTCCAGAAGGACTTCCTGCCATCGTTACCGTGGTGCTTTCTCTTGGAACACAGGTTCTTGCTAAACGTAATTCAATTGTACGTAAGTTGCCTGCTGTTGAGACACTTGGTTCAACTGAAATTATTGCATCAGATAAAACTGGTACTTTGACGATGAACCAAATGACAGTTGAAAAAGTCTATACAAACGGTCAATTGATTGATGCAAAAGAAGCATTTGAGGCAAGTAACTCAACTCTTCGTGTCATGAACTTTGCGAATGATACTAAAGTTGATCCAACAGGGAAATTAATTGGAGATCCAACGGAAACAGCTCTTGTTCAGTTTGGTCTTGATCATGATTTTGATGTTCGTGAAGCTTTAGTTGATGAGCCTCGTGTTGCGGAGTTGCCATTTGATTCAACACGTAAACTCATGTCAACCATTCACCAGCAAGCAGATGGTAAGTTCTTGGTTGCTGTTAAAGGTGCGCCTGATCAATTACTTAAGCGCGTTACACAGATTGAAGATAATGGCTCTATCCGTCCAATCACAGAAGAAGATAAGTCTGCTATCTTATCTACCAATAAATCATTGGCTAAACAAGCCCTTCGTGTCTTGATGATGGCATACAAGTACGTTGATGCTATCCCTGAACTTGAGTCAGACATTGTTGAAAATGACTTAGTCTTCTCAGGTCTTGTCGGAATGATTGACCCTGAGCGTCCAGAGGCAGCAGAAGCAGTTCGTGTGGCTAAGGAAGCTGGTATTCGTCCAATCATGATCACAGGAGACCATCAAGATACTGCAGAAGCTATCGCTAAGCGTCTTGGTATTATTGAAGAAGGTGATACAGAAGATCATGTCTTCACTGGCGCAGAACTTAATGAATTATCTGATGAAGAATTCCAAAAAGTTTTCAAACAATATTCTGTTTATGCGCGTGTTTCTCCTGAACATAAGGTTCGTATTGTGAAAGCATGGCAAAATGACGGTAAGGTAGTTGCTATGACCGGTGATGGTGTTAATGATGCACCATCACTTAAGACAGCCGATATTGGTATTGGTATGGGGATTACAGGTACAGAGGTATCTAAAGGAGCATCTGACATGGTCCTTGCAGATGATAACTTTGCAACTATTATTGTTGCTGTTGAAGAAGGACGTAAGGTCTTCTCTAACATTCAAAAAACTATTCAGTACCTTCTTTCAGCTAATACCGCAGAGGTTCTAACAATCTTCCTTGCGACTTTATTTGGTTGGGATGTTCTTGAACCAGTTCATCTTTTATGGATTAACTTAGTAACTGATACCCTTCCAGCGATCGCGCTTGGTGTTGAACCGGCAGAACCAGGTGTTATGACGCATAAGCCTCGTGGACGTAACTCAAGCTTCTTCTCAGGTGGTGTGATGAGTTCCATCATCTATCAAGGAATTTTACAAACTATCCTCGTTCTTGGGGTATATGGTTTTGCACTTCTTTACCCAGAACATGCAACTTATAAAGAAATTCACGCAGATGCATTGACGATGGCATATGTGACTTTGGGTCTTATCCAGTTGGTACATGCTTATAACGTTAAATCTGTTTACCAGTCTATCTTTACAGTGGGACTCTTTAAAAACAGACTCTTCAACTGGTCTATCCCACTTGCTTTCTTATTGTTGATGGCAACAATTGTTATTCCAGGATTTAATACCTTCTTCCATGTGTCTGTCTTATCTCCGACACAATGGTTAGTAACCATCATTGGAAGTTTAATCATGGTATTGGCAGTTGAAATCGTCAAATTTGTTCAACGTAAACTTGGTTACGATGAAAAAGCAATCTAAAATTTTGAAGATTGAGAAAAAATGATAAAAGAGCTAAGGTCAACCCCTTGGCTCTTTTATTAATCCTTGACACAATATTGTGTTAGTGATATAATACAATAAAGAGGAGGTGGCAGTTATGAAAAAGGGGTTCAGACTAGTTAGTCTCAGTGTGTTCAGTCTCATCTTATCTTTTTGGATTTTAGTAGCTTGTCGGCAAGTTTCAGCAAAGCAAGATCATATCCTTGTTTATAATGCTCGTCATGAACAAGTGGCAAAAATAACTAATCAAAAGACTTTGGCTATTTTAAATGAAAAAATTGGTGAGTCAGGAGCAAATACCAGTGATATAGAGGAGCTTCCAAAAGATGCCAAGGTCAGCTACCGTTACGAAGTGATTGATGTTCGAGATGATGGTAAAGCTCACAGCGTTACTTTTGAAGTCTATCAAAATTACCCTTATATGAGTATGGTAGATGTTCCCCTTTTGTCTCGCTTGACTTGGACTTTATCCGAAGAAGAAAATGATTTATTTCAACATCCAGAAGATTTAGAACATCCTAAATAGGTTGGAGTTATCCAGCCTATTTTTCTTGCATCGTAAACAGCTTTCCACTAAAATAAAGATATGGATATTAAAAAAAGGATTCAAGAATTAGCTAATGATATTGGCATTTCAAAGATAGGTTTTACAACAGCTGATGATTTTTCTTATTTGGAGAAAAGCTTGCGCTTAGCAGTCGAAAATGGTACTAACTCAGGTTTTGAACATAAAAATATTGAGGAGAGGGTGAAACCAAGACTGTCACTGGAAAGTGCTAAAACCATTATCTCCATTGCAATTGCTTATCCTCATAAACTTCCCCAGCAACCTCAAAAAACCGAATATAAACGGGGGAAGATAACCCCTAACAGTTGGGGGCTTGATTATCATTACGTCGTTGCCGACAAGCTAAAAAAACTTTCAGAAGGAATCGAAGGGCTATGTCAAGAGGAAGGTTTTCCTTATGAACATAAGGCTATGGTTGATACAGGTGCTTTGGTTGACACGGCAGTTGCTAGGCGAGCGGGGATTGGGTTTATCGGAAAAAATGGGCTGGTTATCTCTAAAGAATACGGCTCTTATATGTTTTTAGGGGAATTGATTACCAATTTAGAGATTGAACCTGATCAGCCTGTTGATTATGGTTGTGGTGATTGCACGCGCTGTTTAACTTCTTGTCCGACCTCTTGTTTAAATGGTGATTCAACCATGGATGCGAAACGTTGTCTGAGCTTTCAAACGCAAGATAAGGGAATGATGGCCTTAGAATTTCGGAAAAAAATAAAGACGGTTATCTATGGTTGTGATATTTGTCAAATTTCTTGCCCTTATAATAAAGGGATTGACCATCCTCCTGTCACAGAGATTGATCCAGAATTAGCGCACCCAGAATTGATCCCATTTCTTGAATTATCAAATACTCAGTTCAAGGAGAAATTTGGAATGATTGCGGGATCTTGGCGTGGAAAAAATATCTTGCAACGAAATGCGATTATCGCTTTAGCTAATGCCCATGATAAAACAGCAGTGGTAAAACTTTTAGAAATCATTGATAAAAATCAAAATCCTATCCATGTTGCAACAGCCATTTGGGCTATTGGAGAAATTATCAAAAAACCGAATGAAGAGCTTCAAAATTTTGTGTTAAGGATTGATTCATCTAATAATGATATTATGGACGAGCGTGCCAGAGTCCTTAAAAAATGGCAAATATAGGCTATTTATGATAAAATGAAAAGGATTGAAAAGAAAGAGGTATAGTATGGATATTGCAGAAATCCGTCAAAAAATAGTAGAACATAAAGAGAAGTTGACTAGCTTCAGGAGGTCTCTTTGACTTAGATCGCCTAGAAGAAGAGATTGCCCTGCTAGAAAATCGTATGACTGAGCCAGATTTTTGGAATGATAACATTGCAGCGCAAAAAACGTCTCAAGAATTAAATGAGTTAAAGCAAAAATATGAAACCTTCCACAATATGGAGGATCTGGTTGATGAAGTTGAGATTCTTCAAGACATGCTAGCCGAAGATGCTTCTTTACAAGAAGAGTTAGAGGAGAGCCTTGTAAAGTTAGAGAAAATCATGACCAGCTATGAGATGACTCTCTTATTGTCAGAGCCTTACGATAATAATAATGCAATTTTGGAAATTCACCCAGGATCAGGGGGAACAGAGGCTCAAGATTGGGGAGAAATGCTCATGAGGATGTACACCCGTTTTGGAAACGCTAAAGGTTTTAAGGTTGAGGTTTTGGACTATCAAGCAGGTGATGAGGCTGGCATTAAATCTGTTACCTTATCGTTTGAAGGTCCAAATGCTTATGGCTTGTTGAAGTCTGAGATGGGGGTACATCGTTTAGTAAGGATTTCACCTTTTGACTCAGCCAAACGACGCCACACGTCATTTACTTCTGTCGAGGTGATGCCTGAACTTGATGATACCATTGAAGTTGAGATTAGAGATGATGAGATTAAGATGGATACTTTCCGTTCAGGTGGTGCTGGTGGACAAAATGTCAACAAGGTTTCAACTGGTGTGCGTTTGACACATATTCCAACAGGAATTGTTGTCGCTTCAACGGTTGATCGTACCCAGTATGGAAACCGAGATCGTGCAATGAAGATGCTGCAGGCTAAGCTTTATCAAATGGAGCAAGAGAAAAAAGCCGAAGAAGTCTCAGCTCTAAAAGGAGATAAAAAAGAGATTACATGGGGAAGTCAGATCAGATCATATGTCTTTACTCCTTATACTATGGTCAAAGACCATCGAACTAGCTTTGAGGTAGCACAAGTGGATAAGGTGATGGATGGCGAGTTAGATGGCTTTATTGACGCTTATCTAAAATGGCGTATGGAATAAGAGAAAGGAAAAATATGGCCTTAATTGAACTTAAAGGAGTGACCAAAAAATACAAACGTGGCTCTACAGCACTCAGAGATCTATCAGTCTCTATCAATCAGGGAGAGTTTGTTTATCTTGTTGGTCCATCTGGAGCAGGAAAATCAAGCTTTATTAAGCTCTTGTACCGTGAGGAAACTGCAACCAAAGGGACCATTAAAGTTGGTGAATTTGAGTTGACAAAACTTAAAGCGCGTCAAGTTCCTATTTTACGTCGTAACATTGGAGTTGTCTTCCAAGACTATAAATTGCTTCAGCGAAAGACGGTTTATGAAAATGTTGCATTTGCCATGGAAGTGATTGGGAGCAAACGTAAGGATATTAAAAAGCGTGTGCCAGAGGTATTGAACTTAGTTGGTCTTAAACATAAATCACGTTCATTTCCTGAGGAATTATCAGGTGGTGAGCAGCAACGTGTTGCGATTGCGCGTGCCATTGTCAATAATCCAAAACTTTTGATTGCCGATGAGCCAACAGGTAACCTAGATCCTGAAATTGCACTAGAGATAATGCAGTTGCTTGAACGTATCAATCTTCAAGGGACAACTGTGATTATGGCAACGCATAATAGTGTTATTGTCAACACTATGAAACATCGTGTTCTAGCAGTTGAAGAAGGACGTTTAGTACGTGATCAAGAGGAAGGAGACTATGGATACGATGACTAATCTATTGAAACAAATTTGGCAACGTAGCCAAGAGGTGGGCGGAAATGCAGCTCCTTGGATTCTAATAGGTGTAGGGGTAATTATCCTTGCTTTGCTTGTGACTTTAATGGTGCGGATGCGTTTCTTTCGCTATAATTGGGAGTCACTGAAAAGTATTAAACGTAATGGTTGGATGACCTTTGCTGCGACAACCTCTGTGACGATTACCTTGATTCTATTGGGCTTGTTTGCCTCAGTGATGTTAAATGTCGAGAAGGTGACTAGAGATATTGAAGGGAATGTTCCTATTTTAGTTCGCTTATCAGAAGGATCGACAGACGCTCAAAAGACGATTAAAAATGATAAAGGTGAAACCGTTACAAATAAGAATTATCACAAGGTTTATGATCAAATTATGGCTTTTGATCAAGTCAAAAGTATTACTTATTCTAGTAAGGAAGCACAACTAGAAAAATATAAGGCTACTTTAGGTGATGATTGGGAATCTAGTCCACTTTTGGATGTTTACGAAGTTAAGTTGACCTCGTCTGATTCCTTGAAAAGTTTGAGTGCAAAAATTCAAGATTTAGAAGAGGTTGATTCGGTTGACTTTGGTGGAGCAGATATCGAGCGTTTAACAACTGTTACCAATTATATCCGTATTGGTGGTCTAGCAGGGACAGGTATTTTGTTATTGATTGCGATTTTTATCATTTCAAATACTATTCGTATCACCATTATGGCACGTCAAAATGAAATTCAAATTATGCGTCTTGTAGGTGCCAAAAATTCCTACATTAAAGGACCGTTCTTCTTTGAGGGGGCTTGGATTGGCTTAATTGGAACTATTGTTCCAGCTCTCTTGATGTTCTTTATCTATACTTGGGTTTATCAAGGGATGAATCCAAGTTTCCAAGAAGACAATCTCTCACTTTATGCCCCTAGCTTTTTTATCTCAGCTATGATTGTTGCTATGGCAGCTGTCGGTATGGTGATTGGAGCACTAGGTTCTGTTCTCTCAATGAGACGTTTCTTGAAAGCATAACTAAAAAGAGGCCTAGGCCTCTTTTTAATTTGTCTTGTTTTTAACGTTAATAATATTGTATAATGATGTGTAACTTGTTAAGTAAGGAGAGGCTATGGAAATTGATAACCGACTGGTTCTCTTGGGGGATCAGTTAAAAGAACATCTAGGAAAAGGTAGTAAGGTAAAAATGGCTGCGGCAACCTTTTCTATGTTTGCTTATCAATCTTTGAAAGAAGAGCTAGAGCAAATTGAAGAGTTGAAATTTATTTTTACCAGTCCAACCTTTACGACTAATGAAGTTGCTAAAGAATACCGTGAATATATCATACCAAAGAAACAACGTGAGTCATCAATATTTGGGGCAGAGTATGAATTGAAATTGATGAACGAATTAACCCAAAAATCACTTGCTAAAGAATGTGCTGATTGGGTACGTAGAAAGGCTCAGTTTAAGTCTATTAATGTCAATGAAGAAATTGATAACGGGATTCGTATTGAAAACAATCAAGTTATCACAGTGGATAAGCTAAAAAATTTTGACCGTAAAGAACTTGGCTATGAAAATTCTCTCTTTAAATCCAGTCGTAACCTTTATACTGAACCACAAAGTTTGACCTATTTGAGAAACTTTGAAGATTATTGGAACAATGATGAGTATTTTCGTGATGTAACTGAGGAAATTTTGGAAAATCTAACCTTAGCTCACAAGGAGCACTCACCAGAGTTTCTCTATTATGTCATGCTTTATAATATCTTTAGTGACTTTTTAGAAGATGTCAATCAGGATCAACTTCCCAATGAGCATGTGCAATACAAGGAAACCAAGATTTGGAATCTCTTGTATGATTTTCAAAAGGATGCGGTCAAGTCGCTGATTTCAAAATTAGAACGATACAATGGCTGTATTCTGGCAGACTCGGTCGGTCTGGGGAAGACCTTTACGGCTCTTGCTGTCATGACCTACTACGCATACAGAGGCAAACGAATCTTGGTGCTTTGCCCCAAAAAGTTGGAGCATAACTGGAATATGTACCGTCATGATTATGTTAATAATCCCATCTATGATCGCTATCTCCAGTACGATGTCCTTTACCATACGGACCTCAGTCGGGATAAGGGAACCTCAAATGGAATTGATTTGGCGCTTAATCGTTGGGACACCTATGATCTAGTGGTCATTGATGAATCACATAACTTTAGAAACGGTGGTTCTTCGGATGCAGAGATTGAAGAAGGTCGTGAAAATCGCTACTCCCGTTTGATGAATCGAATTATCAAAAGCGGTGTACCGACAAAAGTCCTCATGCTGTCTGCAACCCCAGTTAATAACCGGTTTAATGACTTGAAAAATCAGATTGCCCTAGCCTATGAAGGTGATTCAGAACAATTAGATGCCAAATTAGATACTAAATCATCGGTCAACGATATCTTTCGCATGGCTCAAACCGCTTACAATCAATGGGCAGAGCTACCAGCAGAATCACGGACGACAGCAGCCTTGCTTGACAAACTTGACTTTGACTTCTTTAAAGTCCTTGATAGCGTGACCATTGCTCGCAGCCGTAAGCATATCCGACAATTCTATGATAGAAATGCGATTGGTGATTTTCCAGAACGACTGGCACCCCAAAATTTTTATCCAGATTTGACGGTAAGTCAAAAAGATATTACCTATGAGCGAATCTATACCTTGCTCGATCAATTACAGTTGACCATCTATCAACCCAGTATCTATATTCATCCCTCAAAACGCTGTCTTTATGAAAAAAAGGAAGGTCAAGGATTGACTCAGCT
>CAMCQB010000029.1 GCA_945876895.1 uncultured Streptococcus sp.
AGAGTCGATAGGACTTTGGAGCCTTTTCAATATACTTTGTTATTGGGCGGTTACAAATAAACTTTTAACTCTCCTAAACATTAAAACTATGCCACCGTTCTTCTTAACAAGAATATCTCGTTAAAAATAGGATACTCTACTTTTACCTGTTTGATTCTTACAATATTGTAAGAAAAAGAGCAAGACAACTTTAATTAGAATTATCTTGCTCTTTTTAATTTAAATTGGATTTGTCGTAAAGCTACGGCTTTCTAAAACTCGAACCATAGCATCTGCTGTGTCAAGAGCTGTAAAGAGAGGAATGCCTGCTTCAATTGCTGAACTACGAATAGTTTGTCCATCTTCATCTGCAGTACGTTTTGTGCCAACCGTGTTGACAATTGCCTGTACCTTTCCTTGACGAACCAGAGCTGGAATATCATTTTCATCATCTTCACCAAGTTTATTGACTAGGATCGCAGAAACACCATTAGCTGTCAAGAATTTCTGAGTTCCTTCAGTCGCATAAATACCATAGCCAATAGCTTCAAAGCGACGAGCCAGATCCAAGGCTTCTTCTTTGGTATCATCATGGATAGTAAAGACCACGTCTCCAAACTCTGGCAAGTGGAGGTAGCTTGCTTCAAAAGCTTTGTAAAGGGCTTTTTCAAGTGTCGTATCAGATCCCATGACCTCACCGGTTGACTTCATCTCAGGTCCAAGTAGGCTATCTACTTTTGCTAACTTGGTAAATGAGAACACTGGTGCTTTAACATGGACATTGCTAGACTCAGGATAAAGACCATCTTCATAGCCAAGGTCTGCTAAAGTCTGACCTAGGATTAGCTTAGTAGCTACTTGTGCCATCGGAACATCTGTCACTTTAGACAAGAATGGTACGGTACGGCTTGCGCGTGGATTAACCTCGATAACATACACTTTTTCATCCTTAATGACAAATTGGATATTCATCATACCAATACAATTTAACCCGATAGCCAAACGTTTGGTATAATCTGCAATGGTATCTTGGATTTCTTTAGAGAGCGTTTGTGGTGGATAAACGGCCATCGAGTCACCAGAGTGGACACCAGCACGCTCGATATGCTCCATAATCCCTGGAATAAGAACATCCTTACCATCAGAAATGGCATCTACTTCGCACTCACGACCCACAATGTAAGAGTCAACCAAGACAGGATGCTCTGGACTAGCCTTAACTGCTGTTCGCATATAAGAGCGTAGATCGTTTTCGTTTTCTACAATTTCCATTGCGCGTCCACCCAAAACATAAGATGGGCGAACAAGTACAGGGAAGCCGATTTTACGAGCTGCTTCGACCGCTTCTTCTTCATCAGTTGCTGTTTGACCTGGTGGCTGCGGAATATCTAAATCTTTGAGAGCTTTTTCAAAAAGGTCGCGGTCTTCTGCACGGTCAAGATCCGCAACTTGTGTTCCTAAAATCTTAATACCTGCATTCGATAAAGGCTCTGCCAGGTTGATAGCTGTTTGCCCACCAAATTGAACGATAACACCTTTTGGTTGTTCAAGGTCAATGACATTCATGACGTCTTCAAAAGTCAATGGCTCAAAATAAAGTTTATCTGAAACGGAGAAGTCAGTAGAAACTGTCTCTGGGTTTGAGTTCATGATGATAGCTTCATAACCAGCTGCTTGAATAGCCTTAACAGAATGTACGGTAGCGTAGTCAAACTCCACCCCTTGACCGATACGAATCGGACCTGATCCAAGAACCAAAACAGACTCTTTATCAGACTTGATAGATTCATTTTCCCACTCATAAGTTGAGTAGAAATAAGGCGTTGAACTTTCAAATTCTGCCGCACAAGTATCTACCGTTTTATAGACAGGAACAATCTTATTCTCAATACGAGTCTGACGAACCTCATCTGTTGTTTTATTCCAGAGCTGTGCAATCTTCTTATCTGAGAAGCCGTTGCGTTTCGCTAGTTTGAGGGTGGTTGAATCACCAACATTAGCCTCAAGCTCTTTTTCAATTTCAACAATATGAAGCAACTTATCTAAGAAGAAGATATCAATCTTAGTCAGGTCGGCAATCTCTTCAATGGTAAAACCACGACGAATGGCTTCGGATACATAGAAAAGACGGTCATCTTGCGCTTTAACCATTTTTTCAACCACAACATCGTCACTGGCATTAGCCAACTCAGGCATTTCATTATGTGAGACACCGATTTCAAGTGAGCGA
Source organism: uncultured Streptococcus sp. (assembly GCA_945876895.1). Lineage (GTDB taxonomy): Bacteria > Bacillota > Bacilli > Lactobacillales > Streptococcaceae > Streptococcus > Streptococcus porcorum. Next base: position 2,210 of record CAMCQB010000029.1, read on the forward strand.
CAAGCTTTCAGAAGACTTTCTTCAATGTTACGTCCAATAGCCATAACCTCTCCTGTTGCTTTCATCTGTGTTCCTAGACGGCGTTCACCTTTTTCAAACTTATCAAATGGGAAACGAGGAATCTTAGCTACAACATAGTCAAGGGCAGGCTCAAACATGGCATAGGTTGTTCCTGTAACAGGGTTAACCATTTCATCTAAGGTTAAACCAACCGCAATCTTCGCTGCTAATTTAGCAATTGGGTAACCTGTTGCTTTAGATGCTAGAGCAGAGGAGCGTGACACACGAGGGTTAACTTCAATCACATAATACTTGAAGCTATGTGGATCAAGTGCAAGTTGAACATTACATCCCCCTTCAATCTTAAGGGCACGGATGATACTCAAGCTGGCATCACGCAACATTTGGTTTTCAATATCAGAAAGCGTCTGTGTTGGGGCAAATACAATTGAGTCTCCTGTATGGATACCTACAGGGTCAAAGTTTTCCATGTTACATACCACAAGAGCATTGTCTGCGGCATCACGCATCACTTCATATTCTATTTCCTTGAATCCTGCAATAGAACGCTCAATGAGACACTGTGTCACAGGAGATAGTTTAAGACCATTTTTAGCAATCTCGCGAAGCTCTTCTTCATTGGCACACATACCACCACCAGTACCACCTAGGGTAAAGGCTGGGCGTACAATAACAGGATAGCCAATCGTATTTGCAAAAGCCACCGCTTGCTCAACTGTCTCAACAATCTCAGACTCAGGAATTGGCTGATTGAGGTCTTCCATCAATTGCTTAAATAAGTCACGATCTTCTGCTTGGTCAATAGCAGATAATTTTGTTCCCAAAAGCTCAACACCAAGCTCATCTAGAATACCAGCTTTTGAGAGTTCCATTGCCATGTTAAGACCGGTTTGTCCTCCAAGAGTTGGGAGAAGCGCATCTGGACGCTCTTTACGAAGAATACGAGTCACAAATTCAATGGTAATCGGCTCGATATAAACCTTATCTGCAATTTCTTTATCTGTCATGATGGTCGCAGGGTTTGAGTTCACCAAGACAACGCTATAACCTTCTTCTTTTAGAGCAAGACAGGCTTGGGTTCCTGCGTAGTCAAATTCAGCAGCTTGTCCGATGATGATTGGACCTGACCCGATCACCATAATTTTTTTAATATCCGTACGTTTTGGCATAATTTTAAGATATTAAGGGCGTTAAGCGGACACCGTCAAAATAGGAGTTTGACCAAGAACGCCTGCGTTCGAGGAAAAACTATCTTTTTGACCAGGTCCGTAGCCCGAATTCAATTACAAATCCGAGCAACGTGACACCCCTTCTCCTTTCTATTCGTCGCATCTCTGTGCGACATTAAATAAGATGTTTTCGACATCAGTAAATGATAAATTCAAAATAAGCTCAAACAAGACACTTATCCTACTTTTTACCACTATAACATTTAAAATGCCTCACTTTTGATTGGCGCGCTCTGCTTGAAAAGCATCAATTAGCTCTAAAAACTCATCAAACAGATAGCTTGCATCGTGTGGACCTGGTGCTGCATCAGGGTGGAATTGTACTGAAAAGGCTGGATAATGTCTATGTCTAACACCCTCTACTGATTTATCATTAATCTCCTCATGGGTGACAATTAAATTCTCCGGAAGACTTTCACGATCAACTGCATAGCCATGGTTTTGACTGGTAAAATCAACACGTCCTGTTGCAATCTCACGAACCGCATGGTTAAAACCTCTATGACCAAACTTCATCTTATAAGTCTTAGCCCCATTTGCTAGACTAAACAATTGATGCCCCATACAAATCCCAAAAATCGGAATCTTTCCTTGCACTCCGCGTATCATATCAAGTGCCCCTGGAACATCTTCTGGATTTCCTGGTCCATTTGATAACATGACACCATCTGGGTTAAGGTGAAGCATCTCTTCAGCGCTTGTGTCGTATGGTACGACAGTGACGTTACAGTCACGCTTTGAAAATTCCCTTAAAATAGAATGCTTAAGACCAAAGTCAACTAATACAATATTTTTTCCAACTCCTGGTGCAGGATAGGCAGTTTTCGTCGATACTTGCTCAATATTATTACTTGGTAAAACTGTTGCACGGAGCTGATCTTGTAGATGCTCTAAGCTATCTCCATCACTTGCTAGAGTAGCCTTCATCGTCCCGTGCTGACGAATAATTTTAGTCAAGGCACGTGTATCAATCCCTGAGATTCCTGGAATATTTTTAGAAACTAAAAACTCATGCAAACTCATCTGATTGCGCCAGTTACTTGATCGGCGTGCACATTCTGCCACTACTACCCCTTTACATGTTGGAGTAATAGACTCATAGTCATCGCGATTTATCCCATAGTTGCCAACTAGAGGATAAGTGAATGTTAAAATTTGGCCATTGTAGGATTGGTCCGTAATGGACTCTTGATAGCCTGTCATCCCTGTATTAAATACAATTTCTCCAGTAACATCAATATCTGCACCAAAAGCTGTACCTTCAAATACTGTTCCATCTTCTAAAATCAGTAATCTTTTTGCCATTTTTCTACCTTTCTCGTTTGCCCTCACAGGAGCATCTTAACGTCTAAGCTTTCCCATTTAATATTGCTTCAATAATTGCCATTCGGACATAAACACCATTTTGCATTTGAGCCACTATGCGTGACTTAGGTGCTTCCACTAAATCATCATCGATCTCTACATCACGGTTGACAGGAGCTGGATGCATCACAATAGCACTATCTTTTAATTTCTGATAACGCTCTTCTGTTAAACCGTAAGTCTTATTATAGCCTTCTTTAGAAAAACTCGTACTACCATCGTGACGCTCATGTTGTACCCGCAATAGCATTAAAACATCTAAATCTTCGATAATATCATCAAGGGCAACGTGTTTTCCATAAACATCAAATTCCTCGGAATACCATTCACGAGGTCCTGCAAAATACAAGTCCGCACCCAAACGTTTTAAAATCTGCATATTTGATTTTGCCACGCGCGAATGGGTAATATCACCAGCTATAGTAATTTTCAAATTTTCAAATTGACCAAACTCTTCATAAATAGTCATCAGATCCAAAAGACATTGACTAGGATGTTGACCAGAGCCATCACCACCATTGATAATAGAAGTTTGGATACTACGACTATCAACCAGTTCCTGATAGTAATCCTCATCAGAGTGTCGCACAACGCAAATATCCACTCCTAATGCACTCATCGTTAAAATAGTGTCATATAGCGTCTCACCTTTATTAACAGAAGAGCTCTTAGCATCAAACTCGATCACATCTAAACCCAGTTTTTTCTCAGCTACTTCAAATGACTTATGGGTCCGTGTCGAACTTTCAAAAAATAAATTTGATGCAAAATACTGTCTATCTAAACGAAAATCTGCTTGATTTCTTTTAAAGTCCGAACCACGTTTGATCAGTCCTAAGACTTCTTCATTTGACAATGTTTCCATGGTCACCAAGTGCTTTAGCGAAACTTTACCGTCTGTTACAGCCATCGTCGTCTCCCTTTTTAAATGTCTTTTATATGCGGTATCTATCTTGGATCAACAATAGAGACGGCATCACGACCATCAATTTCAGTCATTTCCACCACAATCTCTTCAACGGCACTTGTTGGGATATTTTTTCCAACATAGTCTGCTCTAATAGGCAATTCACGATGACCACGATCGACCAAAACTGCTAAACTCACACGACCAGGACGTCCAAGACTAACAAGGTTATCGATTGCTGCACGGATAGTGCGCCCAGTATAAAGAACATCATCAACTAGAATCACATCACGACCCGTAATATCCACTGCCATACTGGTTGTGTCTTCTTCAACTTTAACATCATCACGAAATGGTTTGATGTCCAGTTCTCCAATAGGAAGATCAATCCCTTCGATTTGTTTTAATCTCTCCTGAATGCGACGCGCAATAAAGACACCTCTTGTCTTAATCCCTGCTAGGACGAGATTATCTAAGTTTTTATTACGCTCAATAATTTCATAAGTGATTCGCGTAATCGCACGCTTTACGGTGACATCATCAACAACTTCTTTTGTCTTCATGAGAAACAACCTTTCTAATATAGAAAAAAAATCTCCTTAAAACAAGGAGATTACACAAAATATGGGTACAGCAAAGCCTGCACTCTTTTTCTTCTGGCTCTCCTTGCCTGCCTCACAGGACAGGTTTAAAGGAATTATTCATTTAACTCATTATACCATAAGTTCTATTTTTTTCAAGCATTAATATAAAAACCTGAGGAGCCAATCTTTTTGTAAGATGAAAGCTATCCATACTTAATGTTTTCTCAAGTCATCTAATGTCTTTTCAAAAATTTCGGGAACCTCTGCTGAGAAGACCATCTCTTCTTTAGTTGTTGGGTGAGTAAACCCTAATGTTGCTGCATGAAGAAATTGTCCATTACCCTTCAAACTTTTTTTAGGACCGTATAAAGGATCTCCTGCCACAGGATGACCAATATAAGCCATGTGAACACGAATCTGATGCGTGCGACCAGTCTCTAAAGTTAATTCAACCAAGGTATAGTGACCAAATCTCTCTAACACTTTGAAACGCGTCAAGGCATCACGTCCCCCTGCAATAACTGCTTGCTTCTTACGATCCTTGTCTGAGCGTCCGATTGGTGCTTCAATCACACCACGATCATTGGGAAGATTGCCGTGAACAATAGCTAGGTACTGACGGAGGGATTTTTTGTCTTTAAGTTCTGCCGCTAACGAACGATGAGCATTATCATTTTTGGCAATCATCAACAAGCCTGAGGTATCCTTATCAATTCTATGAACTATTCCTGGGCGTACCACCCCATTGATTGAAGACAAATCTTTGATATGATACATCAGAGCATTCACTAAAGTTCCTGATGTATGCCCAGCAGAAGGATGAACCACCATCCCTTGAGGCTTATTGACCACTGCGACATCTGGATCTTCGTAGATAATCTCTAAAGGAATATCTTCGGCTAAAATCTCTAAAACTTCCTCTTCTGGTAAGTCATAGGTAATTTCATCACCTGCCTTAACAGCATACTTGGCTTTGACAACTTTTCCGTTAACTAAAACCTCACCTTTTTTTATCGCTTCATTAGCTTGGCTACGTGTTAATTCTGTTAAATCTGCCAAAGCTTTATCTAGACGCACACCTGCATCTTTAATTACTAATTCCATCATCTTCTCTCCATAATACTAACATCAAAATCGCAACACCTACTGTCAGATAGGAGTCTGCTACATTGAAAATTGCAAAATCAATAAAATCCAAATGGATCATATCAATCACATATCCTAGTCGCAGACGGTCAATAAAGTTGCCCACTCCACCTGAAATGACTAAAGTTAAACCTATCAAAAACCAGATATTACCGTTGATATTTTTAACAAAATAATAACCTGCGACACTCAAAAAAATCACGGTTACCACTATAAAAAACCAACCTTGATTTTGAAAACTGGAAAAGGCTGCACCGTTATTTTGTAAATAAGTCAAACTCACAATGTTTGGCAAAAAGCTTTTGATTTCACCTAACTTGATATTTTCTACAGTTGCCCATTTGCTGATTTGATCTATGGCTACTAATAGTAGGGCTATGATGGGGAAGCTAATTTTTCGCATCTCTCCTCCTATGGCTGATAAGTTTTAAAATAAGTCGTCATGACCTCAACAAAATGATGAGCACAAGTAGATAAAGTTACTCCTCTACGTTTCACATACACCATCTTGTTATCATGGGCACCTTTCAATGGAATCACTTTGATACCATTAACACTCTCACTATCTAAAAAACCTGATCCCGTGGCGTAAGCATCTGTCCGCTCCAAAATACCATTTAAAGTAGCTCTATCTGTTACATTAAAAATTTGAGAACTATCTGTTGTATCAATCAAATTTTCGGAATAATAAAGATAAGCATCCTTTTCTTGTGTAAAACGTACCGTCGGTAAACCCACCAAGTCCTGCATTGTCAACTCTGACTTTTCACACAGCGCATGTGTTTTTTTGAGGTAAATATGAGTTTGAAAAGAAATCAACTCTTCATACTCCAAACCAAGCTTATCCATTTTTTGAATAATCCCTTTGGTATTTTGTTGATTCAGATAGATAATTCCTAATTCACTATAACCTTGGGCTACTTCATCTAAAATCTGAACAGTTGTTGACTCAAAAATACGCATATCCTTGTGTTCAGGAAACTGACGTGAGTACTCGGTCATCAAAGGGGGAAGAAAGTCATAGTGTTGACTAGCAATCGAAAATTGTTTCTGACCATGCTCTTTATGATGAGAATATTGATTTTCAAACATATCAAAGTTTTTGACCAACTCTAATGATTTTTCATAAAAAACCATCCCTTGGCTTGTTAGTACTGCCCCTGTTGTGGTCCGTTTAAAAATATCAAATCCTAGCTCTTTTTCCAAGTCCTTCACAGCTACCGAAAGGCTGGGTTGACTAACAAATAATTTATTGGCCGCTTCTCTAAAGGTGCCGCTATTAGCAATCGCCACGACATAGCGGAGTTGTTGAATATTCATACGACTAACCTTTCACTATAAACTCTTTTTATTATATCAAAATTTTAACATTCTTGATAGTCAGGAAAAGATAAGAAAAACGCCACCTCAAATGGTAGCGTTTCAAACACTAATTCAAATCAAGAATAGCTTGTGTGTATTTTCCCATCAAAGTTTTAGAAGCAATTGGGCCTCCATAGTAATAAACATCTGCATAATCCATTGTTACCACTTGATTGGCTTTTACTGCTTTAAGTGTTTGCCAAATTGGGTTCTCTTGAAGTTTTTCATACTGCGCTTTATCTGCTTCAGCAAAGTCAACAAAAATATAGTCCGCATCAAAATCAGCTAAACTTTCAGCATTGATTTCTTTCCAACCATCACCATCTGACAGTGCTTGCATCCCTTTACTTTGCTTAAATCCAAGACCTCGTGTTAAAGCTTGTCCACCACGTGCCCAGTTATTACCATAAGCATAGATTTTATCCCCACTCAACTCAATCAGTGAAATCGTAGCATCACTTGGAGTAATGTCTGCTTTTTCCAGTTTAGCGATTTGTTTGTCTGCTTCTTGATCAAACTTTTTCAAGAAAGTTTTCTTAGCATCTTGGGCATCATAAACTTTAGCAAAATAGTCCAAAGTTTCATCTAAGCCTTTGATAGAATTGTATTCCACATAAACTGTAGGGGCGATTTTTTCATATTTTGACACTTCATCTTTTTGAATGGTCACAATTAGATCTGGCTTTTGAGCTGCTATTTTCTCTGCATTCATAGGTGCTCCTAGATCTTTTAAGACTTTCTTTTGTGCTTTACTAATATAGGGGTTTCCTGCATCCCATTGACTTGTTCCAACGACATTTTGCCCCAAAGCCAATGCTTCATCAGGATAAGTATCTACTACAATTTTCTCAAGATCATTCGGAATCTTGACTGTACGACCCGCTGAATCTTTAAAGTTATGAGTTTCTGCCGCTTGGGCAGTTGTCGTTGCATTAGCCAAAACTAATAGTGAGGTCAGACCTAATATATATTTTGAAAAACGTTTCATTGTTTTCATCCTTTAACCTTTTATTTTTCACAAATGTGATAGAAAAATTATAGCATATCATCTGATAGAAATATAGGCTTTCTCACATATTGAAATCATTACAAAAAGGAGATCGAACAAAACTCAACTAACCAAAAAACCTCCCCCACTCCAATCAACTACTACACTGGGGTGTACGAATCCTAAAAAGCCATCCTGAACTTTTTGTCCTTAGTTTTTTAAGACTAAATAAATAAAATACGGTGCTCCAATCACACTGGTCACTAAGCCTAGTGGTAAAGTGGTTGGAAAAAGAAGCATTTTGGAAACCACATCACTAATAACCATCAAATAAGAAGCCACTAAAGCTAGCATCACCAACTGCGCTTTGAGACGAAAAGGAACTAGACTTTGTGCTATACGACTTGAAATAATTCCAATAAATCCTAAACTCCCCACACTTGCAACACCTACGCCTGCGAAAATCACTGAAAGAATGACCAATTTTTTAACTTCTCTATCATAGTTTACTCCTAAACTAATTGCCATGTCTTTTCCCATTTCTATTAAACGCAATCGAGATAAAAAACGAGAAAATATCAAGATTAACACTCCTAGCAACAAAAGCAATAAGAGTAAGAGGTCATAAGAGGCATTCCAAACATCTCCTGTTAGAAATGGCACAACTGCCTGAAAATCAAAACTATTTAATAGTAGTTGCAGCAAGGTCATTAGGGCTTGAAAAACAGCTGTAATCGCCACACCTGTCAAGATTAACTTAACTCCAGAAAAGCTTTTTCTCAATGCCAAAAAATAAAGAGAAAGAAACCCTAAACCTGCACCTAAGATTGCCCAAAAAGGATAGGTTAGCGCTTGAGCGAAAGGCACAGCCAACCAAGCACTCAAGACAAAACTCAAAACTAGACCAAAAGCTGCCCCTGCATTAATCCCTAAGATACTAGAATCCACCATCGGATTCACACTAACTTTTTGCAAGATATAACCTGATAAGGATAAAGCAATCCCACCTATAAGTACTGCCAAAAGGCGTGGAAGGCGAAATTCGATTAAAATTAAGCGATCAAAATCACTTAGCTGGAATAGATTCAATGGGTTGACCCAAACTTCCCCAATGGCTAAATCAAAGCTAATTAAAAATAATAGTGTCACCCCTAAAATAATAAAACGCCTTTTCATCGCCTAATCCCCCTATCTACTTGCCCTACTAAATACAAAAAGAATGGGGCGCCTAAAAGCATGGTCAGTGCACCTACAGGAAGCTCGTAAGGTAAAAATAAGGTCCGTGCTAGTAAATCTGCCAAAGATAAAAAAACACTTGATAACAGGATATTTAGCCATAAGGTCTTCAAAAATGAAGCTCCTGCTAGTCTTCTTGCCATATGAGGCATCATTAACCCTAAAAATCCTAAGACACCTACAATAGAAACCACTACTCCACTTGATAGGGCGATTAAAAGTACCAAAATCCATCTCATCTTGACAACATCTAATCCCAAACTTGTCGCCAATTCTTCCCCAAAAGATAATAATTTAATCTGCCTTGAAAAGAGAAAGCATACTCCTAGTACCACTAAAACACAAAGTCCCAACAGTAAGGTCTTTTCTTTTGAGACTGCTGAAAAAGATCCAACTGTCCACATAAAAAAACGTTGTGAAGAATTACTATAGTAGGCAATTCCACTGGCCAGTCCCGAACAAAACATACCTAAACTCGTCCCTACCAGTAAAATCTTAATGGGCTGAAAAGAAGATCGAAGCGTTAATAGCCAGACTAAACATAAGCTAAAAAATGCACCGAAAACACCGAAAATCAAACTAGACACTAGACCTGTTCCCAACCCTAAAGCCATTAGAATAGCCAAAAATAAGCTCGCTCCACTTGAAATTCCTAAGGTTGAACTTTCTGCAATAGGATTTTGTGTCATAATCTGCATCAATTGACCCGATATCCCCATCAAAGAAGCTGCAAAGATACTAGCCAAAAATCTCGGCAGACGAATCTCTTGTATAATAGGGTTTGTCCATAGTTCTGATATCAAATAAGTTTTATTGCCAAACTTCATTGACAAGATAAATATTACAGTAAGCGTAAGGAGAGCTATAAAAAATGTTACATAATAATATTTCTGTTTAATAATCAACACCTACAATCATGGGAGTTTGTGAAAAGCTATCTGTCCCAATTGACACCTTAACCTTAAAAGCTGATTCAATCATCTTTTCATCAAATACCTTTTTGGTCATACCTTCTGTTAAAATCTTCCCTTCTTGCATCACGATCAAATAGTCCGAAAAACGAGCCACTTGATTTAATTCATGCAAAACATAAACTACTGTCTTACCATGATTTTCCACTAGATCTTTTAACAAAGACAAAATCTCGTATTGATGGACAATATCCAAATACGTAGTCGGTTCATCGAGTAAAATAATATCTGAGTCTTGTGCCAAAACCAAAGCAATCCAAACTCTTTGCCTCTGTCCTCCCGACAATTGATCCACTGCAACATCTCTTAATTCCCAAACATTAGTAATGGTCATCACTTCTCGAATCAGTGCATAATCTTCTGAAGAGAGATGTAATTGCGTTAATTTTTGATGAGGGAAGCGCCCCAAACTCACTAGGTCTAAAACGGTCATTCCTTCTGGTGCTCTTGCACTTTGAGGAAGAATCGCCAATCGCTTAGCAACCTCTGTTGTTTGATAACTCTGAATATCTCGACCATCCAAGATAATTTCTCCATGACTTAACGGATATAAGCGCGCCAAAGCCTTTAACAAAGTTGACTTACCAGAACCATTAGTCCCAATAATAGCTGTTGTTTGTCCCATAGGAAGCGACACCGATAAACGATTAATGATACTCTTATTTCCATAAGAAACAGATATCTCTTTTGCTTCTAGCATTTTTAACTCCCTAACTTCATTTTATTGCTATATTATAGCAAAAATCTCAAGTTAATGACCTATTTCCAACCATTTTAGAATTATTATTATCTGAATATGTCAGTATCCTATCAAACCATAAGGGATGTCCATACTCGCATTTTTTAAAATATGGGTACCAAAATGGGTATCAAAACAAAAAAACAGGCCTTCCGAAATCTCGGAAAGCCTATTGTTAAGTCATTTTCAGACTTATTTAGCGATTGGGTAAACAGATACTTGTTTTTTATCGCGTCCTTTACGTTCGAAACGAACAACACCTTCAACTTTAGCAAAAAGTGTGTCATCTCCACCACGACCAACGTTTACACCTGGATAGATGTGTGTTCCACGTTGACGGTAAAGGATTGATCCACCTGTTACAGTTTGACCATCAGCAGCTTTAGCACCAAGGCGTTTAGCTTGTGAATCACGTCCGTTTGATGTTGAACCTCCACCTTTTTTGTGGGCCATAAGTTGCAAGTTAGCAAGATTCATTTTTAACATAATCTCAATTTCCTCTCGTAGTTAATTTGGTGTGATAAGTAAACTTATCTAACTGAAATACTAAGTATTCCACGTGTTATTAAGCGTTGATAGCTTTAATAACAACTTTTGTATAAGGTTGACGGTGACCTTGTTTACGGTGGCTACCTTTTTTAGGTTTGTATTTGTAAGTTACAACTTTCTTTTGTTTTCCTTGTTTTTCAACAGTTCCAACAACAGTAGCGCCTTCAACAAGTGGTGTACCTACAACTGTTTTTTCACCACCAACAAGAACAACTTGATCAAAAGTTACTTCTGCTCCTGCTTCAACATCAAGTTTTTCAACGTAGATAACTTGATCTACTTCAACTTTAACTTGTTTACCGCCAGTTTTAATGATTGCGTATGTGCTCATTATGCACCTCCTATAAAAATATAAATAATCGAGATAAATCTCGTGTGAAGACTCGCCTAAAATCGTGAGATTACTCTACTTAGTGACGATTGTCGTGCGGTTGCACAAGGTGTGCATATAGTCAACATTATTATACTATCATACTTTATATTCTATGGCAAGAAAAAAGACAGAAAATCTGCCTTTTTCTTATTTGTTAAGTACTTCTTGTGTTTTAGCGTAGTTGGCTTCAACAGCTTCTTTTTCAGCTTTCCACCAGTCTTGGTTATCAGTGTACCATTGAATAGTTTCTTCCAAACCTTGAGAGAAATCGGTAAACTGTGGCGTCCAGCCTAGCTCATCACGAAGTTTACTTGCATCAATCGCATAACGCAAATCGTGTCCTGCACGATCAGTCACGTGGTCGTAAGCATCTTTTGGTTGACCCATTTTCTCAAGGATCAATTCAAGAACTTCCTTGTTATTTTTCTCACCATCAGCACCGATTAGGTATGTTTCACCCATACGACCTTTTGTCAAGATTGCCCAAACACCAGTCGAATGGTCATTAGTGTGAATCCAGTCACGGACGTTTTTACCTTCACCGTAAAGTTTTGGCTTGATACCTGCCAAGATGTTGGTGATTTGGCGTGGGATAAATTTCTCGATGTGTTGGTAAGGACCGTAGTTGTTTGAACAGTTGGAAATGGTTGCTTTGACACCAAATGAACGTACCCATGCCTTAACGATCAAGTCTGAAGCAGCCTTGGTTGATGAGTAAGGTGATGATGGGTTGTAGTTGGTTTCCGCAGTGAACTTCTCACCTGGACCGTCACCATGACCTGGCAAATCTTCACGCAAAGGAAGGTCCCCATAAACCTCATCAGTCGATACATGGTGGAAACGGATATCGTATTTACGAGCCGCTTCAAGAAGAGTGTAAGTACCGATAAAGTTGGTATGGATGAAAGGACTTGGATCATTGAGAGAGTTGTCGTTGTGGCTTTCTGCCGCATAGTGAACAATGGCATCTGCCTTAGCAGCCAATTTATCCACCAACTCAGCATCTGCAATATCGCCGACAACCAGCTCAACACGGTCACCAAGGATGGCTTCGATGTTGGCCTTGTTACCAGCATAGGTGAGTTTATCCAAGACAGTTACATGAACATCTGGGTGGTTGTTATAAACGTAGTGTACGAAGTTTGAACCGATGAAACCAGCGCCACCAGTTACGATAATGTTTTTAAATTGAGACATTTTTTTCTCCGAAAAGTTTTTCTTTTTTTGATAGTTTCCTTAGGTAGTGAGGACTAGCATCTTTCATTTATGAGTCCATAGATTCCCTAGCTCCTCAGCTAAACTCAGGAGCTTATCCCGACGGCGATAACACATGGAATAGCTCGCTCATCTCAGTAAGCATCTTTTAAAAAGGAATTAATAGATTACAAATCTTCTTTTTTCAATGGTTTCACATCTTTTAAAAGCGGATGGTTTTTATCTGCTTCTGAAACTTCTGCTTCTGCTAAGTTTTCCCATTTGATGTCAAGACTAGGGTCTGCGTAGTTAACAAAAGCATACTTAGGTTTGAGTTCTAAAGCCCAGTAATCATTAACGAGATAACTATAAGCTACCTTATCAGATAAAACTTGGAAACCATTTGCCACACCACGTGGTACAAAAATCCCTTTTGACGCATCGATAATGGTTTGGTAAGTATTTCCAAAAGTATCACCTTCACGAAGATCAACCCAAGTTCCAAGGACTTTTCCTTCGTCAGCTACTGAGATGTACTTGTCCCATGGCTCTGCATGAAGTCCACGAAGAACATTTTTACGAGAGAAGGAAACATTATTTTGTAGTTTGCCTTCCGCGAAAAAGCTCTCTGGGAAACCAAGTGGAAGCATTTTTTCCTTTTGGAAGTTTTCTTTAAACCACCCACGGTTATCACCATGGACTGGAATATCGAACTCCAACATCCCTGGAATAGCTTCTACTGGACGTGCGGCTAGTGCTTTACCAAAAAAGTTTTCTGTCATTAGGCTTCTCCAATCAAACGGAGCAAATATTGTCCGTATTCATTTTTCTTAAGCGGTTGTGCTAGCTCAAGCACCTGTTCTTTTGTGATGTAACCCATGCGATAGGCGATTTCTTCAAGGTTAGCGACTTGAACATTTTGCAAGCGTTGAACTGTTTCGATATACTGAGCAGCCTCCAAAAGACTTTCATGAGTACCTGTATCCAACCAAGCAAAACCTCTCCCCATAAGCTCAACCGATAAATCACCACGGTCTAGATAAGCTTTGTTGACATCAGTGATTTCAAGCTCTCCACGTGGAGATGGTTTAATATTTTTAGCAATCTCTACAACATCATTATCATAGAAGTAAAGCCCTGTAACCGCATAATTTGAACGAGGGTGTTCAGGTTTTTCTTCGATAGAGATCGCATTCATCTCCTCATCAAACTCGACCACACCAAAGCGTTCTGGGTCTTTGACCTGATAACCAAAGACTGTTGCACCAGTTTCCTTAGTTGCTGCACGTTGCAACATGTTAGATAAACCTGCCCCATGATAGATGTTATCTCCTAAAATAAGCGCCACACTATCATCT
>CAMCQB010000030.1 GCA_945876895.1 uncultured Streptococcus sp.
AAGTCGCCAAGTGAATTTCTTTTGGGTGGCTAACTTCAACTTGAAATTTGGGAACAGACTGATTATCAACGATTCTTGGCTATATGGTTTGTTTCCTGAACCAAACGGCAAAAAGCCAGAACCGAGTCCTGACTTTCTATTTCTTCATAAATGTTAGACCAGTTAGTATCTGCCAAGCGGTAATAGGGTAAACCGTCAGGCGTTCATAGATAGCCATAACGGCTACTTGATTTTCTGCGATTGCCGTCTGCAAAAATCCTGCCGAAACAAAACCACATAAGCCGAGAAGGATGCTAATAGTACGATAAACCGTTTTTTGCTCAGGCAGGAAAAGCCCTGTCAAAAGCAAGCTACTATTGCCCATTATAAAAGACAGACGAGCCCCGAGTCCATGCAGACCATCTTGACCAGGCACACCTCCTTGGAAAAGACCAACTAAAAGACTTCCAAAACCAAAGAGAGTCACGATTAGCAAGAATATGATGGCTAAAATCGGATATTTTTGTCTTACTTTAGGAACAATCAGCAAAGCATAGGAGAGGACAAAGCCAATTGCAGTCAGAATAAAACCACTATTCATGACAATCGCCCAATTCGAAAAATTTTCTGGTACACCAACTACCTGTTGGCCATTATACACCCCAAGGGCCGAAATAAACTGCCGACTATAGACGTAACTAAGTGGGTAGCCAGTGCCAATCGCAGCCAGCAATTCTGTCCCTAGATAAATAATTGCATTGATTAGAAAGCCAACTGCACCAAATTTCTGTAGATGAGTTTTTTGCATCTTTCTCCCTTCTAGATCAATGCCTGCTTAAGAGCTCCAAGTAAACCACTGGTTGTTGCAGGGAAAGCAAAAATCATACGATTTAGATCTTTTGCTGTTAGCTTTTGGTTAATAATCAAGGTCAGCAAGTTTATCATCTCTCCTGCCTCGTGTCCCAACAAAGCTGCCCCCTTCAAGGTCTGATCACTTCCTACAATCAGCGTAAAGTGAGCTTCTGTTTCTAGCTTAGTTTGGAATTTCAATTGTTGCCCAAAGGGAATCTCAACAATCTTGTACTGTTCAGGATTTGCCTCAGCCTCTGCAATTGTAACACCAACTTGAGCCAGACGAGGTAGAGTGAAAACGACATTTGGAACAACTGGATAGTTAATTGGAGCTGGATTTCCCAAAATATGCTCTGCAATGTAGCTGGATTCAAAGCTAGCAGTCGGTGTCAAGCGCGGAATGGTTTTCGAAACCACATCACCAGATGCGTAGATATTGGATAGAGATGTCTGCATAAACTCATTTACCTTGATACCTGTACGGTCAAAATCGACTCCAACAGTTTCCAAGCCAAGACCTTCCACATTTGAGACACGACCTGTCGCATCAATAATCGTATCTGTCTCAATTTCCAATCCCTGAGCTGTTTTGACAAGAAGCCCACCTGCAGTTTTTTCAGCAGAAGAAACAGCTTGATTAAAATGGAAGCTAACACCATCGGCTGTCATTTTACTAACCACACTAGCTACCATTTTTTCAGGATAGGCTGCTAAAGCACGATCTGCAAACTCAATGATGTGAACTTCTGAGCCCAGTAGCGAAGCCATTGTCGCAAATTCTAACGCGATAATTCCAGCACCGATAAAGACAATTCTCTCTGGCATGTGATCCATGTCAAGAAAGGCACGGCTGTCTTGGAACCATTCATTACCAGGGATATTAAGACGAGCTGGGCGTTGACCTGTTCCAATGACGATATAGTCTGTGGTGATTTTCTTTTCATCAATCAAGACGGTATGAGCATCTTTTAACTGTCCATGACCTTTTAAAACGTCAATCGAGAGATGAGCAAACATGCCTTCTAGCATAGGAGAATAGGTCGGGATTTCCTCTTTTTTGTAAGCCATGAGTTTCTCCCATGAGATCTCTCCTGTTTTGGCAATCCCTGCTTTTTCATACCGTGCCAAACCATCCATAAATTCAAACGGACTTTCTAGCAAGAACTTAGCGTTACAGCCATAGTTTGTGCAGGTTCCAGCTATAATATCTTTTTCGACAATGGCAACTTTTTTACCTGCTTTTGCTAAATCAACTGCAGCATGCCAGTTGGCATGTCCTGAACCAATAAAAGTGACATCGTATTGATACATTATTTTTCTCCCTCAATTGCTACCTTAAAAACAACAGATTGGCTTATAACACAATCAGATTGGCCATTTTGACCTACCTGATAGGCCTATTCACCATACTATGATATTTGTTAAGACAATCACTGTTTTTTCATCTATTTCTTATTTAAATTTTAATCGCGCACGATTATTTTTGACATGTGTCTAGTCTATTCTTATTCGTCTGATTTGTCAAGGAAAAATAATTTTGATATGATACTTTTATCGCAAACGATTAGAAAGATGAGAACCATGTCCGATTACCATTATTCAAAACAACTCTGCCATTCCTTCTACCAAGTCAACAAACTTTTCAATCAATTTTATATGAAAAATCTCACAGAATTTGACTTGACCTATACCCAGTATCTCGTACTCCTTGTTCTCTGGGAAAAAGCTCCGCTGACACTTAAAGAGCTAGGTGAAAAACTAGATTTAGCTAGTAACACTTTGACACCACTCCTCAAGCGACTTGAGGAAAAAGGCTACATCCAACGCCTAGTCCCTAAGCAGGATAAACGTCAGCTCATCGTACAATTAACAGAAAAAGGGCAGGGCTTGCAAGCTATTTTAGAAGAAAAACTCCTCTCCAATTTCCAACAATTAAATGGACTAACGCAAGAAAAAAAACAAGCCTACGTCAAACACAATCAGGAATTGATTGCCAGCTTACAAGATTATTTGAAATCCTAGTTAGTCATAATCCGACAAAAACCCCAAGTATTTACGGTAAAATACTTGGGGTTTTGCAATTTTCTAAACGATCATGAGCGAACTCATGTTATCCTGTTTATTTCTGCTCGATTTCGACTAAGTTGGGAGAATTGTTTTGGAGAGAGCAAGAAGGAACTATCAATTATTTGCTTTCATATTCCTTCTATCTTTATGACCTACAGTCTTTTAAGGGCTTTTATCTATTCAGCTGATCCCCACACCTAAACGTCAGAACAATTGTTCTGACGTTTACTGATTTTAACCTAGATCTTATTCTCCAAAGAAGTAAAAGTGGGAAAACCGATTTTTAAAAATGTTGTTGTTACTCCCATGCGATCAATGGGGTCTTGACTTTGCTCACGCCATAAATCATCTAATGAATACCAGCCAATATTAGCTTTGGTATAGGGATCATAGACATAAACTTGACCATTTTGATAAGCATCTAGAAGTAACTCATGTGATCCACCATAAGGTGTAAATTTATTTTTTTCAACTGCCACCATAACAGGAAAGCCTTTTTGAAGACTCTCTATAACACCGGCCTTATCTTTTAAATTAACAGCCTCTAGTCCCCACTTCCTAACTGCAGCAAAAATCCCTTCCGTACTGGTACCTAAAAATGTTTTGTTAAAGGTATCGGTTTCATGATAAAGATAGTTAGCAACATCTGTCGGCAAGACCTCTTTATCTGTTACATTAGAAAAAATCATGGCTAAAACCGTAGGAACACAACCTGATTTTCTAAGAGTAGAGCGACCGTAACTTCGTTTCCCCCACTTAGCGTCCGCCTGATTGTAATAAATCTCTATTTGCTTATCTGATAAGCAATCATCTAATTGAGAGGCTTTAACATCACTATTTGTCCAAGAAATGAAAACTAAACTAATCACCATCATCCATTTTTTCACAGATTTTCTCCTTTCATAAAACAAAATACTCCAGGCTAAAGGGAAGAAAGAGTTGCTCAATTTTTAAAGATGATTGATCTGTCCTGCTTGCAGTTGATACATCTTGTGATACACCCCTTTTTGAGCTAAGAGTGCCTCATGTGTCCCTGACTCAACAATGCTTCCCTTATCCAAGACATAAATACAATCTGCGTCTTGAATCGTCGATAAACGATGGGCTATAGCAATCGTAGTCCGTCCTTTTCGCATCTTAGCCAAAGAATGTTGCACTAACTGTTCCGTCTCAGAGTCGATATTAGCCGTTGCTTCATCTAATATTAAAATCTTCGGCTGGCTAGCGATGGTTCGTGCAAAAGCTAGAAGCTGGTGCTGCCCAGTCGAGAAGGCAGAACCACGTTCTGACACTTCCTGATGGTAGGCTTTGGGAAGCTTTTGAATGAACTGGTCAGCATCTACAAATTTTGCAGCAGCCTCTACCTCTTCTTCTGTTAAATCCTGATACATCTTAATATTTGATAAAACTGTTCCATGATATAAAAAAGGTTCTTGTAGGACTAAGCCCATCTTTTGACGTAGCTCTTCTGCACTAAAATCCTTAATATCTATGCCATCAATCAAAATCTGCCCTTCATAAAACTCGTAAAAACGCATTAAAAGATTAATAATAGACGACTTCCCTGAACCTGTTGATCCAACAAAAGCAATCGTCTCACCTTTTTTGACACTAAAAGAAATGTGATTTAAAACAGGTTGTTTTCCATCATAACTAAAAGAGACGTCTCTAAATTCAATATCCCCACGAGAGATTTTTGAGTTAGATTGTCCTTGATAAGGCTCATAAACTTTCTCATCAATCAGATCAAAGACGCGCCCGGCAGATACCATAGATGTTTGGAGAGTCGAAAAGTTTTGTGTCACCTCAATTAATGGATCAAAAAGACGATTGACATACTGGATAAAGGCATACATGATACCAGCTGAAATGCCGGCACTCTTCCAGTTTAACCCAAAATAAGTCATTAACAATGCATACGCCAGCAATTTTAAAAGTGACATAGCGGGTCTTAAAAAAAGACTATCCAAAGCCATTGATCGACTAGAATAAACCAAATGTTCTTCATTAATGGCCTCAAACTCCTCTTGTAGTCTAGCTTCTTGAGCAAAAGCCTGAATCACACGAATGCCCTCAATACTTTCTGCTAGCTTACTGTTAATATCTCCAAGTAAACTTCGAGTCTTTTCCACAACCACTACTGATTTTTTGCGGTATAAATTCACCAAAATAAAAATAAAAGGTAAAAATAAAGTAACTAGAGCAGTTAATCTTATATTTAAGACTAACATCGTATATAGGGTTGTTGAAAAAATAAATAGTGCCGAAATAAAACTTGCTAAGAGTCCTGAAAACATATCTGAAATACTTTCAGTATCATTAGTAATACGAGAAACAATGGCTCCAGAAGGAGTTTGATCAAAATAAGCCATCCCAAGACGTTCCATATTAGTGAAAGCATCTTTTCGAATATCTTTGACCACATGATAAGAAACCCTAGCAAAAAAGAGATTCCCTAAATATTGTAAAATCGTTTGTAAAACATATAGCCCATAATAAGCTAATAGTAAAACAAGAGCACCCTGAGTCCAATCCTTAATATGATGGTCAATAAATTGACTAGCAACCAGTGGAACAATACTCTTTATCACAGTCGTCAGCAATAAAAAAGCCAGTGCCAAAAACGTTACTAACTTATAGGGACGTAAATAAGTCAGAAGGCGGAGAAAAACACGCCACTGATTTTGATTATTCTTCATTTGAATCCCTCATTTCCAATTGTTGTGCTTGGTAAGTCTTATAATACCAACCTTTTTGAGCTAAGAGTTCCTCATGATTTCCACGTTCAATAATACGACCATCCTGTAAAACCAAAATCAAATCAGCATGAACAACCGCAGACAAGCGATGTGCTGTTATCAGGGTTGTTTTTCCCAAACGACTACTCTTAAGATTTTCAATAATAGCATGCTCTGTCTTAGCATCAACAGCTGATAAGGAATCATCTAAAATTAAAATATCTGGATTTAACACGAGGGCACGACTCATCGCCAAACGTTGCTTTTGCCCACCTGATAAGGACACCCCTTTTTCTCCAATAAGAGTATTAAAGCCATCTGGCATAGCCTTGATATCTTCATAAACTTGGGCCAATTTTGTCACTTGCTCAACAGACTCTAAAGAGAGACTAGGATCACCAAAACGTACATTATCAAGAATACTCATGGCAAATAAGACCTGATCTTGTGGAACATAACCCATCAAACTTCTTAAATCAGATAAACGATAATCTTTTATATCATGGTGATTAAGAGTAATGGATCCATCTGTCACGTCATACTCTCGTAAGAGGAGCTTCAATAAGGTCGTTTTCCCAGAACCAGTTTGCCCAACCAGTCCAAGTGTCTGACCTTTTTTTATCGTAAAGTGAACATCTGACAAAACGTTTTCCTCATCGTATGCAAAATGTGTCACATGGTAGCTTAAGTCACCATTTTGAATCGTTGAAAGAGGCGTCGAACTTTCTACCACATCCGATTCTTCATCAAGTAGTTGCATAATCCGCTCATAAGAAACTGCTCCTCTTTGTGTGATATTAAAGAGAAAACCAATTGCCATCAAGGGCCAAACTAACATATCCAAGTAAGTCATAAAGGTAACCAGATTCCCTAAACTCACTTGACCCAAACGAATAAAATAAGCCCCTAATAAAAGGGTCAACGTATAAGATGTCCCTACAAATAACAAAACAATGGGGTCAAATAAAGCGTCATAAACCATTGTTCGCATATTTTTTTGATAAGCTTGTTCATTAATTTCTTGGAAAGATTGGATTTCTTCTTTCTGGTAACCAAATGATTTTGTCACCTTAATGCCTGATACAGCTTCTTGGACCTTATTGTTTAAATCAGAAAAGGCAGCTTGAGAAACTTTAAAATTTTCATGTGTCTTTCTTCCTAAAAAGCTTGTTGTTAAGGCCATAAAAGGAAGAGGAATCAAGGCGACCAAGGTCATTTGCCAAGAAATCATAAACAACATGGTTAACAAGGTTACCAAGGCCGTTACCGTCGCATCTATAAAAGACATCACACCTCCACCTGCTAAACGCGTCAAGGCATTAATATCATTGGTAGCATGCGCCATCAAGTCCCCTGTTCGATAACGCTGAAAAAAAGAGGGAGACATCTTGGTAAATTGCTCAAATAAACGTGAGCGCATCAATTGTCCTAAACGATAAGAAGTCGCCAAAATATACATTCTCCAAATATAACGTAAATAATACATGGCGAATGCCGATAAAAGTAAAATAATCAAGCTCCATAATAAAGTTTCACTTGATAAATTCTTATCTGTGATCCGATCAATCACTCTTCCCATCATCAAAGGAGGTAATAAATTTAAAAGACTAACTAAAATAAGAGAAAAAATCCCTATGAGATAACGGCGTTTTTCTAACTGAAAGAACCACCATAATTGACGAATAATAGACATTATCCTTCTCTTTCTGTTCAAAAAGACCATCTGATAATTTAACCTTCATCAGATGGATAGTATTTTCTTTTGATTTGCTTTTGTAAGGCTAAAAAGCTGTAATAAGCAAATACTCCTCCTAAAGTATTGGTCCAAAGATCATCCACTTCAAATACCCTATTAGCATTTATTAACAAATCCAATAAAACTTGAGTCAGCTCTATGCTCAAACTCATAAAAAATGCTAACTGGATCATCTTCTTTAACTGTCGTAAACTTGTCTTTAAGCATAACATCCCAAATAACAAAGGATACAGCAAAAACATATTGACAATATTTTGCGCTAAAACCCAAAATAATTGTCGAAAATTTTCCACTTCCCCTAGATTTACCAGGGAATTAAAAGGCGTCAACAAAACGACAACACGGCCAATATGCATAATCCCTGGTGTTTCAAAACCATCAATCTGATGCTGAGGACCAAAGCAGATATAAACAATAAAAAGAAGATAGATGCCCATCACAAATTGGACAATCTGTCTTCCTCTAGTCGTTAATTCACCATCCTCCTTAAAGAGAATCAGCATTAAGCTTTCACCTCTGCTCTTTTTGCCTTATCTTTTTTCATGGTATTAGAACGCAATTGACCACAAGCGGCATCAATATCTGTTCCATGCTCTTGACGAACGACACAGTTGATACCATTTTTCTTGAGGGTATCGTAAAAAGCCATTACATTCTCTTTAGGAGAACGGCTATATTGATCATGTTCTGATACAGGATTGTAAGGAATCAAGTTAACATAGGATAGCTTTTTAATATCTTTTAACAAAGCTGCCAATTCTTTAGCTTGCTCTACTCCATCGTTAACGCCATTTAACATGATATACTCAAAGGTAACCCGACGATTAGTCGTTTCAATATAATAATGAATAGCATCAAACAGCTTTTCAATTGGAAAGGCACGATTGATTTTCATAATGCTTGAGCGTAAATCATTATTTGGCGCGTGAAGAGATACTGCCAAGTTAACTTGAACACCCTCATTAGCAAACTCTTTAATCTTATGAGCTAAGCCAGATGTTGACACCGTGATATGACGTGCCCCAATAGCTAAACCATGATCATCATTAATTGTTCGTAAGAATTTAAGGACATTAGTGTAGTTATCAAAAGGCTCACCAATTCCCATGACAACGACATGACTCACACGCTCATCAAGACCACGCTCATCAAAATATTTTTGGACCAACATAATCTGAGCAGTGATTTCACCGTTATTTAAGTCGCGCTGTTTCTTAATCAGGCCACTAGCACAGAAAGTACAGCCAATGTTACAACCAACCTGTGTGGTCACACAAACTGATAATCCATAATGTTGGCGCATCAACACTGTTTCAATTAGCATACCATCTGGCAATTCAAATAAATATTTTACTGTACCATCTGCCGATTCTTGAACGATTCGCTGTTTTAAGGGATTCACACAAAAGTTCTCATTTAAGACAGCAATGAACTCTTTGGAGATATTCGTCATCTCTTCAAATGATTGAACACGTTTACGGTACAACCAATCCCAAATTTGAGTAGCACGAAATTTCTTTTCTCCGTGTTCAACTGCCCAATCAATCAATTCATCACGAGTTAAACTATAAATAGATGGTTTCATATTAGTTTTTCTTCCTTATTACAAAATGTTGTGTCGCATCACGAATCTCTCGCTTATGCTCTTGTTTTTTTACTTTTTCGCGCCTAGCTTTTTCTTCTTGGACGCGAATTTTTTTGCTAAATTGTTTCCTTTTTTTATCTCGCTTATCCTTTGTTTTTTTACTTTTTGATAAACGTTCTTCTTCAAACACAATCTCCACTGGTTCTGGATTTTCCAAAACAAAGTAAGCACAGCCA
This sequence comes from uncultured Streptococcus sp., assembly GCA_945876895.1. Lineage (GTDB taxonomy): Bacteria > Bacillota > Bacilli > Lactobacillales > Streptococcaceae > Streptococcus > Streptococcus porcorum. The sequence goes on from CAMCQB010000030.1 coordinate 9,214, forward strand.
AAATTACAATACTCCATGATATAGTCCTCTAAACGACTAATTTTCGATTGTCTTTTGACCTTCTCTTTATTATCTTTATAAAATCCCTTCAAGCGAAGTTGCTCATTTCCCCAGTCACCCACAATATAATCATACTTTAAAAGAATTTCAGAAAAGCGCTGACTAAAGCTTTCTGCTTGAAAAGCATCCTTGATATTCTCTATTAAAATAAAGTGGTGATTGTCACTTTTAACCTGATTTTCAAAAGCAACAAAGCTAGGACCAGGAAACTTATTATAGTTATACATCTCAGGAGAAATTTCTTTTCTCATAAGTCCCCTTTCCCTTCAAGCTTTTTTCATATCGAAAAATAAACTATCCTTATAACCTTTTTATTATACACCATTTTTCTTTTTTTAGTAAGTCAGAGAGTTGAAAAAGTCATTTTATAATTTTCTTTTAAAATAAGACTTTTCTAAAATTTACAATCAAATCATTTGTTGTTACCTTATAAAAATGATATAGTCAGATTGAAAAATAGAAAGGAGTATTCTCATGAATACCAACATCAACGATTTGCTCTACCCTCTGATGAGTTATCTTCCGTCATTTTTAGGAATGATTCTTCTCATTATTATCGCTTTTTTTTTAGCCTCTATTTCACGAAAAGTAACCGTTAAAGGCTTAGAAAAAATTGACTTTAATAAACACTTAAAAAAATTAGGTGTGATTAAAGAAGAAGAAAGTAGCAAGGGGATTATTAAAAATATCGGTCAACTCGTCTACTTCCTTGTCATCCTCTTTTTCCTTCCGTCAATTTTATCTGGTTTAAATATTAGCAGCAGTATTGACCCTATCTCAAGCATGTTTGCAAAATTCTTTGCCTTCATTCCAAACTTGATTGCAGCTGGATTGATTATCTTTGTTGGAACCTATTTCTGTAACTTTATTAAAATTCTAGTTAAAGGGTTACTTGAGCGCCTAAATATTGATAGCTGGTATAAAAAAGTAACAGGTCAAGAAAGTGTAGCTTTTGACAGCAAACAGATTATTAGTGTCTTAGCATCTGTCGTTTATGTTCTGATTTTTATTCCAATTTTAACATTGGCTCTTGAAACACTTGGCATTACGAGTATATCCCAACCTATTGTTGGTATACTGAACCAAGTATTTGGTATTATTCCAAGTATCCTTGTTGCCGTTATGTTGTTACTCATCGGTAGTTTTGTTGCAAAACTCGTAAGTAACTTACTTGAAGGGATTTTAAAAACATCTGGTCTTGACCAGTACTCTAGTTACCTCACTTCAAATCAAGAAAGCAAATACAAAATTTCATTTGTCGTAGCACAAGCTATCCGTGCTATTTTAATCACTTTCTTCTTTGTCCAAGCTCTTGCTGTTTTAAAACTGGATGTTTTAAATCAAGTAGGTAATGCTATTATTGCTTATCTTCCATCTCTCATTAGTTCCATTTTAATTATTATCTTGGCTGTTATTGGTGGTAATATCTTAGCAAGTTTCTTAACAAAAGTAACAGATAATAAAGTCCTAGCTTCTACTATTCGCTACGGTATTCTAGTTCTTGCTATCTTTATGGCACTTGATCAATTAAAATTCGCACAAAACATTGTCACTACTAGCTTCACTATTATCCTTGGTGCCCTTGCTGTTGCTTTTGCCTTAGCTTTTGGCTTAGGAGGACGTGACTTCGCTGCCAAGCAACTTGATAAACTTGATAAGAAAATCGATAAAAATAAAGAGTAAAAAAATAAGTTGGAAAATTTTCCAACTTATTTTTTTACTTTTCAAGATAGTCAATCGCATCTTGAGCAGTCTTAACAGGAACAATCTTCATATCTGTCCCAATCTCTTTAGCTGCTTTTTTAGCCTCTTCATAATTGGTTAAAGCATCAGGATCTTCCTTTTTAACCGCTTCATCAACTGGATTATTCGGAACAAAGAAGATTTCTGCTCCACTGTTTGCCGCAGAGACAACTTTTTTATCTACTCCTCCAACATCACCAACAGTTCCATCTTCTTCAATGGTTCCTGTACCAGCAATCACGCGCCCTTGTCGCAAATCTTGATTAGTAATCTGGGTATAGATATCAAGAGTAAACATAAGACCCGCACTCGGTCCTCCCACACCATCTGTTTCAAACTCGATTGGAATATCACTTTTTACTTCTGTATGGTCAACTAAGCCAATACCAATGCCATTTTTACCATTATCTAACTTAATAATTTTTCCAGTAGCTGTCTTTTCTTCTCCTAAAGAAGTGTACTGCACACTGACCTTGTCACCGATTTTCAAACCAGCTACATAATCAATCAATTCTGTCGAACTCTTAAATGTTTTTCCATTAACACCTGTGACAGTATCTGCAAGATGTAAAATATCCTTAAAAGTTGATTTTGGATTTAACTCTAGAACATAAACCCCTTTAAACTCTAATGAAGTCTCTTTTCCAGCTAGCTTCATCGCCTGATAAATCGCCATATTCTGCGATGTCTCCATATAAAATTGATTGATACGTTCATAGTCTTCACTGCTAGCTCCGCCAGTTGTTTCCTCAGCAGATGAAATATCTGTAAACGGCGTTAACCAAGCGTAAAGAAGCTGGGCCGCTGTCGCTTGACTGACGGTCACCGCAACAAAATTATAAGACCCTTTTTGTTCATCCTCTTTATTATCAACCCGCAAAACCTCGCGAATATCATAGGCGCCACCAGGCATCTCAATATAATAAGGTAACGGATAAACCAAAGCCAGCACCATTCCAACAAAAGATATGAGACCTACTAACCACCATCTATATTTTTTGATTTGTTTCACGTTTTCTCTCCACTTCTAATACCACACTTTCAGGCACATAAGCACCGATATCAGCTCCAAAATAAAGTAATTCCTTAATACGACTAGAACTAATATATTGTAAACTTGGATCGGTTAATAAAAAAATTGTCTCTAACTGTGGTGACAACCCCTTATTAAAAAAAGCCATGTTAGCCTCATAAGCCAAATCTTCTGCATTTCTAACACCTCTGATCAGGACAGTCGCTTTTAAAGACCTAGCTAAATCAACAGCCAACCTATCTTCTGCTAAAACCACCTCAACAGTTGGAAAAGACCGTAAAGCATGTTCTAACATTCTCTTTCTTGTTTTGACGTCAAAAAAACCTGCTTTATGAGGGTTATAAAAAATACCCACATAAAGATGATCTACCAGTTTGGAAGCTCGCTTAATAATATCTAAATGTCCATTAGTGACAGGGTCAAAAGAGCCTGTCACTAAACCAATTCTATCTGACATAAACTGTTACCTTACTAATTCCATAAATTTTTTGCTTCCAAATGCCAAACTGACTAATCTCCTCTGGTAGCTCAACAGCCTTATCTGTCTCACAAACCAACAGCACCTCTTCAGCTAAAAGCCCCGCCTCTTCAAGTGCTGTGATATTAGCAACAATTTCCTCCTTAGCATAAGGAGGATCTAAAAAGACCAGATCAAAAGTACCGTTTAACTGCGAAATAGCACGATTGGCCTCCATTTTTAAAAGTGTAATAGCCTTCTCATTTTTAGTCATTTTAATATTTTCTTGAATAATGGCTTGGGCACGACGATCTTTTTCAACCAAAACAGCCTCATCCATACCACGTGACACAGCTTCAATGGCTAAACTACCACTACCAGAATAAAGATCCAAAGCTCTGCCTTTTTCAAAAAAAGGACCAATCATATTAAACATAGCACCTTTGACCTTATCAGTGGTCGGTCTTGTGATTTTTCCATCTAACGTCTTAAGGGGACGTCCCCCAAATTCTCCTGCTACAACTCTCATAGATAACATTATAGCAAATTTTAATCTGTCATGGGACAAAGAAATGGACGAACTTTTCCTTTCTTCTCCCATTATTTGACACCTCAAAGTTTGTTAGAATAGACATGATGATTAGATCAAAAGGTAAAAAAGAAACTCCAAAGTCTAGACTAGCCTTTGGAGTTTTTTTACAATACTCATTATAAAATATTTTCAAAATTGTCACGGACTTCTTCTGGCCAAACACTCGATTGAACCTCTCCGATGTGTTTTTTGCGTAATAAGAACATGGCCATACGAGATTGTCCAATCCCACCACCGATAGTAAGTGGGAAAAATCCTCGAAGCAGTGTCTTATGCCAATCATATTCTAAGCGGTCTTCATCACCTGTAATCACAACTTGGCGTTTCAACGCATCTTCGTCAACACGAATCCCCATAGATGACAATTCAAAGGCTGACCCTAGCGCTTCATTCCACACTAAAATGTCCCCGTTAAGCCCTTTATAGCCATTTTCTGATTCTGTTGTCCAGTCATCATAGTCTGGAGCACGGCCGTCATGTGGTTTCCCATCGGCAAGCTCACCACCAATCCCAATTAAAAAGACAGCTCCAAACTCTTTACAGATGGCATTTTCACGTTCTTTTGGTGTCAAATCAGGATAACGCTCTACAAGCTCCTCTGTGTGTACAAAAGTGATTTGCTTAGGTAAGACAGATTCAATATCAAAACGTGCTTCCACTGCAAGCTCTGTTAAGCGGATAGCCTTATAGATCTTTTCAACCGTTTCTTTTAGGTAAGCAAGATTACGTCGTCCGTCTGGAATCACTTTTTCCCAATCCCACTGATCCACATAAACAGAGTGAGTCGGATCAAGCGAGTCTTCATCTGGACGAAGGGCTTTCATATGAACAAAAAGTCCTTCTCCTTCATTAAAACCAAAACGTGCCAGCGTATGACGTTTCCATTTTGCCAGAGAATGCACGACTTCATAGGTTGCATCTGGAATCAATTTGACATGGACAGAAACTGGATTCTCTACACCAGACAAATTATCTTGCATACCGTCACCGACTTTTGACAAAATCGGACCTTGTACTTCAACGATTTCGAGCTTATCAATCAAATACTGTGTAAAAGTATTTTTTACAAATGAAATCTCCTGCTGCTGGTGAATAAAGCTTTTTTTCATTTCATGTCCTCCAAAAATAATGATAGGACTATTCTACTCCTATTTTCAAAAAAATCAAGACTTTTTTTGAAATTTTTAGACAATTTTAGACAATTCATGTCAGCTATCATAACATATTCTATCTTTTTAAGATAAAAAGGAGAACTCTTGCCTGTTCTCCTTATCTCCTATTTAGTAGGGTGTATCATACTGCCTCAAAAAATCTGACAAAGCAGATAGACCTGCTGTTAAAGTCGTTGTCTCACAACAATAGCCCAATCGTGCATAACCAGGTTTATCAAAGCGCTCACCTGGCACCAAAAGAACTCCTTTTTCTTTCAAAAGACGTTCACAAAACGATTCTGTTACCTCTGGAATCCTTAGTTTGATAAAAGCGGTTGAGACTTGCTTAGGGGCGATAAGAGAGACACGCGGCTCTTCTTTCAACCATTCTTTAACAATTTGCAAATTGGTTGAGACAATCTGACGATTACGTGCCAAGATAGCCTTTTTATGTTTCAAGATATGAGTTGCTAAAAAGTCATCAAACACACCTGTGCAAATCATCGTGTAATCACGATAAGTCCTAAATTGATCAATCAACTGCTCATTGGCTGCCACCCAGCCTACACGAATACCTGGTGCAGAATAGGTTTTAGATAGACTATTGGTTGAAATCCCCTTATCATAAAGGTCAACTATTGCAGGAACATCTAACCCTTTCTCAAGTGGGTGATAGACCTCATCTGATAAGATATAAGCTCCAACTTCACTTGCTATGGCGACCAGCTCTTCTAAAAAAGCTCTCTCCATAACAGCTCCCGTTGGATTATTGGCATTATTGATACAAATCATTTTTGTGTTTGGTCTAACCAGTTGACGTAGCTCCTCTAGTGACGGCAACCACCCCTCTTCTTCCTTGATTTCCCAATAAGATACCTCTGCCCCAAAAGATTTTGGAATATCATAAAGTTGTTGGTAAGTCGGATAAAGCGAAACAACATGATCACCTTCCTCAATCAAACTATAGAGAACCAGTAAGTTTGCTCCTGTCGCCCCATTGGTAGCTAAAATCTGATCACAGGTCACCGACTCATATAAATGACTGACTTCTTTCTTAAACTCTGGAGAACCTTCTATCCAACCATAGTTGAGCTTTTTTTCCAAGACTTCTTGAAGCAAGTCATCCTTAGAGGTCTCTCCCAAATGAAGTACCTCATCTAAGGTCATTGATGAAATCGAACTACCAGCGATATCATACACAGCTTGCTTTTCCCACTGATTAAGCCATTCCTCTACTCCAAAGGCTTGAATTTTCATATACTCCTCACTCACTCCAAAAAATAAGGGAGTTAGATGGTCCGCTCTAAAAGATACTCCACCCTTAACTCTCTTGTTTTCTATCTTACTTTCCTTATCTCTATTGTATCATGTTTTTTGAAAAATGAGGACATCAAGTATTTGATCTTGAAGCCTTCTCCACTAAGTCAATCAAACTTTTGGTCATCCGCCTTGGCCCTCGCACAGCTTTAACCCCGTGAGAAGCTAATAGAGAAGAAGGATAAACTTCATCAGAAAACGTGTCTATCAATCTTAGACGCATTAATTCTTTAATATCTTCTTGATCACGGTAGCCTTCATTAGCAATATTGGTCTCTAGCACCTGACAAGCATACCGCAAACAGCGATGAGGGGCTGTCATATAGATATAGACCCAATCGCCTTGTTTTAGCGCAGCCTTTTGCGTCCACAAAATCTCAGACTGAGCCCTAAACTCCGCATCAATATCATAATATTTGGGATTGGCTGGTACAATCCAGTAATCAGGCCCTTGCTCTGCCTTGTAGGTTTTTGG
>CAMCQB010000031.1 GCA_945876895.1 uncultured Streptococcus sp.
ACATGAAATTCATGCTCAACGGTGCATTGACTCTTGGTACAATGGACGGTGCCAACGTTGAGATTGCAGAGTTGGCTGGCATGGACAATATCTATACATTTGGTAAAGATTCAGATACTATTATCGACTTGTACGACAAGGCTGGCTATGTTTCTGCAGACTACTACAATGGTGATGCCAACATCAAACGTGCGGTTGACTTTATCGTCAGCGACGAAGTGAAAGCACTTGGTAACGAAGAACGTCTTGGTCGCTTGCACCATGAATTGATTTCTAAAGACTGGTTTATGACCTTGATTGACTTGGCAGAGTACATCGAAGTTAAAGAGCAAGTCTTTGCAGACTACGAAGATCAAGATTCATGGAACAAGAAAGTTGTTCACAATATTGCTAAAGCAGGATTCTTCTCATCTGACCGTACAATCGAGCAGTATAACGAAGATATCTGGCACAGTAAATAATTTCAATTGAACAGAAAGGGGTCGTCATGAAATTATTAACAGTCAATGTTCATGCTTGGCTAGAGGATAATCAAGAAGAAAAATTAAATACACTGGCACAGGCAATTGCTGAAAATGATTATGACGTCATTGCCCTCCAAGAAGTCAATCAACTCATGAGCGCGAAACTAGTGACTCATGAGTTGAGAGACGATAATTATGGTCTCATCTTATTAGAAAAATTACGCCATTTAGTCGGTGAGAAATACTCTTATTATTGGAGTAATTCTCATATCGGCTATGATAAATATGATGAAGGGATTGCATTTTTAACGAAGTTGCCAGTTTATGAGGTTGATCCTTTTTATTGCAGTCAGCATCAGAGTTTAGATTCTATTCTTTCAAGAAAGATATTAGGCCTAACAGTTGTTTATAAAGGACAACTTATTGAATGTTATTCTTGTCACATTAATCTTCCCGATGGAGAAGGTGAAGATCAGTTGGAAAATATTCAAACCATCATCAATCGCACTCAAACAGACAATTTAAAAGTCTTTATGGGAGATTTCAATACAGACAGTATATCTAATCATTCTGCTTATGAAGCTATCACCAATCTAGGATTGATTGATACCTATGATTTGGCAGAAGAAAAAGATTCGGGTATTACAGTTGAAAAAGCGATTGACGGCTGGAGTGATCATGCAGAAGAAAAACGCCTAGATTATATCTTTTTGAATCAGACTAAAACTGTTTTATCAAGTCGTGTTATCTTTAATGGAAAGAATAAAGCCATTATTTCAGACCATTTTGGAGTGGAGATTCAATTAGAACTTTAATATTATTTATCCTAATGATATAATAATATAATAAAATAAATCCTTAAAAGGAGAAGATGAATGAAAAAGTTATTAAGCTTTGAATTTTGGCAAAAATTCGGTAAAGCCTTAATGGTTGTTATCGCGGTTATGCCTGCAGCAGGTTTGATGGTTAGTATCGGGAACTCGCTTCCTCTTATCAATGCAGATTCAGAACTGCTTGCTCGTGTAGGGAATATTATTGCTCAAATCGGTTGGGGAATTATTGGTAACTTGCATTTGCTATTTGCGCTAGCTATTGGTGGTAGTTGGGCAAAAGAGCGTGCAGGCGGTGCTTTTGCAGCAGGTTTAGCCTTTATCTTAATTAACCTTATCACAGGGAACTTCTTTGGTGTTACAGTAGATATGCTAGCTGATGCGGATGCCCATGTCAAAACTATTTTTGGGACTTCTATCCCTGTGTCAGGCTACTTTGTTAATATTCTTGGTCAACCAGCTCTTAATATGGGAGTGTTTGTAGGTATCATTTCTGGATTCCTTGGAGCGACTACTTATAATAAATACTACAATTTCCGTAAATTACCAGATGTCTTATCATTCTTTAACGGAAAACGTTTTGTACCATTTGTTGTCATCTATCGCTCAGTTATTGTAGCGCTTATCTTGGCTGTCTTTTGGCCAGTTGTTCAAACAGGTATCAATAGTTTTGGTAAATGGATTGCTAACTCACAAGATACAGCACCAATTTTGGCGCCATTTGTCTATGGTACATTAGAGCGTCTCCTTCTTCCATTTGGTCTCCACCATATGCTTACCATCCCGATGAACTATACGTCACTTGGTGGTACGTATGAAATCCTTACAGGAGCTCAAAAAGGAACAGAAGTGTTTGGACAAGATCCACTTTGGTTGGCATGGATTACAGACCTTATCAGCCTTAAAGACGCTGGAGATATGAGCCAATATAAAGAGCTTCTTGCTACTGTTACCCCAGCACGCTTCAAAGTTGGTCAAATGATTGGGTCAAGTGGTATCCTCATGGGACTGACTTACGCTATGTATCGTAATGTTGATGAAGATAAAAAGCATAAATACAAAGGGATGTTTATCTCAACAGCACTTGCAGTATTCTTGACAGGGGTTACTGAGCCAATCGAGTTTATGTTCATGTTTGCGGCTGTTCCACTTTATGTTGTTTATGCTCTTGTACAAGGTGCAGCCTTTGCTATGGCTGATGTTGTGGACCTTCGTGTACACTCATTTGGTAACATCGAGTTCTTGACACGTACACCAATGGCACTTAAAGCTGGTATTGGTATGGATGTGATCAACTTTATCTGGGTAACAGCACTATTTGCAGTTATCATGTACTTTATTGCAGACTTCATGATTAAGAAATTCAATCTTGCAACTGCAGGCCGTAATGGTAACTATGATGCTGATATGGCTGATGATAAGCCAGAAGGTGAAGTAGGAACAGCAGATGCTAATTCACAGGTTGTTCAAATTATTAATCTTCTTGGTGGACGTGAAAATATTTCTGATGTTGATGCCTGCATGACGCGTCTCCGTGTTTCTGTTAATAATGTAGCAGAAGTAGGTGATGAAGCTGCTTGGAAACAAGCTGGTGCAATGGGCTTAATCATCAAGGATAATGGTGTTCAAGCCGTTTATGGACCAAAAGCAGATATCTTGAAATCAGATATTCAGGATTTACTGGATTCAGGTGCAGTGATTCCTAAGACAGAAGTGAAAGCCGTTAAAGAAGAAGCGGTAGATACACATTTCAAAGGAATTACAGTAGATGTGGCATCAGTTGCTGATGGCGATGTGATTGCTATTACAGACGTTAAAGATCCTGTTTTCTCACAAAAAATGATGGGAGATGGCTACGCAGTTGAACCAGAAAATGGAAATATCTATGCTCCAGTTTCAGGTCTTATTACGAGCGTCTTTCCAACAAAACATGCTGTCGGTCTTTTAACTGATGAAGGCTTGGAAGTTTTGGTACACGTTGGACTTGATACGGTAGCGTTAAATGGTGCTCCATTCTCAGCTAAGGTGACAGATGGACAACGTGTTCAGGCTGGAGATCTTCTTCTAGTTGCCGATTTAGAAGCTATTAAATCAGCAGAGCGTGAAACAACAACAGTTGTTGCCTTCACCAATACAGCTGAAATTAAATCAGTTACTCTTCAAAACTTAGGCAAACAAACAGCTAAGACAGTTGTTGCCAAAGTTGAATTATAATCTCCAAAAAAATTCTGGAATCATTGATTCCAGAATTTTTTGTTATATTAAGCATCACGCTTGTTCTTGCTATGATGATGATCTTTTAGTATTGTTTGGTAAGGTCACGGTAAATCTGGTTTGGATAACGAAATGCTTATCACAGAGATAATTTGTTTAATAAAAGTAAAACTGATTTATGAGACTACTGAGAAATATTACCCTTTCTAGAGCCTTAAAAATACCATCTGGCGTGATATCCAAATGGTATTTTTTATCTTTTATTTTTCAAATTCAGCCTTGCTTTTAACATCAAGGTACTCTTCAGCAACTTCTAAACTGAGAATATCCTGATAAGTTGGTAGAACCAAATCATGACCATATTTATTTTTTAGGGCAGTTGTCACTAAGCGATAAGCAAGGTTAGCATTGCGAGATAGGATCGGACCGTGGAAATAGCTTCCAAAGACATTTTTATAGTGAACACCTTCAGAACCATCTTCTTTATTATTACCGTTGCCATAAACAACTTTTCCAAGGGGTTTCTCATCATCGGATAAGAAGGTACGTCCTTGATGGTTTTCAAAGCCGTAGTAGGTTTCATCAAATTCTTCATTGTAGATTTTGATATCGCCAATGTAGCGATTGTTGTTTTGGTTAAGTGTATAGTGTCCCATGACACCGATACCATCAATTTTTTCACCATTAGCCTGAATGTAATATTGCCCCAATAATTGAAAACCACCACAAATAGCAAGAATAACTTTGTCTTTATCAATAAATTCTGCAATGGCTTCTTTTTTAGAGGGTAAATCTTTAGCAACGATAGCTTGTTCATAATCTTGTCCACCACCAAAAAAGACAAGATCATAGTCATCAGCCTTGAAAGGATCCTCAAGAGAGACAATATCTACCGTAACTCGTGCTCCTAGTTTTTCTGCAACATATTTGAGCATGAGGATGTTACCATTATCTCCATAAGTGTTCATTAAGTTTCCATAAAGGTGAGCAATTGAGAGATCAAATTGATAGTCTTTTGAGTGAGGGGATTGTAGAGAAGTATAAACCATTAGTTCATCTCCTTTCCAACAGCATGCTTGTTAGCCAATAGCTCTCTAAATTCAAGCATGGCTGTGTAGGTTGCTAGGATATAAGCATGTTGAGTATCTTGTTGCTCAATAAAGTTCATAATATCTTCTAGCTTTTCTGCTTGAGTGATGGCCTGTTCGGGATAGCCTGTTACTCGTAAGCGACGTGCAATTTCTGAATGGCGTACCCCACCAGCAAAAATATGAGGAATATCCATATCTAAAATCGCTTCAAAGTTGGCATCCCAAATCCAGCTCGTATCAATACCATCAGCATAGTTGGCATTCAGCAAGACCGACAAACTAAATGGATGAGGTGCTAATTTAATCATATCTAGGGCTTGACTAGCTCCAACTGGATTTTTAATCAATACCAAGGTACAATCTTTATCCCCAATTTTAAAGGTTTCCTGACGACCAAAGACAGCACGACTCTTGTCAAATCCAGCTTTAATTTGATCAGGTGAGACACCGAAGAATTCTGCGACGGAAACAGCTGCAAGAGCATTATAGATGTTGTAAAGTCCACCAACATTGATTTTATAGTCTTGTCCATCAATCACAAACTCAGAACTGGTATTGGTAATCTTGGTTAAACGTGTTAAAGCGTAGTCCAGTTGAGGACGCTCAAAACCACAATGCTCACAAATATAATCACCTAGATTGGCATAGGTATTAAGGCGATAGGTGAGGATATGTTGGCAGCGTGGACATAGGATTCCTTCTGTGTTATAGTGAGCAAGTTGAGGTTGCCCTTTTTCGGTATCAAAACCATAGTACTGGACTGGATTAATGACTTCTTTGGAGTTGAAAAGTGGGCTATCTCCATTAGCTAAAATCGTAGCTTCAGGGGCATTTTGAGCACCTTTTAAAATCATATCGTATGTGGTATAGATTTCTCCATAACGATCCATCTGATCACGGAAAATGTTGGTAAAGACGAAAAGACTTGGCGTGATGTATTGTGTGATTTTTGGGAGACTTGCCTCGTCAATTTCAAGGACAGCGATTTTTTTACCAGACTTAGCTTTTTTTGCTGTCAAAAAGGTTGACGTGATTCCTGTGATCATATTAGCTCCACTAGGATTTGTCACCACCTCACCAAATGCCTCTTTTAGAATTCCAACTGTAAGAGCGGTTGTTAAGGTTTTACCATTTGTTCCTGTTACCACCACGATCTCATAGTCCTTGGCAATATGATTTAAAATATGATTGTCAAACTGAAGAGCAATTTTACCAGGTAAAGTTGATCCTCTTCCAAGTTTACTTAAAATAAAATGTGCTGATTTTCCAGCTGCTATTCCTAAAAATGTTTTTATTGTCATAGCACCATTTTATCATAAAGTTTCAGGATATTAAAAGGAAAAATTCCTTTTAGTATGTTATAATGAGACGTGTAGATTTTTAAATCATGATGTTATGTAGAAAGGAGCGAGTTGTGCCATTATTTCAAATTGATGCAAGATTTTGGCAATCCCTGTTTGATACCCCTATGGGTATTGTGATCAATGTTATTGATATCTTATTAGTAGCTTGGCTCTTATATCGTTTTATAAAAGCTTTGATTGGAACTAAAATTATGGCTCTGGTTCAAGGAGTTGTTTTGTTTGTTTTTTTAAAGTTTGTAGCAGATTTTGTAGGTTTTGTAACGATTTCATGGTTAATGAATCAGGTTATCACCTACGGTGTCATTGCAGGAGTTGTAATTTTTGCTCCTGAGATTCGTACCTTACTTGAAAAATTTGGCCGTACGACTCATATCTTTAACCCTAGAAATAATTTATCAGATGAAGAGCGTTTAATTGAACACTTTATGAAAGCTGTTAGTTACATGAGTCCAAGAAAAATAGGTGCTTTAGTTTCTATCGAACGCACTCAAACCCTACAAGAGTATATCTCAACAGGTATTAAACTAGATGCAAATGTTAGCAGTGAACTATTAATCAACATTTTTATTCCTAACACACCTTTGCATGACGGTGCAGTGATTATTAAGGGAAATAAAATTGCTTCGGCTTGCTCTTATTTGCCCTTGTCGGAGTCTTCAACGATTTCTAAGGAGTTTGGTACACGTCACCGAGCAGCTATCGGCTTGTCTGAGAACTCTGATGCTTTAACCTTCATTGTGTCAGAGGAGACAGGGGCCATTTCCTTGACCTATAAAGGCTATTTTAGACATGACTTGTCTAAAGAGGAATTTCAAGAAGCTTTGAGTGAAATCCTTATAAAAGATAGAAAAAGACCATCTTTACTATCTAGAGTTTTGGGAGGATCAAGACGTGTTAAATAAACTAAGAAGCCCAAGACTACTTTATGCGATTGTTTCGATCTTTTTTTCCTTGATCTTATTTTTTACAGCTTCTTATAATCAGTATAATCAAGCAGGTACTCAAATTAGTCGGGTAACAGAAACTTACACGCATACTTTGACAGAGGTCCCAATTGACATTAAGTATGACAGTGACCGCTATTTTATTAGTGGGTATTCCTATGAAACCAAGGTTTATTTAACATCGACTAATCGTGTAAAGTTGGATTCAGAGATTAATAGTGATACGAGAAAGTTTAAAGTCGTCGCTGATTTAAAAGATATTGAAACAGGTACTGTTAAGGTACCCCTACAGATTAAAGATTTGCCTGATGAAATGACTGCTACAGCGACACCTTCTAAAATAACAGTAACAGTTGGTAAAAAGAAATCTAAAACATTTTCTGTTGTTGGAGAAGTTTCAGATGATCAGATAGCGGAAGGATACGCTTTAAAATCAATATCAACTGATATTAAAGAAGTGACGGTTACAAGTGACGAAGCAACGATTGATCAAATTGATCATGTGGTTGCTCGTATCGATAGCCAATCACCTTTAAGTGAGAATTATTCAAAAAAAGTGACACTTCAAGCAGTGGCAGCTAATGGAACGATTCTACCGTCGATTATTGATCCTGCTAAAGCTAAGTTAAGTGTCGTTGTGGAAAAATTGACAAAAGAAGTTCCTGTCAGCTTAGATTTAACGGGGCAAATGGACAATAGTTTGTCGGACATCTATTATGAATTATCAACTCCAACGGTGACGATTTCAGCAAATCAAGATATTCTTGACCAGATTACAAGTATTCCAGCTACTTTAGATATTTCAGATGTCACGAAGGATACTGTGAAAAAAGTAAAGCTAGAAATGGAAAATGTCACCATTTCACCTAGTGAAATTGATGTTAAGTTAATCACTAAGAAGAAATAGTCTTAATAAGAATTTACGGAAGGAGGCGCATTTAGCGCTATCAATTATGGGAAAATATTTTGGAACAGACGGTGTACGTGGTGAGGCAAATGTTGAGCTGACACCAGAATTAGCATTTAAATTAGGTCGTTTTGGAGGCTATGTTTTAAGCCAACATGAAACAGAGCGTCCACGTGTTTTTGTTGCTAGAGATACTCGCATCTCTGGTGAAATGTTAGAATCTGCCTTGATTGCAGGTTTACTTTCAGTTGGTATTGAGGTATATAAGCTTGGTGTTTTAGCAACTCCTGGAGTTTCGTATCTTGTACGCACTGAAGGGGCTAGTGCTGGTGTGATGATTTCAGCCAGTCATAATCCTGCCTTAGATAATGGCATTAAATTTTTTGCAGGAGACGGCTTTAAATTAGATGATGCCTTGGAAGCAGAGATTGAAGAGTTGTTGGATGCAGAAAACGACTCTCTTCCTCGTCCGAGTGCAGAAGGTTTAGGAACAGTCGTTGAATACCCAGAAGGGCTTCGCAAATATACCGCTTTTTTAGCTTCTACAGGAGTTGATTTAGATGGTATGAAAGTAGCGCTTGATACCGCCAATGGTGCTGCAAGTACAACTGCTCGTGATATTTTTTTGGATTTAAATGCTGATATTTCAGTGATTGGAGAGAAACCAAATGGTTTGAATATCAATGATGGTATAGGATCAACACATCCCGAAAAATTACAGGAAAAAGTCTTAGAATCAGGAGCTTCCATCGGATTAGCTTTTGATGGTGATAGCGATCGTCTCATTGCTGTTGATGAGAACGGCCAAATTGTAGATGGTGATCGTATCATGTTCATTATTGGGAAATATATGGCAAAACAAGGTGTTTTGGCCAAAAATACAATTGTGACAACAGTTATGTCAAATCTTGGCTTCCACAAAGCTTTGGATCGTGAAGGAATTGATAAAGCTGTAACAGCTGTTGGTGATCGCTACGTTGTCGAAGAAATGCGTCAAAAAGGCTATAATCTTGGTGGCGAGCAATCTGGACACGTTATTATTATGGATTACAACACAACTGGTGATGGTCAATTAACTGCTATTCAATTAACTAAGGTGATGAAAGAGACAGGAAAATCACTTTCTCAATTAGCATCAGAAGTTACTATTTATCCTCAAAAATTAGTTAATATCCGTGTTGAAAATAGTATGAAAGACAAAGCTATGGCTGTCCCTGCGATTGCTGAAATTATTACTAAAATGGAAGAGGAGATGGCAGGAAACGGTCGTATCTTAGTGAGACCAAGTGGTACAGAACCTCTTTTACGTGTGATGGCAGAAGCTCCAACTGACGAAGCTGTTAACTATTATGTTGATACTATTGCTGATGTTGTGCGAAACGAAATCGGCATTTAACATTGAAGACTTGAGAATTTCTCAAGTTTTTTTGTGCCTTTTGGTTTGAAAAGCATCAGAAATCATGATAATATAGTAGGAAGAAGTTCATTATATAGAAGAGGTATAACTATGGCATTTGGTGACAATGGTCCACGCAAAAAAACAGCATTCGAAAAACTAACCCTAGTGGTTGTTGTTTTGATGGTAATCATTACCGTTGGTGGACTTGTCCTTGGGGCGCTTAGTGCATTTTAACAATGAAAAAACGCTTACGAGCGTTTTTTATCTGTAAGAAAGAAAAGGTAAAATAATGAGTATGTTTTTAGATACAGCCAAAATTTCAGTTAAGGCTGGTCGTGGTGGCGATGGCATGGTGGCTTTTCGCCGTGAAAAGTATGTTCCCAATGGAGGCCCATGGGGAGGTGATGGAGGTCGCGGAGGTGATGTGATTTTTGTAGTAGATGAAGGATTACGCACTCTTATGGATTTCCGTTATAATCGCCACTTTAAAGCCCAGTCTGGTGAAAAGGGGATGACCAAAGGCATGCATGGTAAAGGAGCTGAAAATCTCATTGTACGCGTGCCACAAGGAACAACTGTTCGTGATCACGTGACAGGAAAAGTGATTACAGACCTTGTTGAACATGGACAAGAGTTTGTGATTGCTCGTGGAGGCCGTGGAGGTCGTGGTAATATCCGTTTTGCAACTCCTAAAAATCCAGCGCCTGAAATTGCTGAAAATGGTGAACCAGGTGAGGAGCGCGAATTACAGTTGGAGCTGAAAATTTTAGCGGATGTGGGGCTCGTTGGCTTCCCTTCTGTTGGTAAATCAACCCTCCTTAGTGTTGTTTCAGCTGCTAAACCAAAGATCGGAGCCTATCACTTCACAACCATTGTGCCTAATTTAGGGATGGTTCGTACCAAATCAGGTGAGAGTTTTGCTATGGCTGACCTACCAGGTTTGATTGAAGGGGCCAGTCAAGGAGTCGGTTTAGGGACACAATTTCTTCGTCATATTGAGCGAACAAGAGTAATTTTACATGTTATTGACATGTCTGCAAGTGAAGGGCGAGATCCTTATGAGGATTATCTGGCCATCAATAATGAGCTTGAAACCTATAATTTACGCTTGATGGAGCGTCCTCAAATTATTGTTGCCAATAAGATGGATATGCCAGAGGCAGAAGAAAATTTAGTGAAGTTTAAAGAAAAACTTGCAGCCAATTATGACGAGTTCGAAGAATTACCACTAATTTTCCCTATTTCAGGTATCTCTAAACGTGGTTTAGATAATCTTTTAGATGCCACAGCAGAATTGTTGGATCAAACAGACGAATTTCTTCTGTATGATGAAACAGACATGGAAGAAGAAGTTTATTATGGCTTTAATGAAGAAACGAAACCGTTTGAAATTTCGCGTGATGATGATGCTTCATGGGTGTTATCAGGTGAAAAACTTGAGAAACTCTTTATCATGACCAACATGGAACGTGATGAGTCTATTATGAAATTCGCCCGCCAACTGCGTGGTATGGGAGTTGATGAAGCTCTTCGTGAGCGTGGTGCTAAAGACGGTGACATTGTCCGTATTGGTAACTTTGAGTTTGAATTTGTAGATTAAAATCATAAAAGGAGTTTTTTATGGGAGATAAGCCGATATCGTTTAAAGATAAAGATGGCAATTTTGTTTCAGCAGCAGATGTTTGGAATGCTGAAAAACTAGAGGAACTCTTTAATACCCTTAATCCTAACCGACGTTTGCGTTTAGAAAGAGATAAGCAAAAAGAAACAGGTGATTAAGTTACTGGGATACCTATCTAGGCATCCCAGTATTTTTATATAAAAAAATAGAGTGGTCTAACCACTCTATTTTAATTATGCATTTAAAACTTTATTTAAGAAATCTTGTAAACGTGGATGTTGTGGGTTGTCAAAGATTTGTTCAGGTGTGCCATCTTCAATAAATTGACCACCATCTGTAAAGATAACGCGATTGGCTACACGACGGGCAAAGCCCATTTCGTGAGTTACAATCAACATGGTCATGCCTTGTTCAGCAAGATCTTTCATAACATTAAGAACATCTCCAACCATCTCAGGGTCTAGTGCTGAAGTAGGTTCGTCAAATAGCATGATATCTGGGTTCATAGCTAAACTTCGCGCAATCGCTACACGTTGTTTTTGACCACCAGATAAGCTATCTGGATAAGCTTCTGCTTTATCAGCAAGGCCTACTTTTTCAAGTAATTCCATCCCGAGTTTTTCAGCCTCAGCTTTAGATTGTTTACCAAGTTCGATAGGAGCAAATGTAATATTATCTAGTACCGTCATATGTGGGAAAAGATTAAAGTGTTGGAACACCATCCCGATGTTTTCACGCGCTTTATCGACATTGGTTGAAGGATCAGATAACTCATAGCCATCAACAACAACTTTACCACTGGTAATGGTTTCAAGAAGGTTAAGGGTACGAAGGAAGGTAGATTTACCAGAACCTGAAGGTCCAATAATACAAACCACATCTCCTTCGTAAAATTTAGCATCGATACCCTTTAAGACTTCATTTTCTCCATAGGATTTATGTAAATCTTGTACATCAATTTTCAATTCTGCCATTATTTCACTCTCTTTTCTAAGCGTTTTGCTAGTCGTGTGAGAAGGGTAATGATTACAAGGTAGAGAACTGCCAAGATCGCATACATACGGAATGATTGGTAGTTACGTGCAATGATAATCTTACCTGTCTGGAATAACTCTACAAGACCAATCGCTGAGATAATAGTCGTATCTTTTAGTGAGATTACAAACTGGTTGATAAAGTTTGGAAGCATTAATTTAAAGGCTTGAGGAAGGATGACCTTACGCATTGTTGTATTGTAAGGAATACCTAAGCTTCGGCTAGCTTCCATTTGTCCAGATGGGACAGCCTCAATTCCTCCGCGGACAATCTCTGCAATATAGGCACCACCATTTAGAGTGAGGGCGATTGTCCCTGCAACAAAGTCGTTAATTGGGCTTTGTTGTCCAGTAATCGATTCAAGTAAGTTTGGAATTCCCCAGAAGATGAAAGCTGCTACAATCATGAGTGGGATACCACGAACCACATCGACAAAAATTGCTGAAATAATACGGAGTGCTTTAACAGGGCTAACACTCATCATACCAAAGATGATTCCGACAATAAGTGCAAGGGCAAATGATACAAGCGCAAGGGCTACTGTAGTCCCGAGACCTGAAAGCAATTGTTTATAGTTATTTGAGAGGAGTCCCCAAATTGTTGTTTCATCAGCAGTTTTAGTACTTGTTGAACTTGAGCTATCTGCGAGATATTGGTTGAGAATCTCTTCGTACTTACCACTAGCTTTAAGATTTGCAAGACCATTATTGAACATTTCAATCAATTCAGGATTTGATCCTTTTTTCACGGCAAAACCATATTCGCCTACAGGAGTTCCCTCAATAGGTGTTGCAAGGTCTTGTCCTTGTTTGATAGCGTATTTGATAATTGGTTCGTCATCCATGACAGCATCAACAGAACCAGCCTTTAGGCTATCATACATTGGTGACGCATCTGCAAAAGTCTTGATTTTATAACCATACTTGTCCTTGTTTTCTTCAAGGAAAGTTTGAGAGGCTGTTCCGTTTTTAACACCAACGGTTTTTCCTTTTAAATCCTCATAAGATTTGATAGAACTATTTTTCTTAACCCCAATAATCGCATTGGCAGTATAGTAAGGATCTGAGAAATCAAATGTCTCTTTACGTTCGTCTGTGATGGACATACCAGCGATCATACCATCAGCTTGACCAGATTGCACGGCGTTGACCGCAGCATCAAAGCCTGGGTTACTAATATCTAGAGTAAATCCTTGATCTTTAGCAATCGCATTAATTAGGCTCATATCAATACCAGTGTATTTGTTACTATCATCTTGGAACACAAATGGTGCAAATGAAGAATCACTAGCGATTTTATAAACGTCTTTTACGGGTGTAGCTTTTTGTCCGCTAGCAGTGCTCGTTTCAGGAACAGCAGAAGTAGTTGTTTCTCCTGTCCATTGGCTAATGATCTCCTCTAATGTACCATCTTCCTTCATTTGAGAGAGGGCTTCGTTGAACTCATCAACTAAGTACTCGTACTTGCTTCCTTTTTTTACGGCAAAGGCAAAGCTACCTACTTTTTCACCATCCATATTAATAGCGTAGGCTTTTCCTTGCTTGATAGCGTATTGAACCACTGGTTCATCATCCATAGCGGCATCAATCGAACCAGAGTCAAGGCTATTGTTCATCAAATCACTTGTGTCAAATGTTTTGAGTGTATAGCCGTATTTATCCTTGTTTTCCTCAAGGAAAGATTGCGCAGCTGTTCCGTTTTTCACGCCGACAACTTTTCCTTTTAACTCTTCATAACTTGAGATCTTATTATCACTACGGGTGTAGATGACAACAGCTGTATCGTAATAAGTGTCTGAGAAAGTAAAGACTTTCTTACGCGCCTCTGTGACGGTTGTACCAGCCATAAGTGCATCAGCTTGCCCTGATTGAACAGCGTTAACGGCTGCATCAAAGCCTGGGAAAGTCATATCGTAGTCCCAACCTTGCAGTTCGGCAACTTTTTTGATAATGTCTACATCAATTCCTTTGTAAACTTGGTCAGAATCTTTAAATTCGAATGGGGCATAAGCAGTATCTGAAACGATTTTAATGGTTTCAGCGCTAGCTTTTCCGCCAAACATAAAGAATACTGATAACATCGTTAGCATAAAAGCTGTAAGCTTTTTCTTCATGTTATTCTCCTTCTATATAAAAAATACTCTTCATTATATCAAAAAAAGGTATAGAATTCAAATCTCAAACCTTGTTATGTAATAAAACCTAACATGGATTTGTTAGGTTTTAGGTGATAGTCGCTTATTTTTATCGGTAGTAAAAAATGATAAAATAGCTTGAAAATATTGGTTTGATATGGTTGTAGTACTAAGCTAATTGGAATATTCATGTTGATGATGATAGAAACTAGCTACGATATATCAATTAATTAACAGGTTGAGCTATAGAGCTCAACCTTTTTTTACTGATGTGGTAAAATAGAAGAAAGTAAGTATGAAGGATAGAAAAAATGATAGATAGAAGAGATGACAATACTTTTAAATTAGTATCAAAATATGCCCCATCAGGTGATCAGCCTCAGGCGATTAAAACCTTGGTGGAAAATATTGAGGGGGGCGAAAAGGCTCAAATCTTACTAGGTGCAACTGGTACGGGTAAAACCTACACCATGAGTCAAGTGATTGCACAGGTCAATAAACCGACTCTCGTTATCGCTCACAATAAAACGCTTGCCGGTCAGCTCTATAGTGAATTTAAAGAGTTTTTTCCAGAAAATGCTGTAGAGTATTTTGTGTCTTATTATGACTATTATCAGCCAGAAGCCTATGTGCCATCAAGTGATACCTATATTGAAAAGGATAGCTCTGTGAATGATGAGATTGATAAATTGCGCCACTCAGCCACATCAGCTCTTTTAGAGCGCAATGATGTTATTGTTGTGGCATCTGTCTCTTGTATTTATGGTTTAGGGTCACCTAAGGAATATTCAGACAGTGTGGTTAGTCTCCGTCCTGGGCTTGATATTTCTAGAGATCAGCTATTAAATGATTTGGTTGATATTCAATTTGAGCGTAATGATATTGACTTTCAGCGTGGGCGTTTTCGTGTGCGCGGAGATGTGGTTGAAATTTTTCCAGCTTCTCGAGATGAGCATGCTTTTCGCGTTGAATTTTTTGGTGATGAAATTGATCGTATTTGTGAGATTGAATCACTGACAGGACAAGTTTTGGGAGAGGTGGATCATCTTGCGATTTTTCCTGCGACCCACTTTGTGACCAATGACGAGCATATGGAAACTGCAATTGCTAAAATTCAAACTGAACTTGAGGAGCAGTTGAAGTTATTTGAAAAAGAAGGAAAGCTTCTGGAAGCTCAACGCCTTAAACAACGAACAGACTATGACATCGAGATGTTACGTGAGATGGGCTATACCAATGGGGTTGAAAATTATTCTCGTCATATGGATGGGCGAAGTGAGGGTGAGCCTCCCTATACTCTACTTGATTTTTTCCCAGAAGATTTTCTTATTATGATTGACGAGAGTCATATGACTATGGGGCAAATCAAAGGAATGTATAATGGTGACCGCTCTCGTAAGGAAATGTTGGTTAACTATGGTTTTCGTTTGCCATCAGCACTAGATAATAGACCGCTACGTCGAGAAGAGTTTGAAAGTCATGTTCATCAGATTGTCTATGTGTCTGCAACTCCTGGTGACTATGAGATGGAACAAACTGATACCATTATTGAGCAGATTATTCGCCCAACAGGTTTGTTGGACCCAGAGGTTGAGGTTCGTCCTACTATGGGACAAATGGATGACCTGTTAGGTGAAATTAATGAGCGTGTCGCAAAAGGAGAGCGCACATTTATCACCACCCTGACTAAAAAGATGGCGGAAGACCTGACAGATTATCTCAAAGAGATGGGAGTCAAGGTTAAGTATATGCATTCGGACATCAAAACCTTGGAGCGAACAGAGATTATCCGTGATTTACGCCTTGGGATATTTGATGTTCTTATCGGGATTAACCTTTTACGTGAAGGAATTGATGTGCCAGAGGTTAGCTTGGTTGCCATTTTAGATGCTGACAAGGAAGGCTT
>CAMCQB010000032.1 GCA_945876895.1 uncultured Streptococcus sp.
TCTTCCATACGGAAAAGATCGATACCATTCATGTTTAGTTCTTCACCATCTGTTCGAGTACCGAGGAATGTTACGTTAGCGGCAACGAGAGTATCATTATCGGACACCCAGTTTGTCACTACTTTGAAAGTTCCATTTGTTTTTTCGGCGAAAGTTGCTAGATGTGCTCCGAGTACTTCTTTACCAATTTTAGCACCAGATATTAAATGATTTCCGGGTTGATGCCAGATAATGTCATCTGCCATAGTTTCAAAAAGAGCTGCAAAATCACCAGCGATGAGAGCATTGTTATAGGCATTAAAAATTTCCAAGTTTGTTGACATTTGATGTCCTCCAATTTTTTTGATATAGTACAATTATAGTGGAAGTAGTCAATTATGCAAGTAGGTACTTTTGCATTTGTTGGTATCAAAAGTGATACTATTGTGATAAATAAAGGAGAAGTTTTTTGAAAAAAAGTTAGTGAATACGGTATTTGTCCTTTTGCAACAACACAAAAAGTCTTGACTGGTAAGTGGGGATTGGTGATTATCTATCAACTCAGTACAGGAACGAAACGCTTCAATGAATTACAGCGACTGATTCCAGGTATTACTCAAACCATGTTAACAAGGCACCTTAGACAATTGGAGGAGGATCGCATTATTAGTCGCACGGTCTATGCAGAAGTCCCCCCTCGTGTAGAGTATAGCTTGACTGAAATGGGCGAAAAATTTCGTTCGGTGCTGGATGCTGTTGAGGCTTGGGGCTTAGAATATATTGAAACGTTAACGTAACACCAGATTTGAAATTCTACAAATCTTTTGATAGAATAAGAGTAACAATCATCATGATGGTCAAAGCTCATGGGAATTGTAGGCTTTTTGTCCTGCAATTTTCGAGAGTTTTGGCTATTTTTTGCGATTGGGGAGAGAAGATGGATTTCAGAACGAGACATGACAATCAAATCTTCGGTGTTCGGGCGACGGGCTTGGTGGTACAAGATGAGAAGTTATATCTTGTTAAGTCACCTGAGGGGGAATATTACACCTTAGGTGGAGCTATTCAGCTTGGTGAAACGACGGAAGAGGCTGTCCTGCGGGAAATGAAAGAAGAAATCGGAATTGATGTGGAGGTTGGATCACTAGCTTTCATCGTTGAAAATCAGTTCACCTTACAGGAGAAATCCTATCATCAGATTGAATTTCTCTATATAGTTACCCCACTGTCTAATCCAGCTACCAATCTGGAAGAAGGGAATTCTGTTCGCCAGTGTGAATGGGTTGCTTTTGCGGACTTAGAGAAACTGGCTCTCAATCCATCCTTTCTTAAGACCGAGCTAGCCAAATGGGACGGACAACTAAAGCATTTTATGAACAAAGACAACTAAAGTAGCGGAGGAAACCATGCCTGTTAAATTGATTGCCCATGTCTTGCTGACTGTTGCAGACAGTCACTTGATTATTCAGCGTTCGCAGATTAAGCGTGGTAAACCCAACGTTTTTCCTCGATATTGGGATATTCCGGGTGGTCGTGTTGAGGAGAATGAGTTACCTCGTGATGCTGCAGTGAGAGAGTGTTTTGAAGAAACAGGTATTTCGATAGAAAAGGAAAATCTGATCATTATCCATGAAGATAGTCAGTTTGATGAAGAAAAACAGACGGTGTTTACAAGGCTGGTCTATGAAGTGAAGCTTCTTGAACAGCCCAAAACCATTTTTCTTGACCCAGAAGAGCATACAGATTTTCTATGGTTAGCCCCTAGCGATAAAAATAAGAAAAACTTAGTTCCATATCTTGATGAAATATTAGAAAAGAGGAAAATATGACATATACATTTACTGAAGATTATGATGTTATTGTAATCGGTGCAGGACATGCAGGTGTTGAAGCTAGCCTGGCTGCTAGTCGAATGGGGTGTAAGACTCTATTAGCAACGATTAATATTGATATGTTGGCGTTTATGCCTTGTAATCCTTCGATTGGAGGATCAGCTAAAGGGATTGTTGTTCGTGAAATCGATGCCTTGGGTGGAGAGATGGGCAAAAATATCGATAAAACTTACATTCAAATGAAAATGTTAAATACTGGCAAAGGTCCAGCAGTTCGTGCGCTTCGTGCCCAAGCTGATAAGGCACTTTATGCTCTTAGTATGAAACGTACAGTTGAAAATCAAGAGAACCTAACTCTTCGTCAAACGATGGTAGATGAAATTTTAGTGGAAGATGGTAAAGCTATTGGGATTAGAACAGCAACGAACCAATATTTTTCAGCTAAAGCAGTTGTTGTAACGACAGGAACCGCTCTTCGAGGAGAAATTATTTTAGGAGACTTGAAATATGCTTCAGGTCCCAATAACAGTTTAGCGTCTGTGACATTAGCTGATAATCTTCGTGACTTAGGCTTTGAAATTGGGCGTTTCAAAACAGGGACACCTCCAAGGATTAAAGCTAGCTCGATTGATTACAGTGTTACAGAAATTCAACCAGGAGATGAAACACCAAATCATTTTTCATTTTTATCAAAAGACGAAGATTATGTTACAGACCAAGTGCCTTGCTGGTTGACTTACACTAATCAAAATAGTCATGATATCATCAATAATAATCTGCATCGTGCTCCCATGTTTTCAGGAATCGTAAAAGGGGTTGGCCCACGTTACTGTCCATCTATTGAGGACAAGATTGTTCGATTCGCAGATAAGGAACGCCACCAACTCTTTTTAGAGCCAGAAGGACGGGATACTGAAGAAATTTATGTCCAAGGACTTTCCACGAGTTTACCAGAAGACGTACAAAAGGAGTTGCTCCACTCTATTAAAGGCTTGGAAAAAGCTGAAATGATGCGTACCGGATATGCAATAGAATATGATATCATTCTACCTCATCAGTTGCGTGCAACTTTAGAGACTAAGCTAGTGTCTGGTCTTTTTACAGCAGGACAAACGAATGGCACATCAGGTTATGAAGAGGCAGCAGGTCAAGGTTTGATTGCTGGGATTAATGCAGCCCTGAAAGTTCAAGGCAAACCAGAGTTAATTTTAAAACGTAGTGATGCTTACATTGGTGTGATGATTGATGATTTGGTGACAAAAGGGACACTGGAGCCTTACCGCCTCTTAACTAGTCGAGCAGAGTATCGCTTGATTCTTCGCCATGATAATGCAGATATGCGCCTTACCCCTATTGGTCGTCAGGTTGGTCTGGTTGATGATCAGCGTTGGACACACTTTGAAATTAAGAAGAACCAATTTGATAATGAGCTTAATCGCCTAGAATCTATAAAATTAAAACCTGTCGCAGCAACTAATAAAAAAGTGGAAGAAATGGGCTTTAAACCCCTAGCTGATGCTGTAACAGCTAAAGAATTTATGCGACGTCCAGAAGTGAAATACCAAGATGTGGTTTCTTTTGTTGGCCCTGCAGCTGAGGATCTAGATGCAAAGCTCATTGAACTAATTGAAACAGAAATTAAATATGAGGGCTATATCAATAAGGCCTTAGATCAGGTTGAAAAGATGAAGCGTATGGAAGAAAAGCGTATTCCAAGCAATATTGATTGGGATGCAATTGACTCGATTGCAACAGAAGCACGTCAGAAGTTTAAGAAAATCAATCCTGAGACCATTGGTCAAGCCAGTCGAATTTCTGGGGTCAATCCAGCAGATATTTCTATCTTGATGGTTTATTTAGAAGGGAATAATAAAGCGCGTCGGAAGAATTGATGGATCTCACTTAACATGCAATTGTAATCTATTTTAAGGCAATTTTATGTTATAATTGCTAGTTAAGAGGTAGGATAAATGAAAAAGATTCGTTTTGACACCATTCAATTGATTATGATTGGTATGATTTTGTTTGGTATCGTAGCAATTTTTAGCTTGATAATATCTTCAAAGATAGGTCTTCTTTTTGTTGTTTTTTTAGCCCTAGCAACATTAATTTATTTGCTTTACTATCAAAAAACAACATATGAGTGGAATGAAATAGAGCAAATAGAACGCCTTAATGATGAGACAGAGGTTAGTTTAAAAAACTTATTAGATACCATGCCTGTGGGCGTCATTAAATTCCATCCAGAGACTTATGCAGTGGAGTGGTTTAATCCCTATGCTCAGCTCATATTTTCTAATGACGACGGTAAATTTAATAGTCAAAGCATTAGTCGCTTGATTAAAAGTAAACGTGCCCATGCCAGTAATCAGCGCATTAGAGTTGGAAAAAATTACTATCTGACGAATTTAGATGAGTCATCTGGTTTATTTTATTTTTTTGATAGCACTGTTGATGCTAAGGTTAGCACTCAGTTAAGGTTTGCAAGACCAGTTATTGGGATTATTTCTATAGATAATTACGATGACTTAACTGAAGAATTATCAGATGCGGAAGTCTCTCAAATCAATAGTTTCATTGCCAATTTTATTTCAAGCTTTTCTAAATCAAAGGATATTTTTTATAGACGGGTTAATATGGACCGATTCTATTTTTTCACGTCTTATGGTGTCTTAGATGATTTAATTAATGGAAAATTTGCCTTAATAGAGCAATTTAGAAATGCTTCTCAAGAGCAAAATCTTCCTTTAACCCTGAGTATAGGGGTTTCTTATGGCGATCATCAACACGATACGATTGGCAGAGTAGCTTTGGAAAATCTCAATATGGCCCTAGTTAGAGGCGGGGATCAAGCTGTTGTCAAAGAAGTTGGAGAGCACAAAGAGTTACTTTACTTTGGTGGTGGTACTGTGTCAACGGTTAAACGCTCTCGAACTCGAACTCGAGCGATGATGACTGCAATTTCTGATCGTATCAGATCTGTGGATTCTGTTTTTATTGTTGGTCATAGAAATTTAGATATGGATGCTTTAGGATCTGCTGTGGGGATGGATTTTTTTGCTTCTAATATCATTGACAAAGTTTACACTGTTTATAATCCAAACGAATTAACTTCAGATATTAGGAAAGCCTTAGGACGTTTGATGGCCGATGCCAAAAGTCATCTTATAACAGTGGAAGATGCCATGAGTAAGGTAACCAAAGAATCTTTACTCATTATGGTTGATCATTCTAAAATCCAATTAACACTCTCAGAGGAATTTTACAGGAAATTCACGCAGGTTATTGTGGTGGACCACCATAGACGTGATAAAGACTTTCCAAGTCAGGCCGTATTGACGTTTATAGAAAGTGGTGCTAGTAGTGCCAGTGAGTTAGTGACGGAGTTAATCCAATTTCAAAATGCACAAATCAACAAGCTTAGTAAGGTACAGGCTAGCGTTTTGATGGCAGGAATTATGCTTGACACGAAGAACTTTACGACACGTGTCACTAGTCGCACCTTTGATGTCGCCAGTTATCTTAGGGCTAATGGCAGTGATAGTGTGGAAATTCAAAATATCTCGGCTGTTGACTTTGAAGAATACCGTTCAATTAATGAATTAATTTTACAAGGAGAGCGTATCGTTCCTAATATTATTGTTGCAAGTGGTCATGATGATAAAGTTTACACTAATGTCATTGCTAGCAAAGCAGCAGACACGATGCTAGAGATGTCAGGAATAGAAGCTAGTTTTGTCCTGACACGTAATAATAGAGGGCAAGTCGCCATTTCAGCTCGAAGTCGAAGTAAAATCAATGTCCAAAGGATTATGGAAGATCTTGGTGGCGGCGGTCACTTTAATTTAGCTGCCTGTCAGATTGACGGCGAGACGATTGAGCAAGTTCGAGAGATATTAGTAACAAAGATAAGATCAGATTATCAATATAAGGAGTCATAAAAATGAAAGTTATTTTTTTACAAGATGTTAAAGGTAAAGGAAAAAAAGGAGAAGTAAAAGAAGTTCCAACAGGATATGCTCAAAATTTCCTTATTAAGAAAAATCTTGCCAAAGAGGCAACCAGTCAAGCAATTGGAGAATTGCGTGGTAAACAAAAGTCTCAAGAGAAAGCAGAAGCAGAGTTGCTAGCAGAAGCTAAAGAAATCAAAGCCTTGTTGGAAAAAGAGGAAACCCTAGTTCAGTTTACAGAAAAAGTTGGTCCTGATGGTAGAACCTTTGGGTCTATTACCGCTAAGAAAATTGCTGAAGAATTGGCTAAGCAATTTGGGATTAAGCTTGATAAGCGTCATATTAAGGTTGAACAACCTATTCGTGCTATTGGATTAATTGATGTTCCGGTGAAAATCCATAAAGAGGTTGAAGGGGTTATCAATATACGTGTCAACCAAGCGTAAACTTATGAAATGATTAGGAGGTGACAAGCTTGTCTGAACAGACACTTGATGTCCGTATTCCGCCTCAAGATTTACTGGCAGAGCAGTCTGTTTTGGGGTCTATATTTATATCACCTGATAAGTTAATTACGGTACGAGAATACATTGAGCCTAAGGATTTTTATAAGTACGCACATAGGATCATCTTTGAAGCGATGATTACTCTAAGCGAACGTGATGATGCGATTGATGCTTTGACAATTCGAACAATTTTAAGTAATCAAGATGATTTACAGAATATTGGAGGTATGACTTATCTTTTAGAGATTGTCAATAGCGTGCCTACAAGTGCCAATGCAGAATATTATGCTAAGATTGTTGCAGAAAAAGCAATGTTGCGCAACATCATTAGTAAGTTGACAGAATCTGTCAACCAAGCTTATGATGCGACAACACCCTCAGAGGATATTATATCAGGGGCAGAGAAATCTCTGATTGATATCAATGAGAAAAGCAATAAGAGTGGCTTTAGTAAAATCTCAGAAGTGTTAGCCATCAACTATGAAAATTTAGAAATTCGAGCTCAACAAACATCTGATGTCACTGGATTACCGACAGGATTCAGAGATTTAGATAAGATTACAACAGGTTTACACCCTGATCAGTTGATTATTCTAGCGGCACGTCCAGCTGTCGGTAAGACTGCTTTTGTGTTGAATATCGCTCAAAATGTTGGGACTAAAATGAGACAACCTGTGGCTATATTTTCTTTGGAAATGGGAAAAGAAAGTCTGGTTGATCGTATGTTGGCATCTGAAGGTCTTGTTGACGCTCATCACTTACGAACAGGGCAGTTAACAGAGGAGGAGTGGCAAAGTTTGACCATTGCACAGGGGAACTTGGCAGAAGCTCCGATCTATATCGATGATACTCCAGGGATAAAGATTACTGAAATCCGTGCTAGAGCGCGTAAATTAGAAAAAGAAGTGGGTGGTCTAGGTTTAATTGTCATTGATTATTTACAACTGATTACTGGGACAAAGCCAGAAAATCGTCAACAAGAAGTTTCTGATATCTCCCGACAACTTAAAATTTTGGCCAAAGAATTACGTGTTCCTGTTATTGCACTGAGCCAATTATCGCGTGGGGTGGAGCAACGCCAAGATAAGCGACCAGTTTTATCAGATATTCGAGAATCAGGGTCAATTGAACAAGATGCCGATATCGTAGCTTTTTTATATCGTGATGATTATTATGATCGTAGTGATAAAGATGATCCAGATCATGTGGTAGATAATACAATTGAAGTTATTTTGGAAAAAAACCGTGCTGGTGCCCGAGGAACAGTCAAATTAATGTTCCAAAAAGAATATAACAAGTTTTCTAGCATTGCACAATTTGAAGAAAGATAGGAGAAAAAGATGAGTGATGCATTTTCAGATGTTGCTAAGATGAAGAAAATAAAGGAAGATATAAAAAACCATGAGGGACAAGAGGTTGAGTTGACCCTAGAAAATGGCCGTAAGCGTGAAAAGACCAAGGTTGGTCGCTTAATTGAAGTCTATCCTTCTTTATTTATTGTAGAGTATCGAGATGAAGCTGCTGTTCCTGGCGCTATTGATAATACTTATGTAGAGTCATATACATATTCAGATATTTTAACAGAAAAAACACTAATTAGATATTTTGATTAAAAAAACAGTCCAGTGGACTGTTTTTTCATGAGCTAAAGGATGGAAAAGTTATACTGATGGGGCTTAACATAAAGGAAAATAAGTCTAATTTTAAAAAACTACTCTAAATTAAAGACGATAGAACTTTACAAATATATCGGTATATGATAAAATGTAATTTGTGTGAAATAACAGCAGGAAGATATGAAGCTCGTCAACAGGAAGTCAGCTAGAAAAGTAACCTTTGCTGTTTAGGCGAAGATTTCCTGCACGAATCAGGATCTTCTAAGACGTTATTTCCTACAAATTATATTATTTTTAGGAGGACATTTTTATGTCACGTTATACAGGACCATCATGGAAACAAGCCCGTCGTTTAGGTTTGTCTCTTACAGGTACAGGTAAAGAACTTGCTCGTCGTAACTACGTTCCAGGTCAACATGGACCAAATAACCGTTCAAAACTTTCAGAATACGGTTTGCAATTAGCTGAGAAGCAAAAATTACGTTTCACTTACGGTATGGGTGAAAAACAATTCCGTAACTTGTTCGTACAAGCTTCAAAAGTTAAAGGTGGAACTCTTGGTTTCAACTTTATGACTCTTTTAGAGCGTCGTTTGGACAACGTTGTTTACCGTCTTGGTCTTGCAACTACTCGTCGTCAAGCTCGTCAATTTGTTAACCATGGTCACATCCTTGTAGATGGTAAACGTGTTGATATTCCATCATACCGTGTGGAAGTTGGTCAAGTGATTTCAGTTCGTGAAAAATCAGCTAAAGTACCAGCAATTCTTGAAGCAGTTGAAGCAACACTTGGACGTCCAGCATTTGTATCATTTGATGCTGAAAAACTTGAAGGATCTCTTACTCGTCTTCCAGAACGTGATGAAATCCACCCAGAAATCAACGAAGCGCTTGTCGTTGAATTCTACAACAAAATGTTGTAATATTTTATTGAATATGATAGGCTGTAAAGCCTTGATACTAAGCACTTTGGAGCGTTATTCCAAGGTGCTTTTTTTGATTTTACTACCCTTTTAGCTATCCCTAGCTTGTTTTTGGTATAGTAAGAGGGTAGCCCTAAAATGGGGCACCCTTATTATTTATAGATTGCTGATAGCTGCCTCAAAGATTGAGACGGCTTTTTTAGCGCCCTCTTTGGTGGCGTGAACGTAAGTATTTAATGTCATGGAGATATTAGAATGACCTAGCCTATATTGTAAGTCCTTAGCCTCTATACCAGCGTATAGCATGATAGTAGCGTGAGTATGGCGGAAACCATGAAAACTAATATCAGGAACGCCAGCAGCCTTAAAATGCTTTTGTAGTCTTTTTCTGAGTAGGCAAGCGTAGGCGTATTTGGTAGTAAATGGAGTGAATACAATACTTACAGACCTCCCCAACTTCCAAGCCTGAGCCTGCTGACGCTTTTTATATTGCTTGAGTAGTAATACAGTAGCCTTGTCTATTTCAATATCCCGTAGCCCTGATTTAGATTTTGGGGTATTCGTTTCTTGGTATCGATTGAGCGTTTTTGTTACGCTAATTGTACCGCTATCTAAGTCAATATCAGACCATTCTAACGCCAGAGCCTCACCGATACGGCAACCAGTGGCCAGTAAAGTCTTGTAAAGAACGTAGTCAAAGAAATCGCCATAATTTGACTGATCCAAGCTATCCAGGTAATCAAGAAACTGTTTCAATTCCTGATTGCTGAAGAACTTGACTTTTTGCTCTTTATTCTGCTGCTTACGTGGCACAATAACATCACGGGCGGGGTTATGTTGCAGCAGTTGCATAGTCACACCATATTGAAGAATACGGCGATTGATATTGTTTAGAAAACTGTAATTGGCATAAGCACCCTGGACACCTCTATTGGCGTTGTCAGCCCACTTATTGACTTGTTGCTGGATGATAGGGGTAGATAGCCTATCTAGCTTGTAATCGCCAAACACGGGCAAAATATGAAGTCTAACAATACCTTCCATGGATTGCTGGGAGTTTGGCTTGATGGTATTCTTGTAGCTATCCCACCACAGAGCGACAAGTTCTTTGTAAGTTGTGATGGTTGGTTTTTCTTTGACACAATGACCGTTTTTCTCAAACTCTAGTTGTGCTTGTCTAGCTTTGATTTTTACACCCTTTTTAGTGCTAGCCGTGACGGTTGTCCGTGCTTTCTTGCCAGTCAGTTTGTCCACTCCAAGATAAACGCTTGAGCGGTACACGATAGTACCGTTTTTCTTTTTGTATTCTGTAATATTCATGATCATACCTTTCTAACATCAGTAAGCAAGTATGGGATTTAGTTAAGTATTTATGAATATTAGTGTTTATATGTTGCTGAGAGCTACGAGAATAGCCCTATTTTCGTTTATTTTAGGTAAGGTGATAATTTATATTACTGAATGTTAAAATCGCTTAGAGGGCGTTTTAGGGGGTTATTCTTGCAAAGAGTTTTCAACTCGCTCTAAATCACTCAAGAAATCAAGCAAAGCAAGTGAGATATGGTTTATTTCAGAGGCATATGAACCTGGTTTAACTCGTCCATACTGGGATAGCCGGCTAAAAATATTTTCTACAAATTCAATAGCCACTAGTGTATCAGTTTTTATTTTCTTAACTTCTTCAATGTCTTTCAAGAAATTTAGGTTTTTTTGTAAATATGGTGAACTTCTTGAGTCAAATACTTTTTGCTCCTCATTTGTTCCATTCATAAAGAGGTCAATGTCATCTTGATAACCTAAAAGGTAACCAACTGGAACATCAAAAAAAGTGGCAATATATTTCCAAACGCTCTCGTCTCTAGGAGAGCGTTTGCCATTTTCGTAGTAAGATAATTGACTGTCGCTTATTGTGACTCCATAAAGGTCATTAAGTCTTTGACTTAATTTTTTTAGCGATATTCCATTTTGTTTTCGAAGTTGCTTTAGTCTGTTTTCCATGCTCTAACTACCTTTCAAAAATGATTATAGCACAAAATGATAATAATAAACAAAAAAATTATCAAAATGACAATAAAAACCCTTGACACGCTCAATTTGATAATGTAAACTATATTTACTATCAAATTGATAGCGAAAATAAAAAAGGAGGAGCTTTATGCTAATTACAAAAGACATAGCGGAAAAAGTCAGGGCAAAACGTGGCAAGCTGGATTTGACAAAAAGCAAGACTGCGGAAACTCTTAAACTTTCTAGAACGACGCTCAGTAAGATTGAGCTTGGCGACTATGACGCCCCTAAGCGTATCTACCAGGCAGTAATGAGCTGGCTAGTAGAAGATTTATAAGATTTCTTACTACCTTTCACTTAAAGAAATCTAGACAACAAAAAAGCCTTAGCAGTCGGGAAACTCACAAGGCTTTTCACTCAAATAACTAAAACCACAAAAAAGCAAGTATGGGATTTAGTTAGGTATTTATTTAATTATATCACAAAAATAGTGATATGTGTTCAGACGGAGGGCGCTATCCCTTAAAACTAGACAGGGCAAAAGTATTAGGTGCTGGTATTGCCGTTAGTGAGAACTAAACCACCCTAAGAAAATTACACACAGCTAGGCTATTATTTTGGCACAGGCTTACACGACCACAGGGCGACCTGGTAAGCTTGAGGCGGTTATTCGCTGGGAATAGTCTAGGCTTTAGATAAAAAGGTTACAAGAAAACATTCAAAAATCTCTTTGAACTCACGGAGAAAGCCCGCAAGGGTCACTACACAGATAAATTAAAATTATATTGAGGAAGATATTATGGCTGAAACAACTTATGACATTATCACTAAAAGTCTAGATAGAATTAGCAGAGAGTTGCACCTAGCAGATGAAAACAACGATTTTTCTAGGCTATGTCTTTTATCGGGACAATTAAGCGCAATCAAGGAAGACTTACAGCGTTTGCTATGGGTTGAACTTCCAGAGTTAAACGAAGCACAAAAACTAAGGGTGCTTTCTCAAAAAACAACAGGAATGTTTTTTAACCCTGGTATCTTTGAATTTGACGCTATGAGACAAGCATTTTTCAAAAGGCAAGCTAAAACATTCTTTGAAACCGAAGAGGAGCAACAAGCTTATATTACTTTCACAGAGGAACAGTATCTAGGAGCTACACTCAATCTAAAAGAGATCTATTTCAATGCTAAGCAGACAAACTCTAAAATTAGCTATCACGAAAAGATAACACAAGTAAAATCGGAGTTTGTGGAGGCTATGAACAGATGAACGAATTAAACACGACAATAAGGCAAACACCATAAAAGGAGAGGTATAAATGCAGCTATTATCACGAGAGGCAGAGCTAGAGCTGCTGGAAAAAGTGGGCAACCACTTAGAAAAACGGCTTGAGCTTGAGAAACAGCATAATGACGGCTGGGATTTAATTTCTAGAGCTGATTTACTGGAGAAGTTAGGAATTAGCGGAACAACACTCAATAATTGGGAAAAACATGGGCTTAGGCCTTATCAATCACCATTTGAGAATAGCAAGAAAATATATTATCGCAAAAGTGATATATACAATTTTTTGGCAGTTGAATAGGAGGGTAAAGAATGGCTAGAGAGAAAAAGGAATGGACACCCAAGGTTACTAGCTTTCGCAAGGTAATTGTGGACGGTAAGGAGCAATGGGTAGAGTTTGATCCAGCAACTTATGTCATTCCAGCAGGTCATCCGTATTATGACATCATTGTAGGAATGCACAGGTGGAAATAATGGGAAATAGAAGAATGATAAGCAAGACAGTAACCCAAACTCAGCGTTTTTTACGCCTCCCACTAGAGGCACAGGCTCTATATTTTCACTTGATCCAGAACTCAGATGATGATGGGGTGGTAGAGGCTTTTCCTGTAGTCAGAATGATAGGGGTTAGTGAGGATAGCTTGGGCCCTTTGATAGTCAAGGACTTTATCAGACCACTTAATGAAGAGATGGTATATTTCATTACTGATTTTCATG
Source organism: uncultured Streptococcus sp. (assembly GCA_945876895.1). Lineage (GTDB taxonomy): Bacteria > Bacillota > Bacilli > Lactobacillales > Streptococcaceae > Streptococcus > Streptococcus porcorum. The sequence continues at coordinate 12,812 of CAMCQB010000032.1, forward strand.
AACAGAATAAAGTACGTGCCGATAGAAAGGTTAATTCCGTCTATATGGATTTACTAAAGGAGGTTGTCCCAGGAATTGAACTCACAGAGCCAAGACAACGTGTGGACAGGCCTAAAAAGCCTCCTGAGAATATGGGACAACCAAGGGACAACCAAAAGGCAGACAAGGGACAGCAGAATATAAGTCAATATAAGTCAAGTCAATATAATCTAAGTCAATCTAGGTCAAGTCAGAAAGACGAGGACGACAAAGGTAAAAATCTGATCTTTGAAAAACTAAAGTCAGCTTTTGGTGAAATGGCGGTTAATGGGACAATGATAGCAGAGGTTGAGGACTTGTTAAAAATTCATGGTCAATCATTGCTATTGTACGCTCTTGAAGTAACGATCCTGAACGCAGGTAAGTCAATCAGATATACTAGGACAATTCTTGCAAATTGGCAAGGACAGGGGCTGAGAACTGTAGAGCAAGTTAAGCAGCACGAGGAAAAACGACAACAACAAAAACAGTCCAACAATCAATCAGAGCCTACTAACTTTGAAGACTGGAAACCAACACAAGAAAACCCATTTTAGAAAGGAGTGACTATATGCTGACACAATCAGAAATTATCGCAGGAATAAAGACACTAGATGAACTTTGTCCCATTCACAAAACCAATCTGATACAGCTTGACAGAGTTGTCAAAATTGCAGGCGAGGAGAAACCACGGAAGCCCTCTCCATTTTGTCCAGAATGTATAAAAGAGCAAAACGAAAAGCAAGAGCAGGAAGAGGTAGAAAAACACTTGAACGCAGGTATTTATCAGAAAACCTATAATGTGTTTATGCGAGACAGTACAATTCCTAAAAAATTATATGATGCGTCCTTTGATAATTTTAAGGCTAAGACGGCTGAGGAAAACCAGCTACTAGTCTTTGCTAAAGGTCAAGTAGATAAATACCTTGATGGTATGACTGGTAATACGCTCATTACAGGCTCTCAAGGCATTGGAAAAACCCATCTAAGTATTGCAATAGCTAAGGCCTTAAACGAGGGCTACAAAGCTAAGGGAGAGCCTAAGAGCGTGCTCTTTGTAAACCTAACTGAAAAAATTAAGAAGATTAAAGAGGGGTGGAATTATGGTAAGGGTGCAACTTTGACAGAGTTTGAGTTAGTGGATCAGCTGAAAAATGTTGATTTTCTTATCTTAGATGATTTAGGGGCTAAGAATGCAGAAGTAGGACCTAAAAGTGACTGGGAGCAAGATTTATTATTTGATGTGCTGAATAATCGCGAGAAGACGATTATCAACACAAATCTAAACGCTACAGAGCTAAAAACAGTTTACAACGAGCGGAACTATAGTCGTATCCTACAGGGATTAGAAGGTAATTCTTTCAAATCATTTACAATCAAGGATAAGCGTTACTCAATCGACAGCCTAAAGGCTGAAATCGCTCAAAATTGAGCAGGTTGAAAAAGTATGCACAGGGTGCACCTGCACCCTTAAAAGGCACATGCTTTGCATTCCAAAAATGGAACTCAAAAAAGCTCAAAAATGAGCTAAAGTACATTAAAAAGGGTAGTAAAAAAGGTTGAAAAGCTGAGAAATTCAGTTGTACCAACGTTTTAAGGCTACTTAAATTACAATAAATCCTTATAGTTGCAGCTATTTCCAAAAGTGGAAGAAAGTTTTTGCTTCTCAAAATTGTGAAGCAAAGTTAGCCCCAAAATGGCATAACTAAAAAGGGTAGATACAACACACCTATTTACATTTTATTTTTCAAGTGTACTAATAGGTACGCCTGTGATAGAGGAGGAATAACATGGCAGTAAATTTAGAGCAGCTTAAAAATAAGTTAGATAAAGGTTTTGTACTTTTTTCAAAAAATGGTATAATAAAGTCAGCCAAGTTACCAGAGTTTGGTAGTCTAATTATCACAACACAAGACGGAGTGCCAATCCAAAAGGAAACGAGGCAAAAAGAAAGAATTTAGCTGCTGACTAGAAAACTAGAGGCATGATATAAGAGTATATAGCTCTTTGTCATGCCTCTTTTGTTTTGGTCTGGAGAGGAGGAAACTTTGGGAACTGGAGTAAAGGTAAAGATAGACTTAAAGGGTATCGAGCGAAAGGTATCACCCATGACTCTAGCTAGAGCTAAGGAGGCAGTGACTAATCAAATGATTATGGATATGCACCGCTTTGTACCTAGGCGATCTGGAGAACTTAGAGGAAACCTAACAAAGTTAAACGGGAAAATAATCTATAACGCTCCTTACGCAAGAATACAATTTTACGGCATGAAACGTAAAGGCTTTGTTTCGGAGAAACAGCGTAAGTTTTTCTTTGCCAATAAAGAGGAACTACTTAAACATAAACCTACCCCTGGAACAGGTCCACGTTGGGACAAAAAGGCTAGTGCTCTATATTCTAAGCAATGGGAGCAGGTAGCAAAAAGAGCACTTAACTTAAAATAAGGAGAATTAACATGACACTACAACAAATCAAGGCACAGATTGATAATCTAGGAACACGTAAACAACAGCAGATTGAGGCTTACGGCACTATGAAGAAAGAACTTTCAGAAAAAGTTCGCAACCAACAGATGTATCAATCTGAGGCTGAGTTACGCTTAGAGAATTTCAAAAAAGAGGCAGAAAACTTTTCTAATACCGAGTACTCAAGTATTCTGGAGAAACTGGAGACTATTGAAAAAACAGAGCTGGAGGTAATCAAATCAGAATATGAGACAGTTACGGCTGATAATGTAGCAGAGTTGAGTTTGCTAGGTACTATGAAAGTATCAGAGCAAGAATTATTAGGCTACCTAGAGAAATTCAAGCGTAACCCACTGGCCATTAAGAAATTACATGAAATCGGAGAGGCTAACAATATCACATTACCTAGCTATATCATGAAAGAAGATAGACTGGCCAACTTACTACGGATTTTCAAACAATATGCTAAGAGTTATCACAATACCCCAATTATTGACAGTAACGGATCAGCAAGTGATTTGGCCTTCACGTTGGCATTAGCTGGTGATGAAATGGCTACAG
>CAMCQB010000033.1 GCA_945876895.1 uncultured Streptococcus sp.
TTCTGCTGGTGGAACTTGATATCCCGTCTCAACTGGAGCCTTTGGCGTTTGATAACGCTCATAATCTCCTACTGGATAAGATTGTTGAGTAGGTTGTTTCACTGGTTGAGTTGGAGCAGAACGGTAAATATCAATAGGTTGTTGACGTAACATCGCATCACCGTAAATTGCTCTTTGCGAAATTTCATCAACCTCTGTTAAAGTACCTACATATTCCACCATACCAATCACATTGGCAAAAATAGGATTACGAATTCCAACTTGGTTTGGAACATATAGCTTCACTTGAGTTCCTAAAACTTGCTCAGCTAACTCAACAATACCTGGAAGAATAGCACCCCCACCAACTAAAATAACACCACCTGGTAAATCTAATAAGCGTCCACGCTCTAAATCTTGTCGAACCTGATCTAAGATGTGTTTAAGGCGAGCAGAGATAATCTCAGCTAGATACCGTTCTGTTATTTCAACCGGCTCACGTGCACCTACAACCTCAACTTGGACTGTTTCAGTATCGCTAGCTTGCTCGACATTGGCTTCTCCAAAATTAAATTTCAAAGATTCTGCTGTCTGAAGGGAAGTTTTCAGTACTTTAGAAATGTCTTTAGTAATATAGTCTCCACCTTCAATATAGACATTAGTATATTCTAACTCTTGAGCACGCATAGCTGCAACTGTTGTCTGTCCACCGCCTAAATCAATAACGATGCCTCCAAACTCACGCTCACCTTCATTTAAGATGGAACGTGTCAGAGAAAGAGGGGTAATGATAATATGCTCTGCTTTGATACCAGCTCGCTCTACTGTACGACGTAAGTTGTGGATAATAGTGCTCGGTCCTGTATAAATCAATGCACGCATTTCTAAGCGCGTTCCCATCATTCCTCTTGGATCACGTATACCTGCGAAAGTATCTACAACAAACTCTTTAGGAATAATAGAAATAACCTCTCTGTCTGGAACAATACTCTTTGTTAAGGCAGATTGGATAACACTCTCAACATCCTCGTCTTTGATTTCTTTTGTGTCACTAATGATAGGAACCATTCCCTGAGTCGGTTCAATTTGCAAAAGATTTGCAGGTAAGCCTACATTGACTGTTTCAATGGTCATACCTGACTTTTCTTCTGCTTGTTCAATCGCAGTTCTAATAGTTGCAGCTGCCGCCTCAATGTCTACAATGATACCATCCTTAACACCTGAACTCTTGATGTTACTCACACCAATGACATTCATTTCTCCAGCAATATACTCTGCAACAAGAACTTTAATCGAGCTTGTACCAATATCTAATCCTGTAAAAAAGCCATTTCTAGCCATTCACTCGACCTCTCTATCTCTTCTTACTATTGATTTCTAATACTTCATTTACTGATAAACAATACTGCTTTTTGCAGAATTATTCAGAAAATATTATATCATAAAAAAAAGTAAAATGTTATCATTTTACCTTCTTTGTCATATAAAATTAATTTTTATTCCAGCTAAACCAGACTTTCTCTGATTATTATTGGCCTGCCTCAGTTGCAATAGTATCTTGACTAGAGGAAGATGCCGTCGAAGTTTCAGTTGTCGTGATATTAGTATCACTATTTTCCTCCGAAGTTGTATAGATACCAACCTCCATATCCACAACAACTGGAGGCACCAAACTACTTTGAATTTTTTGATAATAGGGCAACTTTTTAGCTAGCTCAGATAAAGGGATTTTAAGCGTATTACCATCTCTTAAAAGGATAGTTAATAAATCAGAGGTAGCCTTTGTTGGCGTTAGGCTAATTGATTGAAATTGTTGAAGCTGTTCTTTTGATAATTGGTTTATCTGCTTCGCTAAAATACTTACTTGTGATTGACTTAAACCATCAACCAGAGCCAAAGTAGAATCAATCTGATCACTAGCCAATTGTTCAGAAAGCTCCCCACTGCTTAAAATAGCTTGGTAATTGCCATCTTTAACCTGATAAGCAACTACTGGATATTCCTTAACCGTCAAAAGAAAATGATTAAACGGTTTATAAGTTAAATAAGCATCTTTCACCCAAACGGAGTTTTTCTTTACATTTTCCTCTATTTGCTTACTATTTAGAATGGTCGAAAAAATATAATCACTTGTTTTAATCTCTGTCGCTTTAAGTAGATCATTTGAATCAGCTTGTTGTTGCCCTGTAACCTCTATAACCTTTTGTGTGGCAAATGGTGTAATCAAAAAAATTGACCAAAGTAAGATTAAGCTTGAAAGAGTTATAACAGTTATCACACCAAAACGTTGTGAGGCAGGCATACGTCTTGCCTTTTTTTGTGCTTTTTGTTGTGATTTTATTCGTTTTTGATCTTGTTTCTTCTTTCTTTTTTCACGTTTCAGTATCGCTCTTTTTTCTGACGGTGTCAGCGCTGCCTCAATCTCTTCTTGCTCTCTTGCTAAGCGCTTAGCCAATTCTTCTTTTCTTTGTTCTTCGCGTTCTTTTTTTTCACGCTCTTTTTTTTCAATAAACTCTAGATTGCGTTGTTGCCACTCGGTTAACTCTGCTTGAGTCCCCACCTCTACTTGTTCTTTATCTTCTGATTTTGACATAATCCTCTACTTTCTCTTAAGCTTCTCGTTGATATCCTCTAAGAGAAGTTGGTAGAAGTCTTCTTGTGATTTTAAATCTTGTGTTTTTTCCATTGCTTGATAAAAATCCGACCGACTCTCCCAAATCTTATCTAAGGAAGTTTTTAAATGGGGGTAATCAAAGTCCTGTTCATATAATGTCAGAGCATAACCTCTTTTTTCAAAATAATCTGCATTTTCTAGTTGATCGCCTCGACTAGCTTCTTTCCCCAAAGGAACAATAAGATGTAACTTTTTCATAGCAACCAATTCAAAAATTGTGTTGGAGCCACCACGAGTCACAACAATGTCTGCTAGATTCATCAAGGGTTGATATAAATCCGTAACATAGTCCACACGATATAAGTTTTTAGAAAGCGTATTAAGACTAGAATCTCCGGAGATATTAATAACATTGTAGTCTTTTGTTAAATCTGGAGTATTCGTAATCAGCTCATTAAAAACCCGTGCTCCTCCAGAGCCACCAATAAATAAGAGCGTCTGACGGTCTGAATCAAAGTGAGCGATGATTTCATCTAATGCTGGCGTCTTGACATCAACAGTTGTTCCTACTTTAGTAATCGCACCGACATGTTTTGACTTGACTTGTTGCTCGCCTTGCTCAAAAGTCGTGTACATGGTTGTCGCAAAACGATAAGCAATCTTATTGGCTAATCCCATTGATAAATCTGACTCATGTATAAAGACAGGAATTCCTAATGTTTTAGCGGCAATAACGGGAGGTACAGATACAAAGCCTCCTTTTGAAAAAAGGGCTTGTGGACGAATTTTTGCTAGAATAACCATAGCTTGCAGAATACCAAAACCAACTTTAAACACATCAAGCATGTTTTGCCAACTAAAGTAGCGACGTAATTTTCCTGTTGCAATTCCATGAAAGGTGATGTTAAAGCCTAATTTTTGAATTTCTTTGTATTCAACACCTTTTTTATCACCTATATAATGAACTTCCCAGCCATCTTTGATAAATTTTGGAATCAATATCAAATTCAAAGTAACATGCCCTACTGTTCCACCACCCGTGAAAACGATTTTTTTAGTCATCTTACTCTCCTTTATTTAGACGTGAAAAGGTATCCAAAAAGACCTCTCCACGAACCTCGAAATTAGGATACATATCCCAACTTGCATTAGCAGGACTTAATAAGACAATATCACCCTCGCTAGCTGACTGAAAAGCAAGACGGGTAGCCTCTTCTATATCTGTAGCTTCTAGATACGGTACTTCTGATTTTTGAGCTGCACGAATCACACGTGGAGCAGACTCGCCCAAAATAATCATTTTCTTTAATCCAGTAATATCAGGCACTAAATCATCAAATTCATTGCCTCGGTCCAGACCCCCTGCTATCAAAATAACCTTAGCATTATCAAAACCTGAGAGCGCTTTTTGGGTAGCCAAAATATTGGTAGATTTACTATCATTATAGAAGATCACGCCTTGAAGACTCCCCACCTTCTGTAAACGATGCTTGACTCCACCAAATTGACTCAGTGTTTCTTTAATAACAGTGTTTTCAACACCTGATAATTTAGCAACAGCAATAGTAGCCAAGGCATTCTCAATATTATGACTACCTGGGACTCCTAGCTCCGATGCTGACATCACACACTCATCTTTAAAATAAAGTTGACCATCTAAAAGATAAGCACCATCTACCTTTTCCTGTGTTGAAAACGGAAGAACTTGAGCTCTTGTTTTTTGTGCTAAATCTTTAGCCAAGTCCTGATTAAAGTTCAGTACGATAATATCATCAGCAGTCATCTTGTCTTGTATATGCCATTTAGCAGCAACATAATCATCAAAGCTACCATGATAGTCTAAATGAGTTGGCATCAAATTTGTAATGACAGCAATATGTGGCTTAAAGGTCGTCACACCCATCAACTGGAAGCTAGACAACTCCATCACTAAAGTATCTTGAGCTGTCGCGTGACTTGCTACCTCAGAAGCTGGAAAACCAATATTACCCGATAAAAGTGCTGACTGACCAGCTTGATTTAGAACATCCGCAATCATAGTTGTCGTAGTAGTTTTACCGTTTGAGCCAGTAATACCAATAATCTTCGCCTCCGAAATACGTGCTGCAAGCTCTACCTCTGTGATAACAGGAATACCTTTAGAGATAGCTTTTTCTACCATAGGATTGGTATAGGGTATCCCAGGATTTTTTATTAAATAAGCAAAATCCTCATCTAACAATTCTAGAGGATGACTACCACAAATAACCTTAATCCCCTCTTCAAGAAGAGATTGGGCTGAAGGATTATCTTCAAATGGTTTTCCATCATTAACAGTGACAATAGCTCCTAGTTTCGCTAAAAGTCTTGCTGCTGCTTCACCAGAACGTGCTAATCCTAAAACCAACACCTTCTTATTTTCAAAATCAGTAATCTGTTTCATATCCTTCTCAATTCTTACAATGTATTCCCTAATATTTTACCCTTAATTGATAAGTTTTTCAAGATTTTGAAAGGATTGCTGCTATCACCTGCCATACAAAAAAGCTAGGCATCTATTGCCTAGCTTTTCATTTTATCATCCCAAGAAGACCAATACTCTCTAAAATAAAATCAAGAAACTTGTTGGTAGTGACACGTTTACCTTCTGTTAGATTTATCTCGTTTCGGTAATTTTGAAATATCTAAAATGACAAAATAAGCTAAAATAGTCATGGCAAAGCCAATAAAGATCTCTGGTGGAGACTGGACTAGCTTGACAAGACTCAAACCTCCCAAAACCAATAAAGACGCACATAGTCCAACAAAGGCGATAACATTCATGGTTGATTTAACAGTCTTTGGAGCAGCAAAGACATAATAAACCACAATCAACAAGGCAAGAATTAAATAAGACATTTTTGCCCCCTCATCAGCTTATTCTGCTGATTTTTTCTTTTTAGCTGCCTTATCACGAGCTGCTTTATTTAGAATTTGTTTGCGTAAGCGGATAGATTCTGGTGTCACTTCCATGTATTCATCATCGTTTAAGAACTCAAGAGACTCTTCTAGAGTCAAAATACGAGGTGTTTTAATGACAGATGTTTGATCTTTTGTTGCTGAACGAACGTTAGTCATTTGCTTAGCAGTGGTGATGTTAACTGTCAAATCATTATCACGTGAGTTTTCACCAATGATCATCCCTTCATAGACTTCTGTCCCTGGGTTAACAAAGATTGTTCCACGCTCTTCAATACGCATAATAGAGTATGTTGTTGCTTTACCAGCATCAATAGAAACCAATGCACCACGATGACGTCCACCGATTTCCCCTGCTACAACTGGAAGGTATTGATCAAAAGTATGGTTCATAATCCCATAACCACGAGTCATTGATAAGAACTCTGTTGAGTAGCCAATCAAACCGCGCGCTGGAACCAAGAAAACCAAACGTGTTTGACCATTTCCTGTTGCTTGCATATCAAGCATGTCCCCTTTACGCTCAGAAAGAGATTGAATCACCGCACCTTGATATTCTTCTGGTGTATCAATTTGAACGCGCTCAAATGGCTCCATTTTCACACCATCAATTTCCTTGATGATCACTTCTGGACGTGATACTTGAAGTTCATATCCTTCACGACGCATCGTTTCAATTAAGATAGACAAGTGCAATTCCCCACGACCTGAAACGGTCCACTTATCTGGTGAATCAGTTGGGTCAACACGAAGTGATACGTCTGTTTGTAACTCTGCTAAAAGACGCTCTTCAACCTTACGAGAGGTTACCCATTTCCCTTCACGACCAGCAAATGGTGAGTTGTTAACCAAGAAAGTCATTTGAAGAGTTGGCTCATCGATACGAAGGACTGGAAGTGGCTCAACCGCATCTGTTGGAGTCACTGTCTCACCAACGAAGATATCTTCCATACCAGAGATAGCAATCAAATCACCAGCTTTTGCTTCTTGGATTTCCTTACGCTCAAGACCGAAGAATCCAAAGAGTTTGGTAACGCGGAAGTTTTTCGTTGTACCGTCTAACTTAGACAAGGTAACTTGGTCACCAACCTTAACCGTCCCACGAAAGACGCGACCGATACCAATACGACCTACGAAATCATTGTAGTCAAGAAGAGAAACTTGGAATTGCAGTGGCTCATCTGAGTTATCCACTGGAGCTGGAATATGCTCAATAATCGTGTCAAAGATCGGTGCCATAGTAGCTTCTTGATCTGCTGGGTCATCCGAAAGTGATGATGTTCCGTTAATCGCTGAAGCATAAACTACTGGGAACTCTAGCTGATCATCATCTGCACCAAGTTCAATGAAAAGCTCAAGAACCTCATCCACAACCTCTTCTGGACGGGCAGATGGTTTATCAATCTTGTTAACCACAACGATCGGTGTCAAGTTTTGCTCGAGTGCTTTTTTCAATACAAAACGAGTCTGTGGCATTGTACCTTCGTAGGCATCAACTACCAAAACAACCCCATCAACCATTTTCATGATACGCTCAACTTCACCACCGAAGTCCGCGTGTCCTGGAGTGTCCATAATGTTAATACGCGTTCCATTGTAAGCAACAGCTGTATTTTTAGCAAGAATGGTAATTCCGCGCTCTTTTTCAAGATCATTAGAGTCCATTGCGCGCTCATCAAGATTAGTACGCTCATCAAGCGTTTGTGATTGCTTCAACAACTCATCAACTAAGGTTGTTTTTCCGTGGTCAACGTGGGCAATAATGGCAACGTTACGAATATCTTCTCTAAATTTTGTCATATTTTCCTCTGTAATAATAGTAATAATTTATTTCAACTAGAGGATTATAGCATAATTTATTAAAAAAATCATGCCATATGAGGCTGTAAACGTTTTTAGAATGCTATTTTATCAAATAATGAATCTTGTCCTTTCATTTTCTAGCAGTCTTTTCCAACAAAAAAGTTACTGGAAACCTGTCCAGTAACTTTTTATTTCACTTTGCCATCCCAGTACTCAAAACCATCTCTTAAAACATAAATATCTTGATAGCCTGCTTTTTTTAAGATTAGAACAGCACGAGCAACAGCTTGCCCACGACGACTATCATATAAAAGAACTGGTTTATCTTTTCTCAGTGCCGATAAACTTTCTTTAAATTGAGCTAAAGCAAAATTTCTAGCACCCAAAATATGTTTGCGACCAAACTCGGCTGGGCTTCTTAAATCAATTAACTGACCTTGTCTTAAAAGGTTCTTAAATTCCGTATTTTCAACAAACTGTGCAGCCTTTCTCACTCGGAAATAATTCCAAATTGTCCAAATCAGAAAGCCTACAGCAAAAGCAATGATTAAATAACTAATAATATCCATACGGTACTACCTATTTTGCAAATTGACGTGCCAAGCTTGCTGCACCAATAATACCGGCGTCGTTTCCAAGTTGCGCCATCTTAATTTTTGTTGTTTTACGAACTTGTGGAAATGCGTACTTGTTAAAATAAGTTTCGACACGGCTACGAAGAAACTCTCCAGCAGCTGAAACGCCGCCCCCGATGACCACAGAATCAGGATTCAAGATATTTGAAATATTAGCTGTAGCTAGTCCGAGATAGAAAGAAACTTTTTCAACAACAGAGTCAGCAAATTTATCTCCTTCTTCTGCTGCTACAAAAATATCCTTACTCGTCACACTATCACCATTATCAATAGCAGCTTTAATACTAGAATCTCCCTCATAGCTTTCTGCCAGATGACGCGCGACACGTACCACACCTGTGGCAGAAGCTACTGTTTCCAAGCATCCTAGATTGCCGCAAGTACAAGCAAAGCCAGTCTCAGGCTCAACAATGATATGCCCGATTTCTCCACCAGCACCACCAACACCGTGAATCAGATTGCCATCAGCAATAATCCCTCCACCAACTCCTGTTCCAAGAGTGACAAAAACCACATCGGGATTATTTTCACCTGCACCAACCCAACGCTCACCAAGAGCCGCCACGTTAGCATCATTATCAATGGCAAAAGGAATGCCTAAAGCACTCTCAATAGCTTGCCCAACAGCCTGTGTCTCTGCCCAATTAAGATTATAAGCACCAGTTACGGTTTTATTAACAATATCTACTGATCCTGGCGATCCCATACCAATACCTGCAAAGTCCTCGGCAGTTAAGCCGTATAAGTCCAAACGGTGTTTGATTGCTTCAATAATTTCTGGAACAATGTGTTGCCCATCCTCTAAAATATTAGTGTCAATCGCCCACTTTTCCTGAACTTCACCCTCTAAAGTCAAGATACCAAATTTTACAGTTGTTCCACCTAAATCAATTCCGAGAAGTTTCTTTGCCATATTCTTTTTCCTTTTCTAAGCGGTGTTCACGACGCAGTATTAGCTCTGCAGTTAAGTAATCTTGCTTATCTAACAAGCCATTATCATAGAGACGAGAAAGTTCTAACTTCATCATCTCGATATCATATAGTCGTTTTCCTAGATAAACAAAAATGCCAAAACGCTTCAGCAACTGCTGAACATCATATAGTGTTTTCATATTACATTCATTTTAACAAAAATTCGTTATCCTTTCAATAGAATTATGCAATCGTTTGCTTCCTTAGCAAAACTTTTAAAAACATGTCTGCTTTTTACTAGACAAAAGAAAAAAGCTGGGCATCGCCAGCTTCTCTCTTGTTAACGAATTCCTGGTGCTTGACCACGCTCTGCTTGAAGCATCCAGATGGTTTTTTCTGCGTCAGCTTGTGCATCAGAGAAAAGGCCATTGGTAGGATCATCACCTTCTTCATCTGAAACATCTAAACCAACTTGGTATAGACTTGAAAGATACTGATAAACCTCTACAAGACGTGCCAAATGCTCGTCTATAGATTTATCAAATGATCCTGGAATTTCATCAAGTTTTGAATGTTCATCAAACTCTTTCAGTGTTGAATAAGGCGCACCACCAATCGTAATCAAACGTTCACTTAGCTCATCTAGGTGAGCATTTAGCCCATCCATCAATTCATCCATTTTGGGATGAAGATGGAAAAATCCTGCTCCGCGCATATACCAGTGAACCTGATGAACGATAGAGGCAGCTTTTGATAAGTCTGCTACTGCTTGATTTAAAACAGCTTTTGTCTTTTCATTTGAAGTTGTACTGGATTCTTTTTTCTGAACCTGATGCACGATCGAAGCATAAATTTTTTCTATAATTGTATCTGACATGATTTTTCCTCCTCAACTTTATATCTCTATTTTAGAATGGTTATTATTAAAAAGCAAATAATTTGATTATATTTATCGAATAAGATAAGTATGAAGATAATTGATTTTAACAGTATTAGCCATATCATTCTGATTTTTATGGGGATAAACCTATCCTTACATGATAAAAAATGGCTTTCTTTTCCACTTTTAAACTGGCTTATTCCCACTTTATTCCTCTTTTATCTCAATCCCATTAATCCTCTTGTGATGAGCCTAGCTTTACTTGGAATAATAGCCGAGATAAAAGATCTTAAAATGGGGTCAGGTGATTTCTTTTTTCTAGCCAGTCTAGCCTTTGTCCTAAAGCTACAAGACTTACTTTGGGTTATCCAACTTTCTAGTCTAACTGGTATCCTCACTTTTCTCTACCACAAAAATCCAACAAAAAGACTTCCTTTTATTCCTTATCTTTTCTTATCTTATTTAATTGTCCTCATCTATCAAAAAGGAGTTGGATAACATAGTAGTTATCCAACTCCTTTTGAGAATTTCTTAGTTTTCGACTTGAGAAAAAGTTGCCTTTTATTTTTCTGGCAACGTAATGCCGAGCTCTTTAGCTACTTCTTCATTATAAACAGGGGTTCCTTCATCAAAAACATTAACAGGTAGCGTCGAAACGTCCTCACCTTTAAGGACTTTAGCCGCCATTTTCCCTGTTTCAACACCTAGCTGATACTGATCAATCACCACTGAGGCTAGTCCGCCTTCTTCTACCATCGTATCCACACTTGGGTAAATAGGTTTTTTAGCTTCTTTAGCAACTTGAACTAAAGTTGAAAAGGCTGAGGCAATCGTGTTATCAAGTGGCACCCAAACAGCATCCACTTGTGATAACAAGACTTCTGAGGTAGTCTTGATTTCATTTGTAGACGGAACAGATTTCACCACAACTTCAAGTCCTGCTTTTTCAGCCAAGGTTTTAAATTCTTCAACTTGAGATTTTGAATTATCTTCGCTACTAGAGTAAATAACTCCCACCGTTTTAACGTTTGGCGTCAATTCTTTGATTAAATCAACCTGTGCTTTAATAGGAGTTTTATCAGAAACACCTGTGATATTTCCACCTGGTTGATCAAGACTTTTAACCAATTTTGCTCCAACAGGATCTGTCACAGCCCCCATAATAATAGGGATTTCTTTAGTGGCAGAGGCTAAACCTTGAGCTGCTGGGGTTGCAATACCAATTAAAACGTCATTTTGATTGGCAACCAACTTCTGACTCATGGTTTGGACCTTACTTTGATCACCTTCAGCATTTAAAAAATCAATTTTCAGTTTATCTCCTGAATATCCCTCTTCTTCTAACCCTGCCTTGATACCACGATAGATTTCATCCAAAGCTTCATGGGTTACAAATTGTAAAACACCTACTTTAACTGTCGTAGCTGAAGTGGTTTTTGTCTCTTTTTTTGTCACTGATTGATACCCCAAAACAGCTATAATGACAAGGGCAAGACCTATTAATACCCCTATTAAACGTTTATTTTTCATCTCTTCTCCTTTAAATCTTTTTACCTAATTATGACATAGACTTGGTGAAATCTCAACCGCCTCTTTGATAAAGTTTCCGATGGATTGATCCTTGTCATGAAGGGCTTTTACAATTTTAGACCCTACAATAACGCCATTAGACACACGGTTGAAGCGTGTCACATCCTCAAGACTGGAGACACCAAATCCTGTTAAAACAGGGATAGGGGAAACCTCTGTTAAAGCTTTTAAGTGTTGATCGAGGTCGTCACGATAATCATTTGATTTTCCAGTGACCCCATTGATAGCCACGGCATAGACAAAGCCTTCTGCTTCTTGAACTAAGATCTTTTGACGCTCAATCCCTGTGGTCAAACTCACTAAAGAAATCAAAGCCATATCACTCTCTTTCAGATAAGGTTTGACAAAAGCCTCATGTTCGTAAGGCAGGTCTGGAATAATCAAGCCTTTCACAGACGTATCTTTCAAATCAGTGATTAGTTTCTCGACACCGTACTGGTAAACAGGATTAAAGTAAGTCATCAGCACCAAGGGAGTGTTGACTTGCTTTTCTTGTAATTTTTTAATCAATGCTGTGAGACTCGTCCCTTTTTCTAGGCTTCGTTGTCCTGCTGCTTCAATCACTGGACCATCTGCTACAGGATCTGAAAAAGGTACTCCGACCTCAATAGCTGAAACGCCCTGCTTTTCTAAAAACGCAATCGTCTCAAATAAGCCTTCTAAGCCCTTATCATGATCTCCAGCCATAATATAAGGCACAAACAATCCCTTATCCTGTGATATGATCTGTTCTAAATGTTTGGTTAGCGTTTTTGTCATCTATGCCTTCCTCCCCTCTAGCATTTCCTTAACTTGCATCACATCCTTATCACCACGCCCTGATAGGCAAACCACAATAGATTTATCAGGTCCTAGTTCTTTTGCTAACGTTGGAAGATAAGCAATGGCATGACTAGACTCCAAGGCTGGAATAATACCTTCTAGACGCGACAAGAGTTTAAATCCTTCCAGAGCCTCATCATCTGTCACACTGACATAGGTTGCTCGCTTGATGTCGTTAAAATGACAATGCTCTGGGCCAATCCCAGGGTAGTCAAGACCAGCAGAAATTGAGAAGGCTTCTAAAATTTGACCATTTTCATCTTGCAAGACATCCATCAAGGTCCCATGTAAGACACCTGGACGACCTTTGGCAAAGGTCGCCGCATGCTGATCTGTATCTAGACCACGACCAGCTGCCTCTACACCGTACATAGCAACAGAGCTATCATCAACAAAAGGATAAAAAGTCCCATTGCATTTGACCCACCACCAATGCAGGCAAGAACAGCATCAGGAAGCTTGCCACCTGAAAGCTCCTGAAATTGACGTTTGGCTTCGTGACCAATGACTGCTTGAAAGTCACGAACAATCTCTGGGAAAGGCGCAGGACCTAAAACAGATCCCATGACATAGTGCGTATCCTCGACTTCTGCAACCCAAGCACGAAGAGCAGCATTAACTGCATCTTTTAGAACGCGTGAGCCATCTGTTACCGCATGAACCTTAGCCCCTAGCAACTCCATCCGAAAGACATTCAAAGCCTGTCTTTTAACGTCTTCTTCTCCCATGTAAATCGTACATTCCATGTCAAAAAGAGCCGCGGCTGTTGCGGTTGCAACACCGTGCTGTCCAGCACCTGTTTCTGCGATAATTTTATGTTTCCCCATCCGCTTAGCTAAAAGCACTTGCCCTAGGGCATTATTGATTTTATGAGCACCCGTGTGGTTGAGATCCTCACGTTTAAGGTAAATCTTTGCCCCTCCACAATACTCTGTGAGACGTTTTGCAAAATAGAGAGGATTTTCTCTGCCGACATATTGTTTAAGAAGGTCTTGAAATTCTTTTTGGAAGGCTGGATCTTGTTTACTCTCACGATAGGCTTGATCGAGCTCTAAAACAGCTGTCATCAAAGTTTCTGGAACAAAGCGTCCACCAAAATTTCCAAAAAAGCCATTCTGGTCTGGTTGATTATAAGTCATAAGTTACCCTTTCTATAAATGCTTTTATCTTGTTGACATCTTTCTTGCCATCTGTTTCCACACCACTAGAGACATCTAGAGCATAGGCTGAAAAGTGTTTTTTGACAGACCCCACATTCTCAACAGTGAGACCACCTGCTATAAAATAAGGCTGGGTCACGTACTGTTTTTTTAGTCGTTCCCAGTCAAATGTCTGACCGCTTCCTGCTACAGGAGCATCAAACAAGATGTAGTCCGCCTTTGTGGTATAAGTAGCGCTTTCTTTGGTTACTTGAATAGCACGGATAGTAGGAACAGATAGTTCTTCAAACCAATCCTCATTAACATCTCCGTGAATTTGGACTAAATCAAGCGGAACTGCTGTAATCGCTTCTTGTAATTGCGCTAAGCTTGGACTGACAAAGACACCTACAATCTTGGTTTTGCCAGAGACATATTGGCGTAAATCCCTTGCCTGATCAAGACTAACTTGTCGCTTACTCTTTGCAAAAACAAAACCAATATAATCTGCACCTGCCTGACAAGCTGCTTCAACCGCTTCCTTAGTTGATAAGCCACAAATTTTAACCTTTGTCATAAGCTAACTCTTTCATCTTTTCTTCTAAGTTATCTGCTTGCATAAGCGCTGTTCCGACTAGGATGGCATTAAAATAAGGGGCAAGCAAAGCCACATCCTCAGCCGTAAAAATCCCAGATTCAGACACATAAACACAGTGGTCTTTAAACTGAGTCGATAAATGCAGACTGGTATTGAGATCAATCTCAAATGTTATTAAATTACGATTGTTAACACCGATAATTTCAGCACCTATCTCATGGGCTATGGCTAATTCGTCACTATTATGTGTCTCTACCAAAACCTCTAAACCTAGTCCTGTCGCAAAATCATAAAGTTCTTTCAAGCGTGCTTTTGACAAGGCCGCTACAATCAACAGAATCACTGTCGCACCAGCATTTCTAGCACGGATAATCTGTTTTTCATCAATGATAAAATCTTTGTTTAAGGTTGGAATAGCTACTACTTGCGAAATTTGACGAAGATAATCCAAGTGCCCTTTAAAGAAAATCTCATCCGTCAAGACAGAAATCATCGCAGCACCACCTGTTTCATAGGCTTTAGCCTGTTCCACAATATCGACATCTAGATTGATGTCTCCCATACTAGGACTGGCTTTCTTCACCTCAGCAATAACCTGTACCTTATCCTTATGGGTCTTTAAAAAATCATAGAGACGATAGGTCTGACGTAACGGAAGCAAGTCCTCTAGCGCCATCTTTGACACTTCTTTTTCCTTTTGTTTTAAAATCTCTGGTAAAAATTGCTTTTTAGTCAATTTGTGCCTCCTGTAATGCTTTTAACTTGGCAAGTGCCTTTCCTGAAGCGATTAACTCACGCGCTAGAGCTACACCCTCTTTGATAGATGCCACCTTACCATTGGCGTAGAAGCCTAAGCCTGCATTTAAAACAGTCGTTTCAAGATAAGGACTGGCTTGATTTTCCAAAACACTTACTAAAATCGCTGCATTTTCTTTAGCAGAACCTCCCTTAATGGCTGCTAGGGGAACCTCAGCCATTCCCAAATCTTTATAAGTAAACTGGCCGCTAGTAATCTGGCCACTATCTAAAAGCGTATAGGTGTTTGTCCCATAAAGCGCTGCTTCATCCATATTATCAGGACCTGTAATAATCAAGGCGCGACGTCTACCTAAAGCTTTTAAAACTTGAATCAATTCAGCTTGCTTATCCGCACGA
This sequence comes from uncultured Streptococcus sp., assembly GCA_945876895.1. GTDB lineage: Bacteria > Bacillota > Bacilli > Lactobacillales > Streptococcaceae > Streptococcus > Streptococcus porcorum. The sequence continues at coordinate 15,065 of CAMCQB010000033.1, forward strand.
TAAAGCCCCATCAACTGACTATCCAATGCCATGGGATGGCTAAGAGGTCCAATAAGATTCATAATAGTTGGAATGCCCAAAGCCTGACGCGCTGGGGAAATATAGCGCATAGCAGGGTGCATTTTTTGAGCAAAGAGAAAGGCAATTCCTGTTTGATCTAAGACCTGACCTAAGTTTTCTTCTGGGAGATCCACAGCAATCCCTAGTTCCTCTAAGACATCTGCGGATCCTGATTTTGAGGAAATCGAGCGATTGCCATGTTTTGCTACCGTTATCCCACCAGCAGCCAGAACAAAACTAGCCGTCGTTGAGATATTGAAACTAAAAGACTGATCACCGCCTGTCCCACAATTATCCATCACTCCTGTCGCTTGGCTAGGGATTTGAGCGGCATACTCCTTAACCACCTTGACGAGACCTAAAATTTCATCAACAGTCTCTCCTTTCATCTTTAAACCTAAGAGAAAGGCTGCGATTTGACTTTCAGACAGCTCACCATTTAAGATGCGATGAAAAACAGCTTCCATTTCCTCTTGACTGAGGTTTTCTTGTCGTGATAATTGATTAAAAATTGCCTTCATCCTCTATCCTCCACTTGTTTGACAAAGTTTTCCACCATCTTCAACCCTTCTGGACTACCGATACTTTCTGGATGGTATTGCAAGCCATAAATCGGAAGTTCCTTGTGTTGAATGGCCATAATTTCATGGTCATCCACTGTCCTTGCTAACACCTCAAACTCTGCTGGTAACTCATCAACGACAATCGAATGG
>CAMCQB010000034.1 GCA_945876895.1 uncultured Streptococcus sp.
ATGACAATATCATGATCAGGATAATTTTTTTCTAAATGCTCAGCAACTTATTGATAAAGGACTTTTAGCTCAGCGATTTTATCAGGGTATTCATGACCAATGTAGTGAAAGGTGCATTCAATGGTTAAAAAGAGGTCATGAAAAAGAGTGTTCATGCGGTCTAGTTTTTCAAGTAGCTCGCTATCATGTTTTAGGAAATCGGGCACTTCTGTACGATGATTTAAAAAAGCATCAATTTCTTTGACAGGATAGCTGCCGTATTCTAGGCTAAGTTCATAGGTCATAATGGTCTCCTTTGTTTTTCACTCAATTTATTTTATCACGCTTTGACCTTGGAAGAAAGAAAGTGGTTTCAAAAGTGGTATAATAATCTAAAAGGAGAAAATAATGAGACGAAGTGTATTGATTACGGGTGCTAGTAGCGGAATTGGAAAAGCCATGGCCTATGCTTTTGCAGAAAATGGAGATTTACCAATCTTAACGGGTCGGCGCCTAGAAAAATTAAAAGAGATTCAAAGTGATCTTAAGCGCCAGTTTGAGATTGAGGCTCCTATTTACCAGTTGGATGTGACTGACTTTGAGCAAGTTAAGGCTGTCACAGAAGAGCTAGAAAATGTTGATATTTTGATTAACAATGCCGGTCTAGCACTAGGGCTTGATAAGTTTCAAGAGTATGAATTAAGTGACATGGTCACTATGTTAGATACAAACATTAAGGGCTTGATTTATATGACACGCCACTTGCTACCTCAAATGATTGAAAACAACCGAGGGCATATCATCAATATTGGCTCGACAGCAGGGATTTATGCTTATGCTGGCGCAGCGGTTTATAGCGCAACAAAAGCAGCGGTTAAGGTGTTAAGCGATGGGATTCGTATTGATACCATTGACTCAGATATTAAGGTGACCACAGTCCAGCCTGGAATTGTTCAAACTGACTTTAGTCAAGTGCGTTTTCATGGTGATAAGCAAAAAGCAGATCGTTTTTATCAAGGTATTGAGGCTCTTAAACCTGAGGATATTGCAGAGATTGTGTGTTTTATCGCTAACCAACCAAGACGTGTTCAAATCTCAGACATTACCATCATGGCAAACCAACAAGCGACAGGATTTACAATTCACAGACAATGAAAGATTGGAAAACCAATCTTTTTAAGGTTTGTTTAACTTTTCTTTCAGTTTGACTTAAGCTAGTTTAGGTAATCTATTTCTATCAAAAGTTTACACATGAAAGGAATAGCACACCATGTCAACTCAAATTATTCAAACCCAATTTAAACGTATCGAAACTAAATATATTATTGATAAGGCTATTTTGCCACAGCTAGAAGAAGAATTAAAAGCCCACCTTAAAGCAGACGAATTTGCCGAATCAACGATTACTAACGTTTATTTTGACAATAAAGATTTTGACATGATTCAAGATTCGATTGCTAAGAAAAATAGCCGTGAAAAAGTGCGTATGCGTCTTTATGATGCTAAACCCAATGCTAAAAGTGAAGCCTTTTTAGAAGTCAAGAAAAAAGAAGATGGCGTTGGTTTTAAATATCGCTTAACCACTAATCCTATTTCAGCAGAGCGTTTTGTGACAAAAGGAATTGCTGATCAGGCCTTAGTTGATGGGCTGGATCACTCTATTGTTGATGATAAGGTCAATGCAGAGTTGACACAATTGCGCAAACGCTACGGTAGCATCAAGCCGATGATGTATATCTATTATGATCGTAAGTCTTATAAAGGGATTGCAGACAAAAAAGTACGCGTGACGATTGATCAAAATCTCCTTTATCGTGATGAAAACGTATCTGCAACTGCTGGTAAATATGGTCAAGATCTTTTAGATCCTACTAAAGCCATCATGGAAATTAAAGTACCTGGTGAGCAACCAGATTGGTTAGCAAATATTCTTGCTAAATATAATATCATTCAACAGTCCTTTTCTAAATACGGTACCGCTTATGGTCTCTCGAAAAATCTAAGTAAAGAGGAGGCTTACCTTGCAAGAAACCTTATTTAATAGTGTTTTTTCTAACACCACCACTACTAGTCTTAATCCAGTTGCGCTTTTAATCAGCCTTCTGGTCAGCCTTTGTTTAGGGGTTCTGTTAGCAAGTGTTTACAAGTACAAAACCTTTTACACGAAAGAATTTGTCATGACACTTTCCTTGTTGCCTACCTTGATTGCCATGATTATTTTTCTTGTTAATGGTAATCTTGGTGCAGGGGTGGCAGTGGCTGGAACTTTTAGTCTTATTCGCTTTCGATCTGCCGCAGCCAGCTCAAAAGAGTTGCTTTTAATTTTTACTGCCACAGCTATTGGCTTAGCAACTGGTATGGGCTATTTGGTACTGGCTATTTTATTTACACTCTTTTTATCTCTAGCTCTTTTCATGTTTGAAAATTCTAGTTTCACCAAGGTGAGTCGTACCAAACGGATGCTTCAAATTACCATTCCTCGTGGTTTTAATTATGATATGCTTTTGGAAAAAAGCTTCGCAGATTATTATAAATCTGGTGAGTTGATTTCTTTGAAATCACAGAAGAAAGGTAATAACTTAATCTTGGAATACCATGTGGAATTTGACAACCGCATTCGTGATAAAAAAATTATGGATACTCTGTTAGCTTTAGATGATCACATTGAGGTTGTGATTAGTAAAACTGCCCAAAAACGCAAAACCTTATAATGAGCAGAAAGAACGAAAGATTTTTCTGCTTTTTGCTTGTTAAGAATTCTCGGTTCAGATTTTTGAAAAAAAGAGTCTGACAGCGTATAATTCTTAATGTTGGAAAAATTCCAATACTAAAATCTATTGCAAAGATTAAGGAGACATGATGTCAGATATTCGAGTATTACTCTATTATAAATATGTTCCCATTGAAAATGCTAAAGAATATGCTGCTGAGCATTTGGCTTTTTGTAAATCTATCGGGCTTAAAGGCCGTATCTTGATTGCAGACGAGGGGATCAACGGTACAGTTTCAGGTGATTATGAAACAACACAAAAATATATGGACTGGGTGCACAGCGATGAGCGTTTTGCTGACCTTTGGTTCAAGATTGATGAAGACAATGAACAAGCCTTTAAGAAAATGTTTGTTCGTTATAAAAAGGAAATTGTCCATCTTGGCTTAGAGGATGACGATTTTGATAGTGACATTAATCCACTAGAAACAACAGGAGCTTATCTATCACCAAAAGAGTTTAAAGAAGCACTTTTGGATGAAGATACAGTGGTTTTAGATACGCGTAATGATTACGAGTATGATCTGGGACACTTCCGTGGTGCTATTCGCCCAGATATCCGTAACTTCCGTGAGTTGCCTCAATGGGTCCGCGACAATAAAGAGAAGTTTATGGATAAGCGCGTGGTGGTTTACTGTACAGGTGGTGTTCGTTGTGAGAAATTCTCAGGCTGGATGGTTCGTGAAGGCTATAAAGACGTTGGTCAATTGCACGGTGGTATCGCAACTTATGGTAAGGATCCAGAAGTTCAAGGTGAGCTTTGGGATGGTAAGATGTATGTCTTTGATGAGCGTATTGCCGTTGATGTCAATCATGTTGATCCAGTTGTTGTCGGAAGAGATTGGTTTGATGGGACACCATGTGAGCGTTATGTCAACTGCGGTAACCCCTACTGTAATCGCCAAACCTTGATGTCAGAAGAAAACGAACACAAGTATCTCCGAGGCTGTTCGCATGAATGTCGTGTTCATCCTAAAAACCGTTATGTAACAGAACACAATCTTAGCCAAGAAGAAGTCGTTGCACGCCTAGCTGCGATTGGCGAAGAGTTGCCAGCCTTAGTCTAGGAGTTTAACGATATAACACTTTTCTAATATCAGTAGCTAATACATGAGGTGGGGCTTTTTGTCCCATCTCTTTTTTATGATACTGCTTATTAAAAAAGGTGAGGTGAGCTTGTAAAGATTATCGAGCAAAAAGGCAGCTAGAGCTTTTATCGACCCTTGGATCAATTGTGTCAATGAAGCTAAGATAGTTAATTATTTTGGATGTATTGACTGGGGAGGATCTGCTTAGTGACGCTAAAAAAATATCTAGGAGCTAGCTCCTAGATATTTTTTTAGCGTGTTACACGTTTGCGTGCTGCTTTTTTACGGTTTTCTTCGATAAATGCTATTTTTTTCTCTTCAGGTTCAATAACTTTTTTCTTGATGGCAAAGACAGCGCCAGCAACTGCAGCTGCAGAGCCAACAACACCTGTGACAAGACCTTTAGCGAATGCATATTTTTTAGCCATAGTGGGTTCTCCTTTATATGTTATAATAGTCTTATTATCTTAAAAAACCTAGGAAATTTCAAGGAAAAAGCGGATGAAAACAAAAATTTTAGCTGTTGTAGGACCAACAGCCGTAGGTAAGACAGCACTGGGCATTGAGTTGGCACAAATGTTTAATGGAGAGATTATCAGTGGTGATAGCCAGCAAGTCTATAAACATTTAGATATTGGAACAGCCAAGGCAAGTCAAAAAGAACAGGAGTTAGCACCTCATCATCTGATTGATGTGAGAGAGGTAGATGAGACATATTCCGCTTTTGATTTTGTGACGGAGGCAAAAGAGGCTATTAGTGACATTACTCGACGAGGAAAGCTCCCAATTATTGTGGGAGGGACAGGGCTTTATCTTCAGAGTTTGCTTGAGGGTTACCATTTGGGTGGTCAAGTCAATCAAGGAGAGATTTTAGCCTATCGAAAAGAGCTTGCTACCCTGTCAGATGAGCGTTTATTTGAAAAAATAGCAGAGCAAGGAGTGGTGCTAAAAGAGCCGAATCGCCGTCGTGCGATAAGAGCTTTGGAGCTTGCGCACTTTGGTAAAGACCTTAACAATGAAGCTCCCAATTTTGACGCGTTTATTATCGGCTTAAATGACGACCGTCAAAAATTGTATGATCGAATTAATCATCGTGTCGATGCCATGCTTGAGATGGGGCTTCTTGAGGAGGCTAAGTGGCTTTATGACCATTATCCAGATGTTCAGGCTACACGAGGTATCGGCTATAAGGAGCTATTTCCTTATTTCTCTGGTCAAGAAGAGCTGGATCAGGCAGTGGAGAAGTTGAAGCAAAATACGCGTCGCTTTGCTAAACGTCAGTTAACTTGGTTTAGAAATCGTATGGCTGTCTCTTTTTATGATATTTCAGCAAAGAATACGACAGAAAACATCAAACAGGATGTTAGGCAATTTTTAGAAAAATAAAGGGGAGAGAAAGGATTTTCGCTCCGCTTTTTTGGTCTATTTATGATACAATAATAAGGTTAAAATGCAGAAATCATCAAGAAGAAATGGCGGATCACATCATGATTGAAACAGCTCAAAAACAAGAAAGGGTACTTCTCATTGGAGTTGCCTTGCAAGATAGTCAGAACTTTGCCATGTCTATGGAGGAGTTAAAAAGTTTGGCAGAAACAGCGGGTGCAGCTGTTGTTGCTACCTACACTCAAAATCGTGACCGCTATGATAGTAAATCTTTTATTGGTTCTGGAAAAATCGATGAAATTAAGCCCATCATAGAAGCTGATGAGATTGATACGGTGATTGTCAATAATCGTTTAACCCCACGCCAAAATGCTAATTTAGAAGAAGTATTTGGAATTAAAGTTATTGATCGGATGCAGCTGATTTTGGATATTTTTGCCATGCGTGCTAGAAGCCATGAAGGAAAATTGCAGGTTCACCTTGCTCAACTCAAGTATATGTTGCCACGACTAGCTGGACAAGGTGTTATGCTTAGTCGTCAAGCTGGAGGCATCGGAAGTCGTGGCCCAGGAGAGAGCCAGTTAGAGTTAAATCGTAGATCTATCCGTCACCAAATCACAGATATTGAGCGTCAACTCAAGCAAGTGGCTCAAAATCGACAGACCATCCGTGAAAAGCGTGTGTCATCAACAGCTTTTAAGATTGGTTTGATTGGTTATACCAATGCTGGAAAATCAACGATAATGAATGTATTGACAGAAAAGAGTCAATATGAAGCCGATGAGCTCTTTGCAACACTGGATGCTACAACGAAGCAACTCTATTTAAAAGATAAGTTTGAAGCGACTTTAACAGACACAGTAGGATTTATCCAAGATTTGCCAACAGAACTGGTGGCGGCTTTTAAGTCAACTTTGGAAGAAAGTCGCCATGTCGATCTTTTGTTACATGTTATAGATGCTAGTGATCCTAATCATGAGGAGCATGAGGAAACTGTTTTAAAGATTTTAGAGGATTTGGAGATGGGGGATATTCCAAGGCTAACTGTTTACAACAAGATGGACTTAGCAAAAGAATTTACGCCAACTCTTTTTCCACATGTTAGTCTATCGGCTAAGTCAAAGACAGCTAGAGAAGATTTGAGAAGAGTGATTTTAGAAACGGTAAAAACTCTTTTTGTCCCCTTTACGATCAAGGTTGATACCAGCCAACTTTATCAAGTTTATGAGTTAAATCGCTTGGCACTACTAGAGGATTATGATTTTCAAGATCAAGTAGAGGTTATTTCGGGCTATATTTCAGAAGATAATAAATGGAGATTAGAGGGATTTTATAATGGACTACATTAATTTAGCGATAACCTATGGTGGTTTTACAAGCTTAGATAGGGTTTATTTGGAAGGTAAGTTAGCGTCACTTAGTCCTCAAGAAAAACTTGATATGATAACACCGCCTCCTAGTGTCATCAATGCGTATTTTGCTGAGCTTTATCAAAAGCAAGGGCCTAAAGCGGCTACAGATTATTATTTTGAATTGTCCAAAGCCCTTCAGTTTTTTGACGCTGAACCGTCATTTTTAGAGCGAAAACCTTTTGTACGCCTTAATCTTTCAGGTAAAGCTTTTGGTTTTGCTTATCAAAACGATCAAGAAATCGCCATTATTTTTTCAGAAAAAAAAGAAGCTCATACAGCCAGTCTTTGTCTAGAAGTTGCTCAAATCTTTCCGCATTATCTTGTCTATCAAGAAGATCATCAGCTGAAAATGAGCCCTATTGTTTTTGATCAAGAGGTTGTAGAAGATCTAACGCCGACCACTGCTCTTCTTAGTCACGTCAAGCGTCTAAAAGGTGGCATTCTTCAAATTACGAGTTTCAATCAGGAAGAAGCCATTAGTCTATCAGAGCAGTTTAAGGGGCAACGGTATTATCAATTTCATCAACGCCAGAGTATTATTTATATTAAAGAGTAGAGAGTGTGATCATGGATATTCAATTTTTAGGTACAGGTGCAGGACAGCCGTCGAAACAACGAAATGTTTCTAGTCTAGCCCTTAAATTATTAGATGAAATCAACGAAATTTGGTTGTTTGATTGTGGTGAAGGGACGCAACATCAAATTTTACAAACCACCATTAAACCTAGAAAGGTTCAAAAGATCTTTATCACCCATCTTCACGGAGACCATATTTTAGGATTACCAGGTTTTTTATCTAGTCGCTCTTTCCAAGCAAACGAAGAGCAGACGGATCTAGATTTATACGGTCCTGTTGGGATAAAGTCTTTTGTGATGACGAGTTTGCGTGTCACAGGAACACGGTTGCCTTATCATATCAATTTTTATGAATTTGATAAAAATTCCTTAGGCAAAATCATGGAAACCGATAAGTTTGTCGTGTATGCAGAAGCGTTAGATCATTCTATTTTTTGTGTAGGCTATCGTGTGATGCAAAAGGATTTAGAAGGAACCTTGGATGCAGAAGCCTTAAAAGCTGCAGGTGTCCCATTTGGTCCTCTTTTTGGTAAAGTCAAAAATGGAGAGGACGTGATTTTGGAGGATGGTACAAAAATTGTGGCAAAAGATTATATATCTGAACCTAAAAAAGGAAAAGTGGTGACTATTTTAGGGGACACAAGAAAGACTGATGCCAGTGTGCGTCTTGGTTTAGGAGCTGATGTCTTAGTGCATGAGTCCACTTATGGTAAAGGTGATGAGAAGATGGCGGCACGCCATGGTCACTCTACCAACATCCAAGCAGCACAAGTGGCTAAGGCGGCATCGGCTAAACGATTACTCCTCAATCATGTGAGTGCACGATTTTTAGGACGTGATATTACACAATTAGCTAAGGATGCGCAAAAGATTTTTGAAAATTCACACGTTGTGAAAGACTTGGAAGAGATCAAATTATGAGAACTATCGTTATAACTGGTGCAAGCGGTGGCCTGGCAGAAGCTATCATTAAAAAATTACCTGATGACGGCTTGATTTTGTTAGGACGCAATAAAGAACGTTTAATTGAAAAGTATGGTCATATGCCTAATGTGACTTGTCATCGTATTGACTTATCAGATACGAATGCTATGGAGAGCTTAGTTTCGGAACTTTATCAGCAATATGGGAAAATTGATATTTGGGTCAATAATGCTGGCTTTGGTGAGTTCAAAGCCTTTGATGATTTTTCAGATCAAGATATTAAAGCTATGTTTGAGGTGAATACCTTTGCGACAATGACCTTCTCACGCCTTGTTGGTGAGCGGATGAAGCAGGAAAAATCAGGGCAGATCATCAATATTGCCAGTATGGCTGGTTTAATTGCTTCAAATAAGTCTTCAGTATATTCTGCTAGCAAATTTGCGGTTATTGGATTTTCCAATGCCTTACGCCTAGAACTTGCTGATTCTCACGTCTATGTTACAACGGTCAATCCAGGTCCCATTAAAACGGCATTTTTTGATCAAGCTGATCCATCAGGTGAATACCTAAAATCTGTTGAACGTTTTGTACTGACGCCAGAGGTAGTAGCGAGTAAGACGGTGAAAGCATTTGGAAAAAATAAGCGGGAGATCAATCTTCCCTATGTCTTACAGGTGACACATAAGGTTTATACCTTATTTCCTCGCCTATCTGATTTTTTAGCCAGAAAGGTTTTTAATTATAAATGATTTCAGCAAAATACGACTGGAAAATAGAAGAAAAGGCACCGAGTGATGCCTTTTTAAACCTATCTCAAAAAGAGGGGCTTAGCCCCTTAGCTGCTCAACTTTTGTTTGAACGAGGGATAGAGACCAAAGAAGAGTTGGAGCAGTTTTTACATGCAGATTTGTCTGAGCTTTATGATCCTTATCTATTACATGATATGGAAAAGGCTGTTTCTCGTATCCGTTTAGCAATCGAAAACGCTGAAAGAATTTTAGTTTATGGCGATTATGATGCAGATGGGATGACAGCAAGTTCAATCATGAAAGAAGCCTTAGAGAGTTTGGGAGCTGATGTTGAGGTCTATCTTCCTAATCGTTTTACGGATGGGTATGGTCCCAATCAAAGTGTCTATCAGTATTTTATTGAGCAGCATGGAATTTCACTGATTATCACAGTGGATAATGGGGTGGCAGGGCAAGAGGCGATTGCTTATGCTCAATCAGTTGGAGTTGATGTCATTGTGACTGACCATCACAGTATGCCAGAGGTTTTACCAGAAGCTTTTGCGATTGTACACCCAGAACATCAGGCTGTTGATTATCCCTTTAAACACCTAGCAGGCTGTGGGGTAGCTTTTAAGGTTGCTACAGCACTTCTAGAAGCACCACCCATGGAATCTTTAGATTTGGTGGCTATTGGGACCATTGCTGATATGGTTAGCTTAACAGATGAAAACCGTATCCTTGTACGCTATGGCCTGAAAATCTTAGCCCATACAGAGCGGATAGGTCTTCAAGAGTTGATGCGTGTATCAGATATTGATACCGATAATATTGACGAAGATACGGTAGGATTTAAAATTGCGCCACTTTTAAATGCATTGGGACGGCTAGACGATCCTAATCCTGCTATAGAGCTTTTAACAGGTTTTGATGATGAAGAAGCTCAATCCATTGCTCTGATGATTCAAGAAAAAAATGAAGAGCGTAAGGATTTGGTGCAATCTATCTATGAAGAAGCCTTGAGCATGGTAGATCCCACTTCACCTGTTCAAGTGTTGGCTAAAGAAGGTTGGCATCCTGGCGTTTTAGGGATTGTGGCGGGACGTTTACTTGAAAGTTTAAGTCAGCCTATTGTCGTTTTAAATTGTGAAGGAGAAACAGCAAAAGGATCTGCTCGTAGTGTTTCTAGTATCAATATTTTTGATGCTTTAAAAGACCATAAAGAAGAGCTATTTGATGCTTTTGGGGGACATGCTGGTGCAGCAGGAATGACACTTCCGATAGAGCATCTTCCTCAGCTTAAAATGGTTTTATCAGATTATATTTACCAAAATGGTCTAGATCAGGCAAGTAAAAATAGTTTAAATATTGATGCCTCTCTAAACTTGGGAGAGGTTAGTCTTGATACGGTGGCTAGTCTTGAGCAGTTGGCTCCCTTTGGAATGGACCATAAAAAACCAGTCTTTCTGGTAAGGGATTTTACGGTCTTACAGACACGTTCGATGGGAAAAGACAATAGTCACCTTAAGTTTAGAATTAAGCAAGATGGAGTGGAATGTGATGTCCTTGCCTTTTCACAAGGTCACCTCAAGGATGAGTTTGCCCAAGCACAAGATTTGGAATTAGCTGTTACTTTATCTGTTAACCATTGGAATGGCGAGCGAAATTTACAACTTATGCTGGTTGATGTCAGAGTTGATGGGATTCAGTTGTTTGATATCAGAAAAAAATCAGCCCCTCTTCCAGATGGTGTCCCTATCTTAACCCAAGAGACAACCAGCCCTAGCGTTGTAGTTTTAGACATTCCAGATAGCGACGAGGATTTGCGACGATTATTTAAAGAGAGAGAATTTGAGGCGGTTTATTTTAAAAATCAAATCAAAAATAATTATTACTTAACAGGATTTGGCACAAGGGAGCAGTTTGCTAGCCTTTATAAAACTATTTATCAATATCCTGAGTTTGATGTTCGCTATAAACTGAAAGAGTTGGCTCATTATTTAAATATACCTGATATTTTACTGGTGAAGATGATTCAAATTTTTGAAGAATTAGACTTTGTTGTTATCACAGATGGAGTGATGACGGTGAACAAAGCAGCGCAAAAACGAGAGATCTCAGAGAGCCAGATTTACCAAGACCTAAAACGATTAGTGAAGTTTCAAGAGCTGATGGCCTTGGGGACTCCCAAAGAAATTTATGACTACCTGACAAAATAGACCCAGAAGCGTAAGCTTTTTTTCAAAAATATGCTATAATAAAGAGTAATGATTTTATTCGATTACTTATCGAAAACAAGAAAGGAAATGAACAGGTATTTAGTATTTCAACTAGGATACCTTGTATCAGTATTATGGATTTAAAAAATTATATCGCTACAATTAAAGACTATCCCCAAGAAGGTATTGAATTTCGTGATATTTCACCTTTGATGGCCGACGGAAATGCTTATAGCTATGCTGTCCGCGAAATTGTTCAGTATGCAACAGATAAAGAGATTGATATGATTGTTGGACCAGAAGCGCGTGGATTTATTGTGGGTTGTCCAGTCGCTTTTGAGCTAGGAATAGGTTTTGCTCCAGTTCGTAAACCAGGAAAATTACCACGTGAAGTGATTTCTGCAGACTATGAAAAAGAGTATGGTGTAGATACTTTGACGATGCATGCAGATGCTATCAAACCTGGTCAACGCGTTCTTATTGTCGATGATCTTTTAGCAACTGGAGGTACGGTAAAGGCTACTATCGAGATGATTGAAAAACTTGGTGGTATTGTAGCAGGTTGCGCCTTTTTAATTGAGTTAGATGAGCTGAAAGGTCGTGAAGCCATCGGAGATTACGACTATAAAGTTTTGATGCACTATTAAGCTATAGCTTATAACTATATCTGACTACAAAAAATACATATTGGAAAACTATATCTCCATGTTCTATAATATTAAGATAGATATTATGGAAGTGGAGATGTTTTCATGCCGATTAAACTTGATAAAAAACTACCCGCAGTTGATATTTTACGTTCAGAAAATATCTTCGTAATGGATGATACTCGTGCTGCCCATCAAGACATTAGGCCGATGGAGGTATTGATTCTAAACTTAATGCCACAAAAGGAGGCTACCGAAACGCAATTTTTGAGGCTTTTAGCGAATACTCCACTTCAGATTAATGTGACGTTTCTTTATATGGCAAGTCATAAATCAAAGACTACTCACGCTGATCATATGAAGACTTTTTATAAAACCTTTGATCAAATCAAGGACAGGAGGAGGTGGATTATTGGGATGAGTTGATAAGCGTTTTTGCTTGGTCTAAAAAGCATGTTTTTTCTACCCTTCATCTTTGTTGGGGAGCGCAGGCTGGGATTTATTATCGCTATGGCGTTGATAAACAACCCCTTACTCATAAATTGTCAGGAATTTATGAACAAGAGGTGACGGATAAGACTAGTTTATTGATGCGTGGTTTTGATGATAGCTTTTTAGCGCCACATTCGCGCTACACCACTATTCAACCAGAAGATATTTTACATCGGACAAATTTAAAGATTGTAGCTCAAGGTCAAGAAGCAGGGCTTTCGATTTTGGCAAGTCGTGATTTACGAGAGATTTATAGTTTTGGACATTTGGAGTATGATTGTGCCACTCTTGGAAAAGAGTATGAGCGTGATCTTCAAGCTGGTATTTCTCCAGATTTGCCCAAAAACTACTACCCAAATGATGACGTGACAAAAGAGCCTAAGATGCGTTGGAATCTTGCTGCAGCGACTTTCTTTAGTAATTGGATTAATTATGCGGTCTATCAAGAAACCCCTTATCGCTTAGAGGAGCTAGAGGAGGAATCTTCCTTTTATGGCTACCTATAATGAGGAATTATGAAGTTTTTACAAGCATATCAGTCGGGCAATTTGGTTTTACCAGCTGCCCTACTTTTTCATTTTAAGGAAATTTTTCCCCAAGCAGATGATTTTTTAGTTTGGCAATTTTTTTATTTACAAAATACCACACAACATCATGATATCTTGCCGAGTAAGATTGCAGAAGCATTGGGAAAACAAGTATCAGATGTTAATGCGAGTATTTCTCGTTTGACAGCTCAAGGGTTACTAAATACAAAGACCATTGAATTGGATGGAGAAATTGAGATTATCTTTGATGCTAGTCCAGCTTTAGAACGTCTGGATCAATTCTTTTTGAATTCTTCATCAGGAGTCAGTCAAAAACCGTCTTCATCTAAATCACAATCTTTAGAGGAGTTCAAGGCTTTAGCAGATGATTTTGCCAGAGAGTTTGGTCGCATGCTGAGTAGCTTTGAGTTGGAAGATTTACGAAAAACAGTGATTGATGAAGAAATGTCCGCTGATTTGGTCCGTGAGGCTTTAAGAGAGGCTGTTTTTAATGGCAAGTTAAATTTTAAATATATCAATGCTATTTTAAGAAATTGGCGTCAAGAGGGCATTTTAACACTTCGTCAAGTTGAGGAGCGCCGCCTAGAACGGGATAAAGCGAATCCTAGAAATGTTCAGGTATCCGATGATTTCTTAAATGCTATGGACTTATGGAGTAATTAGATGTTGGGTCGTGAACGTTTAAAAAAGGTACTGGCTATTATTGCGGAAATGTTTCCAGATGCAAAAGGAGAGTTAGAGTATCAAACTCCTTTTCAATTGTTGGTCGCAGTGATTTTATCTGCACAAGCAACGGACAAGTCTGTGAATAAAGTCACCCCTAAATTATGGACCAAGTTTCCAGCCATCGCTGATTTGGCTTATGCAGACTTATCGGAAGTAGAAGATACGATCAGAAATATTGGGCTTTACAAAAATAAGGCTAAAAATATAAAAAAAACAGCTCAAATCATTTTAGAGCAGTTTGATGGGCAGGTTCCTAAAACGCATAAGGAATTAGAAAGTTTGCCTGGTGTTGGAAGAAAGACCGCAAATGTCGTTTTGGCAGAGATTTATAAGATTCCAGCTATCGCAGTCGATACGCATGTGTCAAGAATTTCAAAGCGTCTCAATATTTCAAAACCAGATGCTTCTGTTGAAGAAATTGAAGCTGATTTGATGAAAAAAATTCCTAAAAAAGATTGGATTGTGACACATCATCGTCTGATTTTCTTTGGGCGTTATCATTGTTTGGCCAAAAATCCAAAATGTGAGGCTTGCCCAGTACAAACTTACTGCAAATATTATAAGGATACCTATGGAAAAAAATAATCTAGAAATCAAACCCCTTTCAAAACGTTTAGAAACGGTTGCCGGTTTTGTTCCAAGAGGAGCCAAGTTATTAGATGTTGGAAGTGACCATGCTTACCTTCCTATTCATTTAATTAACCTAGGGCAGATCACAGAAGCAATTGCGGGTGAGGTTGTAAAGGGACCTTACACCTCAGCACTTTCCAATGTTGCAGAATCGGGTTTGGCTGATCGGATTCAAGTTCGACTTGCCAATGGTTTAGCAGCATTTGAAAAGAAAGATAAGGTAACAGCGATTACCATTGCTGGTATGGGAGGACGTTTAATTGCTGATATTCTTGAAGCAGGAAAAGAAAAGCTTGAGAATATTGATCGCTTGATTCTCCAGCCTAATAATCGAGAAGATGATCTCAGAAGATGGCTACAAGCTAATCAATTGAAGATTATCACAGAAACCCTATTGTGTGAAAATGGTAAATATTACGAAGTTTTAGTTGTTGAAAAAGGTCATATGACTTTGTCTGAGAAAGACTTTCGTTTTGGACCGTATTTAAGAAAAGAAGGATCAGAGGTCTTTGTAGAGAAATGGAGAGGGGAATTAGATAAGTTAAACGACGCTTTGAAATGCATCCCTGAAAATCGTCAACAAGACCGATCAGTCCTTCTTCAAAAAATAGAAATGATACAAGGAGTTCTCGATGTTAGCTAGTGAGATTATTGCAAAATATGAAAGTTTTTGCCCAAAAGAATTATCAATGGAAGGTGACATTTCTGGTATTCAAATTGGTAGATTGGATAAAGAGGTCAGGACTCTCATGTTGGCGCTTGATGTACGTGAAACAACAGTTCAAGAGGCTATTGAGAAAAATGTTGATCTCCTCATTGTTAAACATGCTCCTATCTTTCGTCCTTTGAAAGACTTAAGTGCAACGCCTCAAACAGATATCTTGTTAAATTTGGTGAAGCATGACATTACGGTTTATGTTAGCCATACCAATATCGATATTGTGCCAGATGGGTTAAATGATTGGTTCTGTGATTTACTAGAGATTAAACAAACAGAAGTTTTAAGTTCTACTAAGGATGGTTACGGGATTGGTCGGATTGGCGAGGTGGCGCCCATGACTTTTGAAGATTTGGCGAAAAAAGTGAAAGAAGTCTTTCAACTTGATGCTGTTCGCTTAGTTAGCTATCGGTCTTCTAATCCTATGATTAAACGAGTAGCCATCTGTGGAGGCAGTGGTCAAGGGTTTTATAAAGATGCCCTATCAAAGGGAGCTGATGTCTATATTACAGGAGATATTTACTCTCACACAGGGCAAGAAATCTTGACAAATTGTCTCTTAGCTATTGATCCTGGACATCATATTGAGG
>CAMCQB010000035.1 GCA_945876895.1 uncultured Streptococcus sp.
TAGAACACCACCTTGCCAAGGTGGGGGTCGCGGGTTCGAATCCCGTCGTTCGCTTATATCTTGTATATGGTTAGTTAGTCAAGGGGTTAAGACACCGCCTTTTCACGGCGGTAACATGGGTTCGAATTCCGTACGGACTATAAAAGTAAAGAGAAGACCTGATGGTCTTCTCTTTTGTGTTTAAATCTATAAAATGGTTAACATTGGATTTTTTCTATACTTTAGAGTTAAATGAAATCATAACAGTTTTATGTAGCCGAATATTTATCAGTGGGATATTGCGGTTATTATTTAAGGGAGGAGACTTGTTTTAAATATACTAAAGAGAAGGCTGTTGGTCGCCTCTAGATGGTTAGTGCCTTCTCTTCCTATTATCGTCCATAATGTTTATATAACAAGAGTGATAAGGGGCTAGTAAAAATATTGATTAAGTGTCAGTTGTCCTACTAATTCGGTAAGGTTATTAATTGTTTTCTTTGCTTTTGATTGATCGATGCCAAAATGGATATCTTTAATGGCATAAACATCAATCTGAGCATTGACTGCAGCTAAAATCCCTTTTTCACTATCTTCAATAATTAGACACTCCTCTTTTTTCACTCCTAATAGTTTTGCGGCAGTATTGTAGATTTCAGGGTTAGGTTTAGTTTCTGGGAATTCTTCACCGGATAAAATAATATCAAAATAATCGGTTAAGTGTGTCTCAGACAGGGCTTTTAAGATGTCATATTTACTTGAGCTAGAGGCCAATCCGATCTTGTATCCTTCTGTGTGAGCCCAGTGCAAAGTCTGTCTAACGTCGTTAAAAATAAGATAACGGTATGGAAGAGGATGTTTTTTTTGTAGTCAATGTATTCTTTTTGAAGGGTATCGATATCCCACTTGTCATAATCATCGCGTAAAATATGTTGCCAAACTTGTTGCATGTTACCACCGATAAAAAAGGTTGGTGGGAGATGTGTAATACTAATTCCTTTTTGATCAAGAAATTCTTTCCTACGATCGTAGTAAAATTTCTCAGTATCAAATAAAACACCATCCATATCAAAAATAATCGCTTTATAAGTCATGTTTTTATTTTAACACAAATTATCATCTTTATAAAGAAAAGCCATGTTCAAATAAAACAGAAGTGATGTTATGGCTTTACTGAAGAAAAGTGAAAGTGTCGGAGGTATAGAAAAATACTTGCTGACATATTGTCAGAATTTTGCTATAATTTACATATTATTTATTTTAGGAGTGCTTATGAAAGTTGTGAAATTTGGAGGTAGTTCTTTAGCCTCTGCGACTCAATTGCAAAAGGTATTAGATATTGTTCAATCTGATTCTGATCGTCGTTTTATTGTGGTTTCTGCGCCCGGAAAGCGTTCTCTTGAGGACACTAAAGTGACGGATGCCTTAATCAAGTATTATAAAGCTTATACATCCGAAAAAGATGTCACAGAACATCAAGAATGGATTATTCAACGTTACCAGTCTATTATTGATGAACTAGATTTAGGGGCTAAGATTTTAGAGAAAATTTCAACTGCGATTATTGAATTGGCTAGTTTGCCTATTGAACATAACGATTTTTTGTATGATGCTTTCTTAGCCGCAGGAGAAGATAATAATGCAAAATTGATTGCAGAATATTTTAAGAAAAATGGTTTATCAGCTAAATATGTTCATCCTAGACAAGCTGGCCTATTTGTTACCAGTGAGCCTGGAAATGCACGTATCTTACCATCGAGCTATGATAAACTAGAGGAATTGATTGATAGTGATGAGATTTTAGTCATTCCTGGTTTCTTTGGTGTTACAATTGATGATCAAATTTGTACATTTTCTAGAGGTGGATCTGACATCACTGGCTCAATTGTTGCTGCAGGTGTCAAAGCAGATCTTTATGAGAATTTTACTGATGTTGATGGTATTTTTGCTGCTCACCCTGGGGTTGTTCACCACCCACACTCAATTCCTGAACTTACTTATCGTGAGATGCGAGAATTAGCTTATGCTGGTTTTTCAGTTTTGCATGATGAAGCCTTGATTCCTGCTTATCGTGGAAAAATTCCTTTGGTTATTAAAAACACGAATAATCCAACCCATCCTGGAACTCGTATTGTATTGGAGCATACTGGAGAAACGATCCCAGTTGTTGGTATTGCTGGTGATGATAAATTTGTTAGTATTAATATTTCTAAGTACTTGATGAACCGTGAAGTTGGTTTTGGTCGTAAAGTACTCCAAATTTTAGAAGAATTGAATATTAGATGGGAGCATATGCCAACAGGAATTGATGATATGTCAATCGTTCTTAGAGAGCGTGAGTTAACGCCGATTAAGGAACAAGAGATTATTTCTAGATTGACTAGAGACCTAGGGGTTGATGAACTTGAAATAGAACATGGTCTGTCTATTATTATGATTGTTGGGGAAAATATGAAGAGTCATATTGGTGTGACAGCAACTGCTACTAAGGCTTTATCAGATAAGCGAATCAATCTTGAGATGATTTCTCAAGGGTCAAGCGAAGTGTCTGTTATGTTTGTGATTAAGACAGAACAGGAAAAAGCTGCTATTAAAGCACTTTATGAAGCATTTTTCAATTAGTAAGCAAAAGAGTAAGTCTTGATACTTACTCTTTTTTTGTTTTGAGGTATAAATATGTGGTATTGAGTGAAAAAATCTTCTAAAAATTTTGAGTAGAAAATCTAGTGCTGTCAAGTGATTGACTCTATTAGTTAGATAGATGAAACTAAAATAATCCTTGATTAAAAAATTTTTTAAGATATAATAGGTCTCAATAGTCGTAACCGTTTTATGACCCACTGGGAGAAATTGATGAACTTTCAACATTTAATTTATACTGTTAATGACGGTATTGCTAAACTGACCTTCAATCGTCCTTTGGTTTCAAATGGATTTAATATTCCATTTTGTCAAGAAATTTTGGCAGTGCTAGATGAGGTCGAGGCTAATCAGCAAGTTCAACTACTCATTGTGGATGCTGTTGGCAAAGTCTTCTCAGTTGGTGGAGATTTAGCTGAAATGCAAAGAGCTGTGGATGAGGATGATATTGATTCTTTAGTAAAAATTGCAGAATTGGTCAATGTGATTTCATTTCGATTAAAAAAACTACCAAAGCCCGTCATTATGAGTGTGGATGGTGCAGTAGCTGGAGCGGCCTTTAACATGGTTGTAGCAGCCGATTTTTGTATTGCTTCTGAGAAATCTCGTTTTATTCAAGCTTTTGTGAATGTTGGTTTGGCTCCTGATGCAGGGGGAATGTATTTATTGACACGTTCGATAGGGGTTAATCGTGCAACACAATTAACAATGACAGCAGTTCCAGTTACGGCTGAGAAGGCTGTGGAGTATGGTTTTGTTTATCGCATGTGTCCTTCTGAGAAATTAGATAAAACAGTAGAACGTCTTGTAACGAGATTACAGAGAGGATCTTTTAATTCTTATGCTGCTATCAAGCAGATGGTCTGGGAGAGTGAATTTTCACAGTGGGAACATTATACAGACCTTGAGTTAGATCTTCAAAAATCTTTAGCTTTTACAGATGATTTTAAAGAAGGTGTCAGAGCCTATACTGAAAAACGCCGTCCAAAATTTGAAGGGAAATAGGTTTAATAGTTTGAAGATAAAATAATTTTATATTTAAATTATAGTCTAAAAGAGCTGATATTTTGGGCTTTTTAGCTACTTTTGGGCTGTCGCTCTCCTTTATTTTTTTGAAAATATCAGTATTTTACTTGCCAAAATGCATTTCTTTTGATAAACTTTGATAGTCAAAGTTTTATTTTAGGAGGTGCATCATGGACTATCATCAAATTAATAGCTATCTAGTTGATATTTTTAATCGAGTATTGATTGTGGAAGAAAATAGTTTGAGAACTAGTCAATTTAGTGAGGTATCTCTAAAAGAAATGCATACCATTGATATCATTGGTAAAACTGAAAATGTGACACCTAGTGATATTGCTCGTGAATTAATGTTGACACTTGGGACTGTTACGACTAGTTTAAATAAACTGGAGAAAAAGGGTTATATTGAGCGTACCAGGTCAAAAGTTGATCGACGAGTAGTGTACATTACTTTGACTAAAAAAGGCAAGCTTTTGTTCCGATTACATCAAAAATTCCATAAAAATATGGTTGCACAAATTGTGGATGAGATGGATGAAAGTGAAGTCTTGGCTCTTGAGAGAGGGCTAAAAAATCTTCATAGCTTTCTTGAGAGGTTAATGTAATGGTATATGCAAAAATCAGTCAAGTAGCACATTATGTTCCCAAGCAGGTGGTAACGAATAATGACTTATCTCAAATCATGGATACGAGTGATGACTGGATAGCCAGTCGTACAGGTATTAGAGAACGTCGTATTTCTTACGATGAAAATACGAGTGATTTAGCCAGTCAAGTAGCACAAAAATTATTAGAAAAGGCAAATCTAACACCAGAGGATCTAGATTTTATCATTGTTGCGACCATCACGCCAGATAGCATGATGCCATCAACGGCAGCTCTTGTTCAAGGGAAGATTGGTGCAACACAAGCATTTGCTTTTGATATGACTGCTGCCTGTAGTGGATTTGTTTTTGCTCTTGCAACGGCAGATAAATTTATTCAGTCAGGTCTCTATAAAAAAGGCATTGTAATCGGTGCTGAGGTCTTTTCAAAAAGTTTAGATTGGAATGATAGGTCAACTGCTGTTTTATTCGGAGATGGTGCTGGAGGCGTTCTGCTAGAAGCTAGTGATGATTGTCGCTTCGTAGCGGAATCACTGAATACAGATGGTTCTAGAGGAGGATTGGTATCTGGTCAAAAAGGTTTGACGTCTCCTTTTTCTAGACAAGAGGATGATTTATCGACTCAGTACATCAAAATGGATGGTCGTGCAATCTTTGATTTTGCCATTCGTGATGTTTCAAAAAGTATTTTGATGACCCTGTCTCAGAGTGGTATTGCTCATGAACAAATCGATTACTTTTTGTTACATCAGGCCAATATTCGTATTTTGGATAAAATGGCTAAGAAGATTGGTGTACCGAGAGAAAAGTTCCCTGCTAATTTGATGTCTTATGGTAATACAAGTGCAGCTAGTATTCCTATTTTGTTATCAGAATTGGTAGAAGATGGTACCATTCGCTTGGAAGGGTGTCAAACTGTATTGCTCTCAGGATTTGGTGGAGGCTTGACATGGGGCAATTTAATCGTTAAAATTTAGTTATCATGTGCTAAGCACAAATTTATAAAAATATTTAAGGAGTCTTAAAATGGCAGTATTTGAAAAGGTACAAGAAATTATTGTAGAAGAACTTGGTAAAGAAGCAGAAGAAGTTCAATTAACGACAACTTTTGATGATTTGGATGCAGATTCACTTGATGTCTTCCAAGTAATCTCAGAAATTGAGGATGCTTTTGATATCCAAATTGAAACTGAAGATGGACTTAACACTGTAGGTGACCTTGTTGCTTACGTTGAAGAAAAAACAAAATAATTGAGTAGAGAGTATTCTTTAGGATATTCTCTCTTCTTATAAGTTATAGTTTGATAGTCAAATTATTTAAATCTAAAACTAGAAAGCACAAGAAATGAAAACGCGTATAACAGAATTATTAGGTATTAAATATCCTATCTTCCAAGGTGGTATGGCTTGGGTAGCGGATGGTGATCTAGCAGGAGCTGTTTCCAAAGCTGGTGGTCTAGGTATTATTGGTGGCGGTAATGCGCCTAAAGAGGTTGTAAAGGCTAATATTGATAAAATTAAGTCAATGACAGATAAGCCATTTGGCGTTAATATTATGCTTTTATCCCCTTTTGTTGATGATATTGTTGACTTGGTCATTGAAGAAGGTGTTAAAGTTGTTACTACTGGAGCGGGAAATCCTGGAAAATATATGCAACGTTTCCATGATGCAGGTATTACAGTGATTCCTGTTGTTCCTAGTGTCGCTTTAGCTAAGCGCATGGAAAAATTGGGTGTTGATGCTGTGATTACAGAAGGGATGGAGGCTGGCGGTCATATTGGAAAATTGACCACTATGACTTTGGCAAGACAAGTTGTTGATGCTGTTGATATTCCTGTTATTGTAGCAGGAGGAATCGCTGATGGATCAGGTGTTGCAGCAGCATTTATGTTAGGAGCTGAGGCAGTGCAAGTAGGGACACGATTTGTAGTAGCTAAAGAATCCAATGCTCATCAAGCTTATAAAGATAAGATTCTAAAAGCTAAAGATATTGATACAGTTGTGTCAGCATCAATTGTCGGGCATCCTGTACGTGCGATCAAAAATAAATTATCTAGTGCTTATGCAGCAGCAGAAAAAGAGTTTCTAGCTGGTAAAATTAGTGCAGACGCGATTGAAGAATTAGGGGCTGGAGCTCTTCGTAACGCTGTTGTTGATGGAGATGTAGCTAATGGTTCTGTAATGGCTGGACAAATTGCTGGTTTAATTAAAAGAGAAGAATCTTGTGAAGAGATTTTAAAAGATCTTTATTATGGTGCGGCTGAAGTGATTAAAGAGCAAGCAAGCCGTTGGGCTAATGTAATTGAGGACTAGGAGATGAAAACAGCATTTTTATTTGCTGGCCAAGGGGCTCAAAAAGTGGGCATGGCTAGAGATTTATATGATCACTATCCTATTGTGAAGGAAACCTTTGATCAAGCCAGTCGATTATTGGGGTATGATTTACGTCAATTGATTGATGAAGATGAGGACAAATTACATCAAACACGTTTTACTCAACCTGCTATTCTCACGACATCTGTGGCCATCTATCGCTTACTGTTAGAAAAAGGGATTCGACCTGATATGGTAGCTGGTCTTTCTTTAGGAGAGTACTCAGCTTTGGTTGCTAGTGGTGCCTTATCTTTTGAAGAAGCGCTTCCTTTGGTGGCTAAGCGTGGTGAGTTTATGGAAATTGCTGCTCCAAAAGGGAGTGGTAAGATGGTAGCGGTGATGAATACAGCACCTGAGATCATTGAGGCAGCTTGTCAAAAAGCTAGCGTCAAAGGAATTGTAACACCAGCTAATTATAATACACCTGGGCAAATTGTTATTGGAGGAGAAGTTGCTGCGGTCAATGAAGCAGTGGAGCTTTTAAAATTAGAAGGTGTTAAACGTTTGATTCCTCTGAATGTGTCTGGTCCTTTCCATACGGCTTTACTTGAGTCGGCTAGTCAAGCTTTGGCTAAAGAATTAGAAATGACTTCATTTAAACCTTTTCAGATTCCTCTTGTTGGCAACACGGAAGCTGAGGTCATGTCAGATTTTGACATAAAAACATTATTGGCACGTCAAGTGAAAGAACCCGTTCGTTTTTATGAATCTATTGGCGTATTACAAGAAATGGGAGCTAGTCAATTTGTTGAAATTGGCCCAGGGAAGGTTTTATCAGGTTTTATTAAAAAAATTGATCCATCCGCTCAAATGGCGCAAGTAGAAGATTGTGAAAGTTTAGTAACATTTTTAGAACAGGAGAAAGGGTAATGGAAATCAACCAAAAAAATGTTTTTATAACAGGTTCAACTCGAGGGATTGGTCTTGCCATTGCCCATCAATTTGCAAGTCTGGGAGCTAATGTGGTATTGAATGGTCGATCAGAAGTCAGCTCAGATATTATTGAGCAATTTGCTCATTATGGTGTTAAAGTTATTGCCGTTTCAGGAGATGTTTCAGACTATACTGATGCCAAGCGAATGGTAGAGGAAGCTATCCAACAGCTAGGATCAGTTGATGTTTTAATCAATAATGCAGGGGTGACACGTGATAAGCTGATGTTAAAAATGACTGAGGAAGATTTTGAAGCTGTTCTCAAGATTAATTTAACAGGAGCATTTAATATGACACAATCGGTCTTGAAACCGATGACAAAAGCTAGAGA
This sequence comes from uncultured Streptococcus sp., assembly GCA_945876895.1. Classification (GTDB taxonomy): domain Bacteria; phylum Bacillota; class Bacilli; order Lactobacillales; family Streptococcaceae; genus Streptococcus; species Streptococcus porcorum. The sequence continues at coordinate 7,886 of CAMCQB010000035.1, forward strand.
AGGTGTTATCATCAACATATCGAGTGTGGTTGGCTTAACTGGTAATATTGGTCAAGCAAATTATGCTGCTTCAAAAGCTGGTTTAATTGGTTTTACAAAATCTGTTGCGCGTGAGGTGGCTAGTAGAGGAATTCGTGTGAATGTTGTTGCACCAGGTTTTATTGAATCAGATATGACAGATGCTATTCCTGATAAGATGAAAGATGCAATGGTAGCTCAGATTCCAATGAAGCGCATCGGAAAGCCAGAAGAAGTGGCTGAGTTAGTTGCTTATTTAGCTGGACAAGAATATTTGACAGGTCAAACGATTGCTATTGATGGTGGGATGACCATGTAATTCTATTGTCTAATGATGAACTAAAATAAGTTTTTGAGAGATTGAGGTAAAAAATGACAAATAAGCGAGTTGTTGTAACAGGATACGGTGTCACATCGCCAATCGGTAACACCCCAGAAGTATTTTGGAATAACCTAAAAGAAGGTCATATTGGAATCGGGCCGATTACACGTTTTGATTTAGAGGGTTACAATGTTCACAATGCAGGTGAAATCTCAGATTTTCCATTTGATAAATATTTTGTAAAAAAAGATACCAATCGTTATGATCAATATTCACTATATGCTTTATATGCTTCACTAGAAGCTGTTGAAAATGCTAAGCTAGATCTTGAGAATCTTGATCATGATCGCTTTGGCGTGATTGTTGCATCAGGAATTGGTGGAATCTACGAAATTGAAGATCAGGTCATTCGTCTTCATGAAAAAGGTGCCAAACGTGTTAAACCTATGACACTTCCTAAAGCTCTTCCAAATATGGCAGCAGGAAATGTAGCCATGAAAGTAGGTGCCAATGGTATATGTAAATCGGTTAATACAGCTTGTGCCTCATCCAATGATGCGATTGGTGAAGCTTTTAGAACTATCAAGTTTGGACTTCAAGATGTCATGCTGGTTGGTGGATCTGAAAGTTCCATCACAAAATTTGCTATTGCTGGTTTCCAAGCTTTAACTGCTTTATCGACAACAGAAGATCCAAATCGTTCTTCTATTCCATTTGATAAGGATAGAAATGGATTTGTGATGGGAGAAGGATCAGGGATGTTGGTACTTGAAAGCTTGGAACATGCTCAAAAACGAGGGGCAACTATTTTAGCAGAAGTAGTAGGTTATGGCAATACTTGTGATGCTTATCATATGACATCTCCACATCCAGAAGGATTAGGAGCCATTAAGGCGATGAAACTAGCAATTGATGAGGCTGGCATTTCTCCTAGTCAAGTTGATTATGTGAATGCTCACGGAACATCAACACCATCTAATGAAAAAGGGGAAAGTGCTGCGATTGTTTCAGTATTTGGAAAAGATGTTCCAGTATCTTCAACCAAGTCATTCACAGGTCATTTATTAGGTGCTGCAGGCGCGGTTGAAGCTATTGCTACGATTGAAGCAATTCGACATGCCTATGTTCCTATGACAGCAGGAACAAAAGAGTTGTCAGATTATATTGAAGCAAATGTTGTCTATGGGCAAGGATTAGAAAAAGAACTAACTTATGCGATTTCAAATACTTTTGGTTTTGGTGGGCATAATGCAGTGGTCGCCTTTAAACGTTGGGAGGATGAAGCGTGAATATTACGGAAATTAAAGATTTGATGGCACAGTTTGACACCTCAAGTCTCAGAGAATTTTCATATAAAACAAGCGAAGGAGAGTTGGTGTTCAGTAAAAACGACCGTCAAGTCGTCTCAGATACTCCAGCTGTTTCTCCTGCTACAGTAGCACCTGTTTCAACCATTCAAGTTGAAGAATCTGCCTTGAATGAGATCATTAATGAGACAGTTAGCGGAGAGAGTGAGGGCGATATTGTTGATAGTCCTCTTGTTGGGGTAGCTTATTTAGCACCAGCACCAGATAAACCTAATTTTGTTTCTGTTGGCGATACGGTAAAAAAAGGTCAGACACTTTTAATTATTGAAGCTATGAAAGTGATGAATGAAGTCCCAGCACCAAAAGATGGTACCATTACAGAAATTCTTGTGAATAATGAAGAAGTGGTTGATTTTGGAAAAGGATTGGTACGCATTAAATGATAGATATCCAAAAGATAAAAGAAGCCCTTCCACATCGTTATCCTATGCTTTTGGTTGATCGTGTGTTAGAGGTCTCAGAAGATGAAATTGTAGCACTTAAAAATGTTACCATTAATGAGCCGTTCTTTAATGGTCATTTCCCTGACTATCCAGTGATGCCTGGTGTTTTAATTATGGAAGCATTAGCTCAGACAGCAGGAGTTCTTGAATTATCTAAGAATGGAAACAAAGGAAAATTAGTTTTTTACGCTGGCATGGATAAGGTGAAGTTTAAAAAACAAGTTGTTCCAGGAGATCAGTTGGTGATGACGGCTAAATTTATTAAACGCCGTGGCTCTATTTCAGTGGTTGAAGCAAAAGCAGAGGTTGATGGTAAATTAGCAGCGAGTGGAATATTAACATTTGCTATCGGGAACTAGTTGGGCAAACCTAAGGGAGAAATAATGTTTAAGAAGCTATTGATTGCCAATCGTGGAGAAATTGCAGTTCGTATTATTCGTGCTGCTAGAGAATTGGGAATTGCAACTGTTGCAGTTTACTCAGAAGCAGATAAAGAAGCCCTACATGTCCTTTTAGCTGATGAAGCCCTTTGTATCGGACCAGCACGCTCAACAGATTCTTATCTCAATATGAATGCTGTTTTATCTGCAGCGATTGTCACAGGAGCAGAAGCGATTCATCCAGGTTTTGGCTTTTTGAGTGAAAATTCTAAATTTGCAACCATGTGTGAAGAGATGAATCTTCAATTTATTGGTCCATCTGGTCAGGTAATGGATATGATGGGAGATAAAATCAATGCGCGTGCAGAGATGATTAAAGCAGGTGTGCCAGTTATCCCAGGATCTGATGGTCAAGTGGAGACAGCTGAAGAAGCTCTTCATATTGCAAATACGATTGGTTATCCTGTGATGTTAAAAGCCTCCGCAGGTGGAGGTGGTAAAGGAATCCGTAAAGTTGAAGAAGAGGCAGATCTTATTGCTGCCTTTGAATCTGCGTCACAAGAGGCACAAGCTGCCTTTGGAAACGGTGCGATGTATATTGAGAAGGTGATTTACCCTGCTCGACATATTGAAGTACAAATTTTAGGGGACCGTCATGGAAATATTGTGCATCTAGGTGAACGTGATTGCTCGCTACAGCGCCATAATCAAAAAGTTCTAGAAGAAAGTCCCTCTATTGCGATTGGAAAAACACTTCGTCAAGAGATGGGGAATGCTGCGGTACGTGCTGCTAAGGCTGTTCAGTATGAAAATGCTGGAACTATTGAGTTCTTACTGGATGAAAGTAGTGGTGAATTTTATTTCATGGAGATGAATACGCGTGTTCAAGTAGAGCATCCAGTAACAGAATTTGTGACAGGTGTGGATATTGTCAAAGAGCAAATTCGTATTGCTGCTGGTCAGGCTTTGAGTTTTAAACAAGAGGATGTGACGATCTCTGGTCATGCTATTGAGTGTCGTATTAATGCAGAAAATCCTGATTTTAATTTTGTACCAAGTCCAGGTACCATCACTGATTTATATCTGCCTAGTGGGGGTGTTGGTGTCCGTGTTGATTCAGCCGTTTATACGGGTTATACTATCCCACCTTATTATGACAGCATGATTGCAAAAATTATTGTCCATGGTGATAACCGTTTTGATGCTTTGATGAAAATGCAACGGGCTTTGTATGAGCTAGATATTGAAGGTGTTAAAACAAATGCAGATTTTCAATTTGATCTTATCTCTAATCCTAATGTTGTGGCGGGAGATTATGATACCTCTTTCTTGATGGAGACTTTCTTACCAAACTATAATAAAATTGAAGAATAGGAGTTAAGATGGCTTTATTTAATAGAAAAGATAAGTACATTCGTATCAATCCTAATCGCTCAGTAAGGCACCCCAAGCGTGAGGTTCCTGAATTTCAAGATGAGTAGTTTGCAAAATGTCCTTCTTGCAAGGTCATGATTTACCAAAAAGATCTAGGAGTGGCCAAAATATGTCCTCAATGTTCTTATAATTTTAGAATTTCAGCTCAAGAACGTCTCTGTATTACAGTTGATGAAGGGAGTTTTGAGGAACTTTTTACAGGTATCCAAACAAAAAATCCCCTTGACTTTCCAAATTATGAAGAAAAGTTACGTTTAACTCAAGAAAAAACGGGTCTGGATGAGGCAGTTTTAACAGGGCGTGCAAGGATTAAGGGGAAAGAAACAGCATTGGCTATTATGGACTCCAATTTTATCATGGCGAGTATGGGGACCGTTGTTGGTGAAAAATTAACGCGTTTATTTGAATATGCGATATCAGAAAAATTACCTGTTGTTATTTTTACCGCCTCAGGTGGTGCAAGAATGCAAGAGGGAATTATGAGTTTGATGCAGATGGCAAAAGTTTCAGCCGCGGTTAAACGACATTCTAATGCAGGCTTGTTTTACTTGGTGGTACTAACAGATCCTACAACAGGGGGGGTTACTGCTAGCTTTGCTATGGAAGGAGATATCATCTTAGCTGAGCCACAGACACTGATTGGGTTTGCAGGACGTCGAGTGATAGAAACAACGGTTCGAGAAAATTTGCCAGATGAGTTTCAAAAGGCAGAATTTTTACTAGATCATGGTTTTGTTGATGCTATTGTAAAACGAACGGAATTACCAGAAACCATTGCGACACTACTAGGATTTCATGGAGGATGCTAATGAATGATGTTAGCTATATTTTAAAAGAAGCAAGAGATCAAGGGCGTTTAACCAGCCTTGATTATGCTAAGGCTATCTTTGATGATTTTATAGAACTACATGGGGATCGTAATTTTCGTGATGATGGTGCTATTATAGGTGGAATTGGGCGGCTAGATGGTCAGGCAGTGACGGTTGTTGGGATTCAAAAAGGAAAAAACCTTCAAGATAATCTCAATCGTAATTTTGGTCAACCTCATCCTGAAGGGTATCGTAAAGCCTTACGCTTGATGAAACAAGCAGAGAAGTTTAATCGTCCTGTTGTTACCTTTATCAATACTGCAGGAGCTTATCCTGGTATTGGTGCCGAGGAGCGAGGACAAGGAGAAGCAATTGCTCGGAATTTACTAGAAATGAGTGATTTAAAGGTTCCTATTATTGCTATTATTATTGGTGAAGGTGGCTCTGGTGGGGCACTTGCCTTGGCTGTAGCAGATAAGGTTTGGATGTTAGAACATAGTATTTATGCCGTTTTAAGTCCTGAGGGATTTGCTTCTATTTTATGGAAAGATGGCACTCGAGCAGCGGAAGCAGCGGAATTGATGAAAATAACAGCAGGCGAACTTCTACGTATGGGAGTGATTGATAAGGTGATTCCTGAACGTGGCTATTTTTCATCTGAGGTGATTACCATGTTGAAATCAGATCTAATCGAAACTTTTAAGGAGTTACAAGCCTTAAGTGCAGAAGATTTAGTTGATGCGCGTTATCAAAGATTTAGAAAATATTGAGAGACTGGGATTTGAATCCAGTCTTTTTTGCTCTATTAAAACTCATGGTCGATGGTAATAAAAAACCAGACTGGCTTAATGAGCCAAATCTGGATGTTTACTTAATTAGGAGAGATGACAGAGATGCCTCCCATATATGGACGAAGTACTTCAGGAATTGTGACAGAACCATCTTCATTTTGATAGTTTTCAAGAATAGCAGCAACGGTACGGCCAACAGCAAGTCCTGAACCGTTTAAGGTGTGAAGAAGTTTCACTTTACCATCAGCTTCATCTCGGTAGCGAATTTGAGCACGACGAGCTTGGAAATCTTCGGTGTTTGAGCAACTTGAGATTTCACGATAAGTGTTTTGGGCTGGAATCCACACTTCTAGATCGTAAGTTTTAGCAGCTGAAAAGCCCATATCTCCTGTACAGAGAGCTAAAACACGGTAAGGTAAGCCAAGTTTTTGAAGGATATTCTCTGCATTGGCAGTCATTTTTTCCAATTCTTCGTATGATTCTTCTGGTTTAGCAAATTTAACCATCTCAACTTTATGGAATTGGTGGAGTCGAATCAGACCACGTGTGTCACGCCCAGCAGATCCTGCTTCAGAACGAAATGATGGGCTCATAGCAGTAAAGTAGATAGGAAGCTCTTTACTGTCTAAAATTTCATTACGATAGTAGTTTGTTAGTGGGACTTCAGCTGTTGGGATAAGAACGAAGTTAGTTCCATCTAGCTCAAAAGTATCTTCTTTGAATTTTGGATACTGTCCTGTACCAAACATAGAGTCATGATTGACCATATAAGGTGTAATGATTTCTTGGTAGCCTTCTGCAATATGTTCATCCAACATGAAGTTGTAGAGAGCGCGCTCTAAACGAGCACCTAAGTTCTTATAAAAGAGGAAGCGGGCGCCTGTTACTTTTGCACCACGTTCCCAGTCCAAAATATCAAGGTCTTCTCCTAAGTCCCAGTGTGCTTTAGGTTCAAAGGTAAATTCACGAGGAGTTCCCCAACGACGAACTTCGACATTATCTTCCTCGTCAGCGCCGACAGGAACAGAATCGTGTGGTGTATTAGGAAGAATCGTGATGATTTGGTTGAGTTGCTCATCAATAGTGGCTAACTCAGTATCAATGGCTTTAATGTCAGCGGATAAGGTTTGCATGGCAGCAATTTGCTGACTAGCATCTTCTTTGTTACGCTTAGCTTGGGCAATAGCATCAGATGCAAGATTACGTTCAGCTTTAGCGCTCTCAGCTTTGACTAATAATTCACGACGTTTTTCATCAAGTGCTTTTAATTCTAGTAGTGTTTTCTCTTCAACACCACGAGTTGCTAATTTTTTAGCAACCGTATCAAAGTCACTGCGGATACGTTTAAGAT
>CAMCQB010000036.1 GCA_945876895.1 uncultured Streptococcus sp.
AGGGTTGATTTTCACGCGTAAAAGTCGAATGTAGGCTATGCCCTGTTTCATGCACCAAGGTAAAAAGATTATCCAAGGTGTCTTGCCAGTTTAAGAGCATAAAGGCATTAGTATCATAAGATCCCCCTGAATAAGCTCCTGAACGTTTTCCTTTATTTTCATAGACATCAATCCACCGTTCATTAAAAGCACGTTTGACACGACTGGCATACTCTTCTCCAAAAATAGACAAGGTTTGTTCTGCTTTTTTCAAAGCCTCGTTATAGGTAAAGTGATAATCCGTCTCAGCTAACGGGGTATAAACATCGTACATCTTAAGCTCATCTAGTCCCAAAATCTCTTGACGTAGCTTGATATAACGATGCAGTAAAGGCAAGTGGCGATTAACAGTTTCAATCAACGTCTCATAAACCGCCTCTGGAATATGGTTGCTCGATAAAGCTGCCTGACGAGCCGAATCGTATTGACGAACCTTAGCTTTATAGTTATGTACTTTTACATTGGTTTGTAGGGTTTTAGCATAAGTATGTTGATATTGCTCATAAATACCATACATGGCTTCATAAGCTTCTTGACGAACCATACGATCCTTAGACTCCATCAAACGAATGTAGTTGCCATGAGTCAACTCAATCAAATCACCCTCACCATCTGGTACATATGGAAAGCTAATATCTGCATTATCTAAGATTTCAAAGGTTTCTCCTGCAGCACTAAATATTTCTTCTGCCCCTGCTAGTAGCTCTTCTGCTTCTTTGCTTAAAATATGGGCTTTTTTACTCAGCAGTTTTTCAAAAAAGTGAGCATAAAGAGCAAGCTCCTGCTCTTCTGCTATAAAGTCAGCCAATTTTTCTTGTGTTAGTGCCATTAATTCTGGCTCATAAAAAGCATAAGCCTGACTACATTGAGCATAAAGATTCATGGCCTTAGCTTGATATTCTTGATATTTAGCAACAGTTGTATCTTGATCATTTTTCATAGAAGCATAAACATAGAGTTTTTCCAACCGACGCTCCACATCTAGCTCTGTCTGTGTGATCTTCAAAAGAGAGGCCGCGGAATCTAAAAGGTGTCCTTCAAAGTCTGCAGCCTTCTCCAATTCACTCGCTAAATCCTCAAGTGCCTGCTCCCAATCCTGATCTGTCGCAAAAATAGTGGTTAAATCCCAAGTATCCTTTTCCTTCAAATGTGCGCGATTTTCTGACATGTTGTCCTCCTTTAGCCGCATCAAACGGATGATTATTATCATTTTATTTTATCATAAAAAGCTGGTGGATAGAGGATTTGCCTTTGTTTTTCCTTTTGATGCTGATAATAAGTCAAAAAATGTTGATAATACCACCCGATTTGCTCTTGTACTTGCAAAAAACCAGCCTCAAGAGAGGGAGGTCTGACTTGCGGGAAAAAAGCATTAAGATCTTGGTTTAACAGATTTTGTCCTTTAAGATAACAAACTTCCTGCTCTTTTAACCAGCGTTTTGAACCATAAAAAAGCTGGCGCTGAATATAAGTTTTAATCTCCTTATCTACCTTTACCTCTAAACAAGATAACGGCTGTTTAAAAAAAGGCAGGCGTAAAACAGCAAGTGAAAAATCAGATAAGCTCCAAGATTTCTCCAAGTAATGAACCTTTCCACGCAAGTCCTCATGAATAAGATATTTTAATCGAATCTGAGAAAAATCAAGGTCTAACTCCCAGAGATAAAATCCCATATTTTTAGAAAAATAAAGTAGATGACGATGAAGAGACGTCAACTTATCTTTTAACCAAAGTTCTTTCCCTAAAAGCCAACAAACATAGTAACCCGCTTGGTGATAAGCAAGTGTCCGTTCTTTTAATCGTTTCAAGGATAGACGACTGCATTGAACCTCTAGAGCAATACGATGATTAACAAGGACATCTGCAACTTGTGACACTTCTTTAATCGGAGCTTCTAAGGCGGCCTCCTCTCCTTTGGCTAATAAAACCTGATATAGCATTTCTTTTAAAGCAAGGTGTTCTTGACTTTCATTTTCAGAAAAAAAGTGACAGTTTTTAAGAGAAACATGAGCAAAATGCGCACGCATCACCTCGCCTTGTCGCAAGCGAACAGGATTTTGACAAAGTGGACAGAAAAATTCCTGCCTTTTGGCAGGAATCTCTTGTAGTAAGTTGATCATCTGTCCTTTCTGATTTCTTGCTTGTAACATAGACCCCTCCTTACTCACTTTATTCGAAAATTAATCCAAATAAGTCTTTAAAAGAAGTTGCTCTTCATCGTTTAAGGGGCGATAATCTCCTACTTGCAAACTCGGATCTAACCTAAAACCTCCAAAGCTGACCCGTTTCAAAAAAATCACTTTTACACCATAAGCTAAGAACATTTTTTTCACTTGATGAAATTTTCCTTCTGAAATTGTGATAAAGGCTCTGCTTTCTTGAACATTAGCCTCTAAAATCTTCAACTCTGCTGGCTGACAAACCCTACCATCTAAAAATCTCACCCCTTTTGCAAAAAAGCCTACAGCATCATCTGCTAAAAAGCCATTAACTACCAGCTCATAGGTCTTTTTCACATGATGTTTTGGGTGTAGCATTCGATAACCTAACGGACCATTATTGGTTAGAAGTAATAAACCTTCCGTATCACGATCTAGACGGCCAATCGGATAAAGCCCTTGACGGAAATCTTTTTTATCTATCAAATCAATCACTGTTTGGTGATTTTTATCTGTGACAGCCGTGACAACACCAGCTGGTTTATTTAGGAGATAATAAACTGCTGGCTCAAGCTCAATAGTTTTCCCAGAAACAGTAATATCTTGTAGATTTGGATCCACAATCTGACTAAGCCGCGTTGCCCTTTTTCCATCAACCTTAATTTGTTTTGCTTTAAACAACCTTTTCACTTGATTCCGTGAACCAAGTCCCGCTTTTTCCAAACATTTATCCAATCTCATACTCTCTATTCTAACACACAAACATAAGCCTTGTCTAAGGGATAAAATGTGATATAATACTAATTAGTAATATAATAAAGGAGTTAACTTATGGGACTTTTACAGGATGGCAAATGGGTGGACAAATGGTATGATACCAAGTCTACAGGTGGTAAGTTTGTCCGTACTGTCACACAATTTCGTAACTGGATTACACCTGATGGACAAGCGGATCCGACAGGAACAGGTGGTTTTAAGGCCGAGTCGGGTCGCTACCATCTCTACGTTTCTCTGGCTTGTCCTTGGGCTAGCCGAACGCTTATTATGCGAAAATTGAAGGACTTGGAAGACCATATTTCCTTGTCTGTCGTTCATCCCCTCATGTTAGAAAATGGCTGGACCTTTGAAGATGGTCCTGGTGTTATCAAGGATACCCTCTTTAACAGCGACTATCTTTATCAAGTTTATTTGAAAGCTGATCCACACTATTCTGGTCGGGTGACTGTACCTGTCCTTTGGGACAAGAAAAACCACACCATCGTCAGCAATGAATCTGCTGAAATCATGCGGATGTTCAACAGTGCCTTTAATGACATTACAGGCAACGATGACGACTACTATCCCGAACACCTACAAGCTGAGATTGATGCCATGAATGACTTTGTCTATCCAAACATCAACAATGGCGTTTACAAGGCAGGTTTTTCAACTAATCAAAACGTTTACGACAAAGAAGTCAAGAATCTCTTTGCTGCCTTGGATAAATTGGAAGAACATTTAGTAGATAAGGACTATCTAGTTGGCAATCAATTAACCGAGGCTGACCTTCGTCTCTTTACCACCTTGGTGCGATTTGACCCTGTATATTTTGGACATTTCAAGTGCAATATTAAAGCTTTGGTGGACTATCCAAACTTGTGGAATTATACCAAGCGGATTTACAATTACGCTGGCATTGCAGAGACGGTTGACTTTGACCATATCAAACAACACTACTATGGTAGCCACAAGACCATCAACCCAACTGGCATTGTTCCTGTAGGACCTGACTTGGACTGGACACTTTAGAACCAAAAGGGAGGTGACAGCCTCTCTTTTTATATGGTATAATAATCCAGATTTTTTGAAAAGGAGATTTTTATGTCTGACATTAAGGCAAAACGTGTATCCAATTACGAATTGTTTTATGATTTGGTCTTTGTGCTAGCCACTTCATCACTGACTGGACTTTTGCACGGTGACCATATCGGTCTCAGGGAAATTCTAACTTTTATCACCGCCAACCTGATTATTATGACCTTGTGGATTAATGAGACGATTTACCTCAACAAATATGGTGAGCGGGATTTGTTGGATATTAACACGATTATTGCGTCCATGTTTGTGGTCGGACAATTATCCCTGAACGTTAGTCATGATTTTGAAGCGACCGCCCTACCATTTACTATCTTTTTGACCCTGTCTTATCTGCTGATTTGCTTGCAGTACTACCTTCGGGGGCGAAAAATCGGTTTTACGGCAGATATAAAGAACAGTCTCTATATGTTTGGGATCTATGTACTGGTATTTTTCTTGGCCTTACTTGCTATTTACTTCAATTTCTGGACCTATGATGAAAAGAGTCTCTTAATTTTTTATCTTCCATTTATCATTTCCTATTTCTTTAAGGACAAGCTTAGTCATGATGTGATGAACTTTCCTCATATCGTTGAACGCTGCCAGTTGATTACGATCATTACCTTTGGTGAGACGGTCATTGCAATTTTGAAAAATTATCCGATTCAGACGCATCTGTTCGACAGTGTTATATTGTTCTTGGCAATGGCTTTCTCCTTTATGTTTTACATTTCGCAAACCTACCTCAATATCAACCACCATCAAAAGACAAATGTAGCTACCTTACTCTACGCTCATATGGTACTTGTTTTAGGCATCAACTTCTTTACCGTTGCTGTGGAAGTCTTACCTGGTGAGCATGCTAGTTTAGGATTCCCATTCCTACTCATCGGTCTCCTCCTATACTATCTGGGAATCCTGATGACTAGTCGCTACAATCAGGACCTCTATCGTATTGGAAAGACGGTTTGGTTGCAGTACGCTCTCAATTTGTTCATAACAATTATTCTATTAGTCGTGAGTCGACATCACTTGCTTCTTATAGCTACAATATTGGCTGTAAGTTCTTACTTGATGGTGAGAATTACCCACCGCCACCGACGTTTGTCCAAAGAAGGTTCTAGCCTCTAATCTTAAAGAAAACCGACTGCCAAAATAGTAGTCGGTTTTTAATTCTTATTTTGTCAATTTACTCGCTGCAGCTTCATCAATAATGAGGACAACATCATCATGGTTTTGGAGGACACTTGCTGGGACATCTTCTGTCACGGGACCTTCCACAGTCGCCTTAATAGCGTCAGCTTTTTCCTGGCCATAAGCCATGAGAACAATGGTTTTGGCTGCCATAATGTTGGCGATGCCCATGGAGATTGCCTGTTTTGGCACTTCTTCTGGATTGTCAAAGAAGCGGGCGTTGGCTTCAATGGTTGACGGCGCCAGATCAACGAGATGGGTCTGACCATCAAATGGAGTACCTGGTTCATTGAAACCAATATGGCCATTGCGACCAATCCCCAAAATTTGGAAATCAATTGGATGCTCTGCCAATACGTGATTATAACGTTCCACCTCAGCTGCAACATCGCTTGCTAAGCCGTTTGGTAAATAAGATTTCTTAAATGGTTTGGCAGAAAAGAGTTGTTCTTTCATAAAGTAAGCGTAGGATTGGTCGCTTTCCTCATCCAAACCAACATACTCGTCCAAGTTAACAGATGTCACCTCAGAAAAATCTAAATCACTTTGGCGAATTTTTTTGTAAAATTCAATCGGGCTAGAACCAGTTGCTAATCCAAGAACCTGCGCACCAGTTGCCAATTTATTTTTTAATAAGTCAAGGGCAATCTCTGCACCTTCTTGTTGACTCTTTACAACGATCACTTTCATAAAAACCTCCTATTTGGTATAGACCGATAACTTATAGTTTTATTTTATGGTATAGACCAATTTTTGTCAAGTAAAAGGTTTGAAAATTAATAACCCTTCATCATATCATTTAAAACTGACGGATAAGGGCGAACATGGTATAATAGATGAGCTAAAATACTTGTTCTAAGGAGACTATTTTGAATACTAAGGATTTTGATTTCCACTTACCAGATGAGCTGATTGCACAGACCCCACTTGAAAAACGTGACAGCTCAAAACTGTTGATTATTGATAAAGAAAAGCAGAGCCTGACAGATAGCCATTTCGACCATATTATCGATGAACTCAATGAGGGAGACGCTTTAGTTATGAACAACACGCGCGTTCTTCCTGCTCGTCTTTATGGTGAGAAACCTGATACCCACGGTCATGTGGAACTGCTTCTCTTAAAAAATCTTCATGCAGACCAATGGGAAGTTCTCGCCAAGCCTGCCAAACGCCTAAAAGTTGGCAGTCAAGTGTCTTTTGGTGATGGACGCTTGATGGCAACTATTGTTGAGGAATTAGAACATGGTGGACGTATTGTCGAGTTCTCCTATAAGGGTATTTTTCTTGAAGTTCTAGAAAGTTTAGGTGAGATGCCTCTTCCTCCCTACATTCACGAGAAATTAGAAGATCGTGAACGGTACCAAACCGTTTATGCTAAAGAAAATGGCTCTGCCGCTGCCCCAACCGCTGGTCTGCATTTTACTCAAGAGCTTCTTGAAAAAATTGAGGCTAAAGGGGTTAAGTTGGTTTATCTGACCCTTCATGTCGGTCTTGGCACCTTTAGACCAGTCTCTGTTGAAAATCTTGATGAGCATGAGATGCATTCTGAGTTTTACACCTTATCTCAAGAAGCTGCTGATACCCTAAACCAAGTCAAAGAAAAAGGAGGACGTATCATCGCAGTTGGGACGACTTCAATTCGTACGTTGGAAACCATTGGACAAAAGTATCAAGGTAAACTACAAGCTGAATCTGGCTGGACCAATATCTTTATCAAACCAGGTTACCAATTTAAAGTCGTTGATGCTTTTTCAACTAACTTTCATCTTCCAAAGTCAACTCTGGTCATGCTGGTTTCAGCCTTTGCCGGCAGAGAATTTACTCTAGAGGCCTATAAACATGCCGTTGAGGAACACTACCGCTTCTTCAGTTTTGGTGATGCCATGTTTGTAAAATAAAAACGACTCAAAAAAGCTCCCTGATGGCTAGTAAACTAGAATCAAGGAGCTTTTTTATTAATCGATAAAGAATGCACGAGGCCCATCATAAGTGACGTTATCACTAAAAGCCATATAAACATTAAATAATGGTGCAAAGAAAATATATAGCACTGCTTGAACTTGTGATAATCCAAAAGCACGCGCATATGAATAGTAGAGGTAAACTCCATAAACTTGACCTACCAAAGGTACGATCAATAGGAGAGCAAAAATACCTTTTTCTTTTCCAAAAGTAATACATTGTTGGATATAAAAATTATAAATTGGAACAATTGATTTCCAACCCGCATATCCAGCCTTACTAAAAAGAAGAATATTTGAAATAATCGTCAGAATCCACCAGATAAATGAAAAAATTACTGACACACCCCAAAAACCTAAAAATAATCCATTAACAAATGTCTCTTCCATTTTTATCACCCTTTCTATAATTTTATTATATCAGTATTATTTAAATAATACAATAGAAAAAGTAAAAATAAAGAGATTAACCCCACTGATTCGGTTAATCTCTCCTATTACTGATAGTCTCGTTCACTTTAATTCATATTGACACGGTGCCATTCATTAATCACATAAGCTAGCTGACCCACTTGCAGAAGTCCCTCATTACTAATCTCTGTACTATATTCAGTCGAACCACCTAGTCCAGCTGTATATAGGGCGATTAAATAAGGTACCTCTTCAAGTACAATAGCATCCACATTTAAAGCCTCACCAACATATCCAGGTTTTTGATAAATCGTTAAATCATTCAGATAAGTTTTATAATAAGTTCCTGGGAAAGATTGGCCCAAAAAGGATAAGATATCAGAATATTTCTTCTGGTGTTGCCACAAATAGTTTAAAACTTGAATATAGTAGTCCGTAGTCGTCTTATTTTGCCGGCTAATGGTTTTAATCTCTGCTTTTGACTCTCCATAACGATCGAACATACTGTAAGCTTTATCCATACCACCTAATCTTTCGGCAAGGGCATAAGCTGGTGTATTTTCAGAATAAACCAAAGAATATTCCTGCATGTCTGGGATAGTCATCTGACCATTAAAGGCAGAAACATAAGCATCATGCTCTCCCTCATACTCGTAAGTTGTTCCTGTAATGTCAAATTTTTCATCTAAACTTAGATTACCCTTTTCTACTTCGTCAACAACCAACATATTAAGGGGTAATTTATAAGTACTTCCCGCAGTCATAACTTGTGTGTCATTCATTGAAAAAGTTTCACCAGTCTTGGTATTTTTATAAGAAAAAGCAATGCTAGAATGTGGAATGCCATGCTCATCCAAATAAGCTTTAATCGTATCTTCCAAACTCAAGTGTGCATAGTCATAGTATAAACCGTAAGATGACATCGTCGCTAAATCAGCTTGCATCACAGAATCTTTTGCTGCTTGACTTTTATTTGTCTGCTTGACAGTCTCTTTCTCCACACTGGTATCAGTCTTTTTACCACTAAAAATGGATTTAGTGGTCTCAGAGATTAAATCACCTGTCACTAACTGAAGCAACCAATTCTCCACTGTCTGCGTGTCTTTCTCTTGTGCATAAACAAGGGAAGATTGGCT
Source organism: uncultured Streptococcus sp. (assembly GCA_945876895.1). Classification (GTDB taxonomy): domain Bacteria; phylum Bacillota; class Bacilli; order Lactobacillales; family Streptococcaceae; genus Streptococcus; species Streptococcus porcorum. The sequence continues at coordinate 8,738 of CAMCQB010000036.1, forward strand.
AATAGAACCCATGGTCACCGCTAGGGTGAGTGTACTCATACAAATGATTGATAAAACTTTTTTTCTCACAATAATTCTCCCAACCTTCGTATTATAAAAAATTATTTCTAAAATAGCAAGCCCTATTTACTTTTTTATAATATATCATTGGTTTTTTATTAAAAGATAAAGTTTTTGTTAAATATTTTACGAAAAATAAAAAACAGAGACTCACCTCCATATCGGTAAATCTCTATTTTTGTGTTCAAACTAATGCTTACTTTATCACTGTTTATTTAGCAGCTTGGTACAACTCCTCAACCTTGTTCCAGTTGATAATCTCAAAGAAAGCCTTGATATAATTTGGACGAACATTGCGGTAATTTAAGTAATAAGCATGTTCCCAAACATCAAGCGCCAAGATTGGTTTTTTCCCATCCATAATAGGTGTGTCTTGGTTGCCCGTTGAAAGCACTTCAAGTTGACCTTCTTGGTTTACAACAAGCCATGCCCAACCTGATCCAAAACGAGTTGTTGCAGCAGCTGTAAAAGCTTCTTGGAAAGCTTCAAAAGAACCAAAAGTTTCATTAATTTCTGCTGCTAATTCTGCTGAAATCTCTGTTTTTTCTGGAGAAAGTAATTCCCAAAAGAGTGCATGATTGAGATGACCACCACCATTATTAATCACAGCTTGGCGGATATCAGCTGGAATTTGTTCAACATCGGAAAGAAGAGCTACTAAGTCCTCACCAATTTCTGGATGTTTTTCTAGTGCTGCATTGACATTTGCCACATAAGTCGCATGATGCTTATCATGATGAAGTGTCATTGTTTCAGCGTCAATATAAGGTTCTAGAGCATCATATGCATACGGAAGATCTGGTAAAATAATTGCCATGTTGGTACCTCTTTCATTATTTCATCTGACATAATCATAACGCAAAAAAGTGATGAATTCAAACAATCTGCTTAAAGAATAGACATGATTTTCAATAAAGCAACCTCAAATAAATACCCCTTCTCCAAACGCCCTGTTTTGATATCACGGTCGGTTTCAATCAGAAGCAAGAGACTCTTTTTTAAAAAATCCACAGATAGAGCCCTAGAATCTCTAATAGCAAATCGTACCTGATAAGGATTAACACGGCGCCCTAAATAATCAGACAGCTCTTTTACAATCTGATTTTCTGATTGTCCTTTTTGTAATAACAGCTTTGTTTGCAAAAACAATCGAAATTGTCCTATTAAAATAGACAACAACTTCACCTCATCTTCTCCTTGCAAGACTAAATCCTTAACTAAATCTTTTGCTTGATCTACTTTTTTTGTCAAAACAAAATGAATCAAATCAAAAAGATTATCTTGTAACGTTTTAGGAATAGCTTCTGAAATATCTTGCTGACTAATCTGACCAGAAGATTTGTAGGATCCCAAAAACACCAAGTTCTTTTCCAGCTCACTAAAGTCAAAGTTTGACTTTATCAAAAGGGTATCAAATGCCCCTGTTTCAAACACCAGTCCTTTTTCATGGGCTAATTTTTGAAAATAAGTTTTTAACTCAGCTTCCTTTAATGCCTCAGCTTCAAAAATCATGGCATCGCGCTTTAATAGTTTGACCAAACGGCGCTTACCATCTAACTTTCCTGGCGCGAAAATCAGCAATCGCGTGGTCTCAACAGGTTGTTCCAAATAAGTTTCAAACTGTTTTGCTTCAGTATCACTTAAATAGGACTTTTTCTGGGTGGTTAAATCCAAAACGTGATCTAAAATAACCACCTTTTGATCTGCAAAAAAAGGTAAACTCTGTAAATCCATATCAATAAGAGAATAATCCGTCTCTGCTAGATCAAAATAAGAATAGGTGAGGTCCGCAGGATCATAAGCAATAGCTTGAAGTAAGGCTTGTTTCATCACCGCAAATTGACCAAGATCCTCCCCTGTGACAAGAGTAATCTGTGGAAGATGATCGCGCTTTAGTTTTTTTATTTTTTCAATCGCTAACATAATATCTATTATACCAAATCTAAAAATAAAACAGGAAGTGAAGTGGGGGGCCTAAAAATCTTCATTTCCTGTTTTTATTTTACATCATAACACTATTTATCTTTTAATCAACTGGCGGAGTTGTTCAAAAAATGTCATTCCTATAAGAACAGCTATCGTCGTGAGTAAGCCAATATAAAACATGATGTCCACAAAAGGATAATCTTTGGTTGAAGCTTGAGAACTAAATAGACCTTTTTTGACAGGGGTTGCTTTGACCCCTTTTGGAGGTGTCAACAAAGAAGAACTGCTAGAAGATTTCAGGTGAAGATTGCCGTCCGTCACTTCTAACTTAGGTTTACTCTCTCCTTTTTTAATCAGTCCGTACAGATTATTATTAAGGTCATAAGTTTGACCAGCTAGTTCATACTCTCCTTTTTGGGCTAATAACTGATAAGAAAAATCTGAAAAACCATGCTCCAGTAAGGTATTCGCAAAATAATGACGTGTATAAACCCCTTCTTGATTATTCCAATCTCCAACTCCTAAAACAACACTAATCAACTGGCGATTATTTCGTTTAGCTGTTACGATTGCATTAAAACCAGCATTAGCACTAGAACCTGTTATCAAACCATTGACCCCTGATATCCCAAGACCCTCTGCATCGCCTTCAAGTGAGTGGTTATAGGAGGTAAGAATTTCTTCAGATGCCATCCCTTTTTGGATGGTATAGGTCGTCTGCTCTGTGTAGGTTAACACCTCTGGATAATTCGTTAATATATCATAACTTAAAAGAGCGAGATCTCTAGCTGTCGTGATGCTTTGAGTGGTCTCTCCGTTTAGTGATGCAGCACCTGTTTCGTTGACAAATTTAGTGTGCGACATTCCTAAATCCTTAGCTTTTTGGTTCATACTCTCAACGAAATCAGTGCCTATCAAAGTCTGTAGGGTAGAAGCTAAAGCTATTGCGGCATCATTAGAAGAAGAAATCAAACTTAGCGCTACTAAGTCTTCAACAGTGTAATAATTAGGGCTGTAGCTAAGACTGGTATTGAGATTAATTTTCTTCTCCAATTTCAATTGCCCATTTTCAACAGCCTCCAATACAAGATAAACTGTCATTAATTTTGTTAAGTTAGCTGGATCACGGCTAAGCTCACTATTGTTTTCTTCTAAAATTTGACCAGTCTCCAAATCAACAAGAATATAAGCCTTTGGTAAATCTGTCTTAGATACCTTATAACCCGCATCCTTGGTCATGGTCAAAAGATCCTCTGCCTGAATTCTAACAGGTATGAGTAACCCACATAGGATTACAATAAAGGCTAATCCTAATTTTTTCATCACATCTCCTCCATCCTAACTTCTTATCTATTCTACCATAATTTTTAATACCATAGATTTCAGATTAACGACATTCAAGTTCCCTTTCTTTACACCCTGCTCTCATACCTTATCTAATAACAATGAAACCACTATTTCTATTATTAAATAAGACACCATTAGATAACGGTGTCTTATGAATATATTCGTTTAGACACTTCTGCCACAGGCAAACCAATAATAGTATGAATATCACCTGCAACATAGTCTATAAAACGAGGATCTAAATCTTGAAAACCATAAGCACCAGCCTTATCCATGGGAGATTTAGAAGATAGGTAATCTTCGATTACTGGTTGTAAAGCAGGATAGTACTTAACAAAACTTACCTCTGCTATGGTATAAAATACCTCTATAGCATCTCGTATCCGTAAACAAACCGAAGTCACCACATGATGCTTATGTCCAAAATACGAATGAAACATCTCTCTCGCTTCTTCTTGATTTTTAGGCTTGTTATAAATGCGATCATTGAAAACCACCATGGTATCAGCTGAAATATACAAGGTTTCCTTATCATCTTTTTCAGCTGACTTGGCTTTAGAAATTTCACAACACGTCCTAGCAGCACGCTCTAAAAAAGGCAAATGCTTCAATTTCTCCATATAAGTAGCTTCAATACCACGTTCATCCACTTCAACAGATGCAATCTCTGGAGATAAAAAAGATAATAATTGCCGTCTTCTTGGTGACTGACTTAATAGTACAAAGTGTTTAGCTGGTATTATTTTTCCTCTTTTTTCATAATCAACTAAATAAGACATCTTCTCCTCTTCTTCCTATACCTTTTATTACTTTCTAATTCTTTATCTTATAGAAAACTCTCCAGTAAAAATTTCACCTGTACTTTCCCTGAAGTTAAAAACCGAGTCTTATTATAACATTTTTGTTGAAAAAATACACTCACCTCACCGTTTCAATCGTCCAGCTTTTACGCCCTCTAAACCGTATAGCGCCTTGTTGATCAGTTCGATAAACACGTATTTTTGCTTTCTCAAAACGCTCTAAAGTTTCTTGGTGTGGATGTTTGTAGCGATTGTTTTTTCCTGCAGATATCAGCGCAATCTCTGGTGTGACCTGTGCTAAAAATTCTGGATAGGACGACCCTTTTGATCCATGATGCCCTGCTTTTAAAACATCAATATCAAGGCTGGGATAGGCTTTGATCAGGTCCAATTCTCCATCTTCCAAATCACCTGTAAATAAAAATCGCTTAGATAGCAATTCTCCATATAAGACAATGGAATCATTATTACTGCCATCTCCTACTGAAAAAGGATATAAAACCTGCAAGGAACTTCCCATTATAGATAAGCGATCTCCTGCCTGTGCCACGCTAACAGGATAACCTAGTGCCTGTAAACGTCTTGCAAAATCTACTTTCCCTAAAGCCCCTGGACTGACTAAAATCTCTCCAATCGTAAAAGCATCTGCTACCGATTCTAAGTCACCAACATGATCAGTATCGGTATGGGTACTCAATTTGATACAATGCTATAATTGTGATATAATACATCCATGGATTTATTATTTAACATATTTATTTTTCTAATTTTCGTTTTACCTTATATTATTACATTAATTTATTTTCTGAGGGCTTTCACATTCTCGACTGTTATAATTTCTTCAGAAGAATTTTTATCAAAGCATTCAGCTAATGAACTAAAACAAATGGTAGAGTTAAAGGAAAAGTATGGAATAGAAAAATCTCCTGTTGATATTTTAATTGTACAAAAGGCTTATTTATTACGGATGAAAAAACAGACTTCAGCTCTTTATGTACTTTTAGTTGCATTAATAACATTTGTAATTTCAAATGTTGATTTTTCCAAAATAGGGAATATCTCACTATTTTCAACAGTTTGGTGGGGTATGTTTGCAGCTATTGCTGTCACTATTCAATCAATTTTTATTATTCCAAAAATTGAAGAAAGAATCTTTCTAATAGACAGTATTATCGAAAATTTACTTTAATAATAAAAAGCGGTCGTAACCTACAAAGTTGCGACCGTTCCATTTTTAAATTGAATGTAAATTTCTTTACCAGAATTTATCTTTACTGACTCCACAATAGACTCCCACAAAAACTCATCAAAAGCAGTTAACAAGCCATCCTGCATCCTCAGTACATTGTGAAAATCTAACAATTCTTTGTGCCTTTTGGCAATCGAAAACTTCTGAACCTCTAGGTTCTCGATTTCTTTAATCAAGCTTTCATACTTGTCACTGATTTGTCTGTACTTAATTTGGTACTCATCTTGGTTCTGACTCATCCTGGCATTACCCATTATAAGATTTGAAACCATCTGACCAACTACTTCTGTCTCAGTTTCAAGACTACTGATTCTTTCATCAATGCTGTCAGTATTAACCATCTGTATCAAAATATCTATATTTTCTAAGACCTCATACTTATTTTCTAGCATTTGGTTGACAGCTGAGATAAACCATTGTTTTACCTCATCCTCTGTGACGTGAGGAGTGGAGCACCGTTCCGTTCCCTTGTATTTCTGGTTGCATCTGTATATCACTCTACGGTATTTCGACGTTGAATGCCATACCTTGCTACCAAAGAAGTGACCACAATCTCCACATACTAGTTTTGAGCTGAAGATTGTTGTACTCGACTTTCTGCCTTTATTATCGAGCACTTGTTGAACTG
>CAMCQB010000037.1 GCA_945876895.1 uncultured Streptococcus sp.
GCATGAAAAAGCCGTTAGAATTAAAATTCTAACGACTTTGTCTTCATTCTGAAAGATTGAATTTAATTCAATCTTTTTATTTATAAAAGGTCCAATCGTAGAATTATTTAACTTGTAGGACTTCCTCTTTTTTGTCAAATGATCAGAAATTTGCTATAATAGGTGAGTAAAAAAACTAGGAGAAAAAATATGATGCCAGTTTGGATTGCTATTTTATTGATTATTGTTGCTCTTGTTGCAGGTCTTGTTGGGGGAACCTTTATTGCCCGCCGTCAAATGGAAAACTATCTTGAGGAAAATCCACCTCTTAATGCTGATGTGATTCGTACTATGATGAGTCAAATGGGTCAAAAACCTAGCGAAGCTAAGGTGCAACAGGTTGTTCGCCAAATGAACAAACAACAAAAAGCTGCTAAAGAACAAGCTAAAAAGAAAAAATAATTTTTTGAAATAAGACTAGGGAACCCTAGTCTTATTTTAGAAAGAAGATAAAATGGATAATAGACCAATTGGTTTTTTAGATTCAGGTGTTGGAGGACTGACAGTTGTCCGCGAGTTGATGCGACAACTGCCTCATGAAGAGATTATATATATTGGTGATTCAGCCCGTGCACCTTATGGTCCTAGACCTGCTGAACAAATTAAAGCTTATACTTGGGAATTAGTCAATTTTTTGTTGACCAAAGATGTTAAAATGATCGTTTTTGCTTGTAACACCGCAACGGCTGTTGCTTGGGAAGAGGTTAAAGAGAAGCTAGATATTCCAGTTTTAGGTGTCATCTTGCCAGGTTCTAGTGCAGCTATTAAATCTACTGTAGGTGGTGAAATAGGTGTTATCGCGACTCCCATGACGATTGAGTCAGATATTTATAAAGAAAAAATTAATCGTTTAGCACCCGAAATGCGTGTTCAAAGTTTAGCTTGCCCTAAATTTGTTCCCATCGTCGAGTCAAATGAGACGCAGACCAGCCTAGCGAAAAAGGTAGTTTATGAAACTTTGGCTCCTTTAGTGGGAAAAGTTGATACACTGATTTTAGGTTGTACCCATTATCCTCTACTGCGTTCGATTATTCAAAATGTTATGGGACCACAGGTAAAGTTGATCGATAGCGGTGCAGAATGTGTTCGGGACATCTCAGTCTTATTAAATTATTTTGAAATTAACCGTAGTAGGCAAGGCGATGAGTTGAATCACCAATTTTATACCACAGCTAGTCCCTTGGCTTTTAAAGAAATTGCGGAGGCTTGGTTAGGGAGAGATATTAGAGTGGAGCATGTAGAATTATGACAGACCAAATTTATAACTATCAAGATGAGAAAAATTATTTTATTGCAAAATTTGATACCTTTAATGACTTGACTTATTTTGGTAGAGATGAGACTTATGAGAGTCTCCAAGATGCATTTCATCAGTTAACTAAGACCTTAAAAATTGATAAGCTTCAAGTCCATGTGGCTATGTTGGGATCTATCTTTAGTTTTTATAGCTTTTTAATTGATACTATCAATCATCAGGAAAATCGTCAGTTAAAATTAGTGCAACATCAAGGTGCGCTTCTAGTGACAGAGGCTAACCAAGTATTGATGGTTCACTTGCCTAAAGAAGGTCTTAGTTTAGAAGAGTTTTTTGGAAAATCCTCAGAAACTAAGACTATTGGAGATACTATCTTGATTGCGACACGCAATGAAGGAAAAACAAAAGAGTTCCGTAAGCTATTTGGGAAATTAGGGTTAAAGGTGGAGAACCTTAACGATTACCCTGACTTACCCGAGGTGGCAGAAACTGGTTTGACCTTTGAAGAAAATGCTCGATTAAAAGCAGAAACGATTTCGCAGTTAACTAATAAGATGGTCTTAGCAGATGACTCAGGGTTAATGGTCGATGTCTTAGGAGGAATGCCAGGAGTTTGGTCAGCACGTTTTGCGGGTCCAGATGCCACAGATACTGCGAATAATGCTAAATTATTGCATGAGTTGGCGATGGTTTTTGATATGGAAAATCGAACTGCTCATTTCCATACCACTTTAGTTGTTGCATCACCAAACAAAGAAAGTTTAGTTGTAGAAGCTGACTGGGATGGGTATATTGCAACTATTCCTAAAGGAGAAAATGGTTTTGGTTATGATCCGCTTTTTTTAGTAGGGGAAACTGGAAAAACATCGGCAGAATTATCTGCTGAAGAGAAAAATGAAATATCTCACCGTGGTCAAGCTGTTAAGAAGTTAATGGAGGTCTTTCCATCATGGCAAAATACAGATTAATTGTAATGAGTGATTCTCATGGGGATCGCCAGATTGTTGAAGCCATTCGGGAGAAATATTTAGGAAAAGTCGATGCTATTTTTCACAATGGAGACTCGGAGCTCCCGTCAGATGATGTCATCTGGTCAGGGATAGAAGTTGTTCGTGGAAATTGTGATTATGATAGTGGCTATCCAGAAAATCGAGTGACAAAGTTTCCTGATCTCGTGGTAGCCCAAACACATGGACATTTATATAACATTAATTTTGAGTGGCATCGCTTAGATTTATTTGCACAGGAAGCTGATGCTGATATTTGTTTGTATGGACATTTACATCGTCCAGCTGCTTGGAAAAACGGAAAAACACTTTTTATCAATCCAGGGAGTGTCTCTCAACCTAGAGGAGAGATTAACGAACGTTTGTATGCTAAGATTGAAATTGATGAGGCTACTATTAAAGTTGATTACTATACTAGAGACCATCAACTATACTCTGATTTATCAAAGGAATTTTCAAGATGATTGCAAAAGAATTTGAAGACTTTTTGACGGGACAGTTGGATACTTACCTTATCCCTGCAGATCAGTTGGCAATTTTTGTAGATACCCACCACATTGATCATGTGATGCTACTATTGGCAAATAACGGCTATTCTAGAGTCCCTGTGATTACTAATGATAAAAAATATGTTGGGACCATCAGTATGTCTGATATCATGAATTATCGCTATCAGCATGAGTTGGCAGACTGGGAATTGTCACAGACTGATATTGCTTTAGCTGTGAGTGATAAGATTGAAACCATTAATTTAAATGCTAGTTTAACAGAGGTACTGCATAAGCTTGTTGATAATCCCTTTTTACCTGTAGTGACAGACAACAACAGTTTTGTTGGGATTATTACCCGTAAAGCTGTTTTAAAAGCTGTTAATGCTTTATTACATGAATTTACGGATCATTATAGCATTACCAAAAAATAAAAGGCAGTGATGGTGAATGCTTTAATGACCTTTTATAAAAGACGTTTATCCTAATGGCAGACGATCACAATAGAAAGATGATTTTGGGAATTGAGTGATGATATTAGATTTAGTAGAAGCTTTTATTGAGGAGAAGAAGTTATCGGCAAATTCTCGGCAATCTTATTATTATGATTTGCAACAATTTGTGAAAGTTGTAGATGGACAAATAAGAGAGAGTAAGTTACGCTTATACGAAGCTTCTCTAGTGGATTTAAAAGTATCTGCTAAAAAACGGAAAATATCTATAGTCAATCAATTTTTGTATTATCTTTATTCTAAGCAAGCAGTTGAGCATTATTTTCGTTTGGAAAATCGCGAAAAATTAGATAAAGAACCGATACAGGATGCAGTGCTGGATTTGGAGTTTTATTCTGTTCAAACTGACTATCCTAAAGGAAAATTGATTGCCTTGTTAATTTTGGAGTGTGGCTTATCACCGAATGAGTTACTTCAATTAAAAGTAGAAGACATTGATCTTACTTTTCAGGTGATGGCTATTAGTCGTGACGGGCATCATCGTATTATCAAGTTATCTTCTAATTTGGCAGAGTATTTAGAGGATTATCTTTCTTCACAGCTTTATCTTTTTGAGCATCAGGGGAAGGTCTATTCGCGACAATGGATTTTTAACCAATTGCGCTTTTTCTTGGAAGAGCAAGGTTTATCAGATTTAAATGCTCAAAGATTAAGAGAGCAGTATATCTTATGTCAGAAACAAAAAGGCCTTAATAGTTTGGAGATTGCTAAAACCTTAGGGTTGAAGAGTCAAGTAACACTGGAGAAATATTTTAAGTGATATGGAGATAAAGATAAAAGATTTTGAAGGTCCCTTAGACCTTTTGTTGCATCTTGTGTCAAAATATGAGATGGATATTTATGACGTCCCTATTGCTGATGTGATTGAACAGTATCTTGCTTATATTAAGACTTTACAGGCTATGCGTTTAGAAGTGGCTGGAGAATATATGGTAATGGCCAGTCAGCTAATGTTAATTAAAAGTAAAAAACTCTTACCGAAAGTTGCTAGTCAGATAGTAGATGAGGAAGATCTGGAACAAGAATTACTTGAGCAAATTGAGGAGTACAGCCGTTATAAGATAGCCAGTCAATATCTCGGTAAGCAACATGCCAAACGTACCCACTTCTTTTCAAAAGAAAAAACGGAATTAGTGTATGAAGATATTGAATTGCTCCCTGATAAGACGGTTATTGATTTGTTTTTAGCTTTCTCTAAAGTGATCTCCGAGCATCAAAGTAAAGGGTCTCAGATGGAGACAACAGTGGCGGCAGAGGATTATAAAATTGAAGATATGATGGTTGAGATTGAGACCATTTTAAGCGCCAATAAACAAATCCTTCTTAGCCAGTTATTTAGTAAGCGACAGCATAAGAATGAGTTGATCACATTATTTTTAGCTATTTTAGAATTGATTAAAGTACAATCTTTAAGAATAGAGCAGTCTGAAAATTTTGGGGAAATTCTTTTAATGAAGGAGGAGAGATGAGCAGTCTCGCAAAAATAGAGGCACTTTTATTTATAGCAGGAGAAGAGGGGCTAAGTTTACGGCAATTAGCAGAAATGTTAGAGATGCCTCCAACTGGTTTAGTCCAATCTTTAGAAAAATTAAAAAATAAATATAAGGCAGATGAAGAGAGTGCTTTGTGTCTGATTAGTACAGCCAATCAATACCGTCTAGTGACAAAAGAAGACCATGTTGATCTTCTGCGCCAATATGCAAAAACACCGATCAATCAGAGTTTGTCTCGGGCCAGTATGGAGGTTTTATCTATTATTGCTTATAAGCAGCCGATTACACGTATTGAAATAGATCAGATTAGAGGAGTAAATTCAAGTGGTGCAATTGGTAAATTATTGGCCTTCAATTTGATTGCGGTAGCTGGTCATAAAGAGGTTATTGGTCGTCCAAAGTTATATGAAACAACAGCCTATTTTCTAGATTTTATGGGAATTAATCATATAGAAGAATTACTGGATATTTCAAGCTTAGAAGAGGAAGAAGGCGAAATTAATCTATTTGAGGAAAGAGAGTTAGAGGAAGAAAATGAGAATTAATAAATATATTGCTCATGCTGGTTTATGTAGTCGACGAAAAGCTGAGGCTTTAATTCAACAAGGTTTGGTAACAATTAATGGAAAGGTTGTGACAGAGCTCTCTACTACTGTTAAATCAGGTGATAGAGTAGAAGTTGAAGGAACTCCAATCTATAATGAAGAGAAAGTTTACTACCTCTTAAATAAGCCACGCGGTGTCATTTCTAGCGTATCAGATGAAAAAGGAAGAAAGACTGTAATTGATTTACTGCCAGATGTTAAAGAGCGAATCTATCCAGTTGGTCGCTTAGACTGGGATACATCAGGTTTATTAATTCTGACAAATGATGGAGATTTTACAGATAAGATGATCCATCCTAGAAATGAAATTGATAAGGTCTATCTTGCGCGTGTTAAGGGGCTTGCAACTAAGGAAAACCTTCGTCCCTTGGTCAAAGGGATTATGATTGATGGTAAAAAAACCAAGCCAGCCCGTTATACCATTTTAAAGACAGATCGTGAAAAAGATCGCTCAGTAGTGGAATTAGTGATTCACGAAGGGCGCAATCATCAAGTTAAGAAGATGTTTGAGGCTATTGGCTTGCCAGTCGATAAGCTATCACGTACGCGTTTTGGGACCCTAGATTTATCAGGGCTTCGACCAGGTGAAGCACGCCGTCTAAACAAAAAAGAAGTTAGTCAACTTCACAATGCAGCGATTACAAAACAAAAATGACATCATTTTTTATTTATTTGGTAAAGGTATATCAAAAGGGGATTTCCCCTTTTTTTCCAGCAACCTGTCGTTTCCAGCCAACTTGTTCCCAGTATATGATCATAGCGATCGAAAAACACGGGCTCAAGGGAATTTTAATGGGAATAGCCCGTATTTTACGTTGTCATCCTCTAACAAAAGCAGGAGAAGATCCTGTACCCGATCATTTTACTTTGAAAAGAACTAGGAAAAGATGACCTCTAGCTAGAGACTTTTGGTATAAAGATTAGAAAAAACACTCCTGCGATGACAATCTCAGGAGTGTTTTTGTAGGGGATTAGATTTTAGACCAAGTCTTTGGTAAGAATAGCAGGAGAAGAGGATAGATTTCCAATCGTCCAGCAATCATGGCAAAAGAAAGTAATAATTTTGAAAATGGACTAAAAATCGCAAAGGTTTCATTTGTTCCTAAAAGAGGACCGATATTATTAAATGTACTAGCAGCAGCACTAATGACAACCATAAAATTGTTATTATCCAGGCTGATAATTAAGACAAGGAAGATAAAAATCATGGTATAGACTGAAAGGTATTTCAAGACACCACTTTGAGTTTCCTTATCTAACACGTTATCATTAATGTGCAACGAGTGAACACGGTTTGGAAATAAGCTAGCTAAAATCTGATTTTTAGCTATTTTTGAAAGGATTAAACCACGGATAACCTTAAACCCGCCAGCTGTGGAACCAGCACAGCCACCAATAAACATCAATAGTAATAAAATATATTGTGAAAATAAAGGCCATACAGTTAAGTCTGTTATTGGAAACCCAGTAGTTGTAATAACAGTTGATACTTCAAAGAAGATTAGCTCCAGTGCCGTTTTATCAGAGTTGTAAATTCCTCCCGTGTTTAAGAAAATTAATAATGTTGAAGTAGTGACAATCAGTAAGTAAAGTCGCAATTCTTCATCTTTCAAGACGATTTTGACTTTTCTTAGCAATAATAGATAGTAGAGGTTAAAGTTCACACCAAATATTAGGGTCCCAATAGCAACAAGCATCGTAATGAGAGAGCTATTGTAGTGAGCGATACCATCATTATAGACTGTAAAACCTCCTGTACCAGCTGACCCCATGGCTGTGATGAAGCTGTCAAATAAAGGCATGCCAGCTAGATATAATATCACAGTAAAAATGGCAAACATAGCCAAATAAATAATATAGAGGATTTGTGCAGTATCTTTTAGCTTGGATACAATTTTTCCAAAAACAGGACCAGGAACCTCAGCCCGCATGACTTCTAAGTGGGCATTTTTTGTGTTATTCATGATGGCTAAAGCAAAAACCAGTACGCCCATTCCTCCAATGAGGTGGGTAAAACTTCGCCAGAAAATCATGGAGTGGCTTAAAACAGAAACATCAGGAAGTATAGTTGCCCCAGTAGTTGTAAATCCAGAACTTGTTTCAAAAAAAGCATCAATCAAGCTAGGAATTTGACCACTAAAAACAAAAGGAAGTGCACCAAAAAAGGACCATAAAATCCAACAGAGAGCAACAATCAAGACTCCCTCCTTGGTATAGATATGATAATTTTTGGGCTTGAAAAGCTGTCCTAATATCCCAAATACTAGAAGTATTCCAATGGTTTTTAAAATAGCAGATATGATAAGCAAATCTTCTTTATAAATCAGCGCGACAATCAAAGGAAGGATAAGCAATACAGCTTCAATTAGCAAGAGTTTTGAAAGCAAGTAGCGAACCATTGATCTATTCATTTATACTACCTCGCTAACAAGTCATAAATATGGGTCACATTTTTTAAGAGTGTGATGACAACGACCTTATCCCCAATTTCCAAACTATCTTCTCCCGTAGGGAAAATAGGCTTTCCTTTACGGATAATGCCTACAATTAAAACATTGTTTCTAAAAGCTATAGAAGAAAGTTTTTTACCAGCCAGCTTATTTTGCTCTCTGACTTCAAATTGTAGGGTTTCTATTCTACCATGAGCTAAGTGGTGCATAGCCTCTAAGCTAGAGTGTTGTGCATTTACGCGACCGCGGATAAAGTGCATAATAGAATCAACGGCGATATTTTTAGGCGTTACAATAGTAGAAAATTCTTTGTGATCAATAATTTCTAAAAGACTTGTTCGATTGACTTTAGTGATATTTTTTTGAACGCCAATACTTTCTAAGAACATGGAGGCTACAATATTTTCTTCATCAACTCCAGTTAATGTGGCTACAGCATCAAAACCAGCAGCATTTTCTTCTAACAAGACATCTTTTGCGGTACCATCTCCATGTACAACATGGATTTTAGGAAATTCTTGACTAAAAAATTCAGCACGATCCAGTTGATGTTCAATGATCTTAACATTAATTTTGGTATTTTTTAAAATATTAAGGAGATAGTAGGAAATTTTTCCAGCCCCAATGAGCATGAGGTTTTTGACAATTTTAGCCTTGACAAAGTTATGGAATAAGACCATTTCAACGCGATTTCCAGTTACAAAAATTTTGTCTCCAGGTAAAATGGTTTGCTCCCCATCAGGAATGAGTACCTCTTGTCCACGTTCAATGGCACAGATTAGGATATTTCCAAATTTTTTTCGGAACTGATTGAGTGACATTTGACAGAGTTTATTAGATTCAGTAATCTTAAATTCCATCAACATGACACGACCATTCACAAAATGTTCTACGGATTGTGCATTTGGAAAATCAATGGTATTTGCGATATAACGAGCTGTCAGTAATTCTGGATTGATAATAAGTGAAAAACCAAGGAAATTCTGATCTTTGAAATAAGGGTTAGAGTATTCAGGATTTCTAACACGAACCACAGTTTCTTTGGCCCCCATTTTTCTTGCTAAAACGGCCGCTACCATGTTAAGCTCATCTTTATCTGTGAGAGCAATAAAGATGTCACAATCTTGAACATCAGCTTGCTCTAAAATCTTATGGTTGGCCCCATTTCCTAGGATACCGATGATATCATAGCGCTTGGTGATTTTTTTCAAAACGCTTTCTTTTTCTTCGATTAAGATGACATCATGCTTTTCTTCAACAAGTGATCGGCAAAGGGCAGTTCCAACTTTTCCTCCGCCAATAACAATAATTCTCATGTTAAACCTCCAAATGATACCTTTTATCATACTCTTTTTTTGCCAAAAAATCATTAGTTTTTTCTTAATTATAATAAACTGAAATAGTCCTGTAACATTTTTTGATGCCCCCTAAAAATAATGGAAAAAAACGAAAAAATAGGTTGACAATGGTCACATAAGTGATATAATAATCACATGCTATTCGCTGGTTTAAATCAAACCTGTTATGATTTAAGTTAACGAATCATCCCAAACCACGCTGTTTGCTGAGCTAGACTCCGGGCAGCGTGGTTATTTTTATGTAAAAATAACTAGGAGGAATCAATGTCTCAAGTATCTTTTGGTCGTAATCATATTGTTTTATTTGAACCTCAAATTCCACAAAATACAGGAAATATTGCTAGAACCTGTGCGGCTACTAATAGTCCACTACATATCATTAAGCCAATGGCCTTTCCGATTGATGATAAAAAAATGAAACGAGCAGGTTTAGACTATTGGGATAAATTAGATGTTCATTTTTATGATAGTATAGAGGAATTTATGGCTTCGTATCAAGGGGAACTTCATCTTATCACTAAATTTGCAGATCAAACTTATTCAGATGCTGATTTGAATAAAGATGGTGACCACTATTTTATGTTTGGACGAGAAGACAAAGGGCTACCAGAGGAGTTTATGCGCCAGCATCCTGAAAAAGCTCTTCGTATTCCAATGAATGATGAACATGTTAGAAGTTTAAATGTTTCAAATACTGCTTGTATGATGGTTTATGAAGCCCTTCGTCAACAAAACTTTGAGGGGTTGGAGTTGAGCCACCGTTATGAGGGAGATAAACTAAAATAAATCCTGATTTTTAAAAAAGTAAAAAACATATGTTATACTGGTATTAGTTAAAGGAGGATCAGAATAATGGCAAGTAAAAAAATGTTGCACGCTTGTTTACGTGTAGAAAATCTTGAAGTATCTCAAAAATTTTATGAGGAAGCATTTGGCTTTAAGGAAACACGTCGTAAAGACTATCCAGAGCATCAGTTTACCTTGGTTTATCTCGCTTTAGAGGGAGATTCTTTTGAAATTGAGCTAACTTATAACTATAATCATGGTCCATATACTGTTGGAGATGGTTTTTCTCATCTTGCATTATCTTCTGATGATTTAGAGGCTGATAATGCCAAACATAAGGCTTTAGGGTATCCCACAACAGATATCAGTGGTCTTCCAGGAAATCCAGGACATTACTATTTTGTTACTGACCCTGATGGTTATCGTGTAGAAGTTATTCGTGAAGATTAAGAAGTTGTAAGTGAGAGGCTATCACTACAAATAGCTTTCCTATATTTCCCTTGCACTTTAAAAGTTAGTGAGATGTCCTAACTTTTAAAGTGCTTTTTTACTGATTTTTAGTTTAAAAATATAGCAAAAATTACTAATTAAAGATAAATGACTTGTCAAATTTTTATTTTTTTGTTAAGATAATAGTGTCTTCAGGGCAGGGTGAAAATCCCGACCGGCGGTGACAAGTCTAGGATTCCTAGATTTGAAGTCCGTGAGCGCAAGCTGATGTGGTGCAATTCCACAACCGACAGTATAGTCTGGATGGGAGAAGACCAAGTTTTTTGTGCTGGCTTTTTTAGTGTACAAAAATAGTTGGACCTTCTTTCAAATTGTAAAATTTGGAGGAATTTTTTATGTCTAAGACAAGAAAGTTGGCCTATATGGCCTTGTTGGGAGCACTTTCTTTTGTGCTCATGCTAGTAGATTTTCCTATTATTCCAGGAGCAGATTTCTTGAAGGTAGAACTTAGTATTTTACCTATTTTAGTAGGATTGACACTCTTTGGGCTTAAAGAAGCCTACGTTATCTTAGTATTGAGAACGCTTTTAAAATTAGTATTAAATAACCAAGGCATCTCGACCTTAATTGGTTTACCGATGAACGTGCTTGCTCTAGGAGTGTTTATCTTCTTATTTTCACTTTTATGGAAAAAAGAAAAAACACGCTTACAGTTTGTACTGGCAGGTTTATTAGGAACCTTGACTTTAACAGGAGTAATGCTTTTGTTAAATTATTTTTATGCGATTCCTTTATATGCAACATTCGCAAACTTTGATATTGAAAAATTTATTGGTATTGGTCGGTATATGATCGGGATGGTCCTCCCTTTTAATCTTATTCAAGGCCTAATTTTTACACTTTCTTTTGCTTTACTTTATCTTTCGCTTAAGCCTTTATTGCTAAAATATTCTTATGAAAAATAAACAACTTTATCTTACAAGAGCTTCCTTTGCTATTTTAGCCTTTGTGATGCTCGGTTATGTCGTTCGATTTTACCCAGAGCAGTTGGTGGTCTTTGATCAGCCGATTCAATCTGCTATTCGAGGCTCTCTGCCTAACTTTTTAACCTCGCTGTTTAAAAGTATTACCCTTGTAGGAAATACGTCCACTCAGGTGATTTTAGTCCTAGCAATCTCTGCCTTTCTTTATTTTGTCAAAAAATGGAAAGTTGAAGCTGGGCTGGTTGCCTTAAGTGGCGTTTTAGCTGGTGTGCTCATTGTCGTTTTAAAAAATATTTACGATCGTCCTCGTCCTTCGATAGAACATCTTGTTCATGCAGATGGTTTTTCATTTCCAAGTGGGCACTCTTTAGGAGCCTTCTTGATTTTTGGCAGTCTTCTGATTATTCTTCATCAGCGTTTGGAAAAAAGCTGGCGCAAAACAGTGTTTGAAGCTCTGTTAGTCCTTTTGATTGCTTTTGTTGGTTTGTCACGGATATATTTAGGGGTTCACTATCCAACGGATGTTTTGGCAGGTTTTGTGATGGGGTATGGTGTGCTAAATCTCCTGTATCCTTTTTACGATCAAAAACGGTTTGAATGGCGTTTTCAAGCCAAACAAAAATAAGTCAGACAAGAGAGCTCAATAGATTTTTAAACAAAGGTTGGTACAGCCATCCTTTTTCTTTTGCTTTTTTTCCTTGCTGCAAAGTGCTATAATAATCCCTATGACAGAAAAAGTGAGGACGCTATGATAAAACGACCGATTCATCTTTCCCATGACTTTTTAGCTGAGGTCTTGGACAAAGAAAGTGTCGCAGTAGATGCGACAATGGGAAATGGAAATGATACGCTTTTTTTAGCACAATTAGCTAAAAAAGTCTATGCTTTTGATATTCAACAGCAAGCATTAGAAAGAACAAGGCAACGCTTGAAAGAGGCTGGTATTAGCAATGCAGAGCTTATCTTAGAAGGGCATGAAACCGTTGGGAACTATGTTGATCGTATTCGTGCAGCTATTTTTAATTTAGGCTACCTTCCAAGTGCAGATAAGAGCGTCATTACGGTTCCTAAGACAACCTTGTCTGCGCTTGAACAGATTTTGGAGCGTCTAGAAGTAGGCGGACGAGTAGCTATTATGGTTTATTATGGTCATGAGGGGGGAAGTTATGAAAAAAATGCCCTATTACATTATGTCGAGGATCTGCCGCAAGAATATTTCACTGTAATGGCTTACCAACCTCTTAATCAAATTAACACGCCACCTTTTTTAATTATGATTGAAAAATTGAAGGAAACAGAAAATGGAAACTAATGTACTGGAAAAAATTACGCAGATGCGTCAAAAATACATTGAGAATAAACCTAAACATCACGTTGCCCAAGAAAGAGTTGCCTTTCAAGATAAAAAGATTTTAAAAATTCAAAAAAAGTTAGCAGCTTTAGAATTAGAAAAATGTCAGCGGAGATTGGAAGCGCGAGATGTCTCAGTGATTGAGGAAAAAATTAATAAACAAAGGGAACTCTATGGGCATTGTTGCCAAAAACGTTAGGAGGTCTTTATGCATTTTGCCATTATGTTGATCACTTTTTTATTGGCTTTGATTTTGTCCAATGTTATCAACAGGATGCTCCCTAAACTTCCTTTGCCCTTTATTCAGTTAGTTTTTGGACTTTTGTTAGGTTTATTCTACCAAGGCTCTGAGTTTAAACTAGACGGAGAGTTATTTCTAGCATTTGTGATTGCCCCTATTAACTTTAGAGAGGGGCAGGAAAGTGACATTGCTAGCTTTTTAGAGCACCGCTCTATTATATTGTATCTGATTCTCCCTACTGTCTTTGTGACCACACTGGTCCTAGGTTACTTTTCTGGTATCTTTCTTCCTATTGAGATGCCTTTAGCAGCTTGCTTTGCTCTAGGGGCGGCTCTTGGTCCGACAGATGCCGTGGCTTTTATTTCAATGGCAAACCGCTTTAATTTTCCAAAGAGTGTTGAAAATATTTTAAAGTCAGAAGGGCTTTTAAATGATGCGAGCGGCTTAGTTGCTTTTGAGTTTGCTGTGGCAGCCTTACTGACAGGGACTTTTTCTTTAGCACATGCTAGTTTACAACTATTATGGTCGATATTAGGTGGCTTTTTAATTGGTTTTAGCCTATCGTTGTTGAGTCGTTGGAGTTTATCCTTACTTGAAAAATTTGATGCAGCAGATGTTACAGGGGCACTCTTACTGGAGCTGTCTTTACCGCTTTTAGCTTATTTTATTGCTAGTGAAGTCGGTGTCTCAGGTATCATTGCAGTCGTGATAGCAGGGGTGATGCAGGCGAGACGCTTGAAGAAAATCACCTTATTTGATGCTCAAGTTGATAAGGTGTCCCATGTTGTGTGGGATACGGTGATTTTTCTTTTAAACGGCTTGGTTTTTATGGTCTTTGGATTTGAAATGACCCATATTTTGGAACCAGCTTTGACCAGTCCACTTTATAGTAATTGGCACCTTCTAGGGATTGTCATTGCAGTGACAGCTTTGTTATTTTTAACCCGATTTTTACTTTTGGGACTTTACTACTTTTGGGAAAGCAGACGTTTAAAAAATTCGTTTTCATCTTATATTCAAGATATTTTGCTATTAACATTTTCTGGTGTCAAAGGGACAGTGTCTATAGCTACTATTCTTTTATTGCCAGAGACAGATTCCCTTCAATATAGTTTAACTCTTTTTACTGTTGGTGCCGTTACTCTATTGAGTTTTTTGACAGGCTTAGTTGTTCTTCCCTACTTAGCAGGAGAAGGGAGTGAGGAGGTTAATCATGTGTCTCAAATTTCCATTTTAGCTGATGTTGTTCAAATCTTAGAAGAAGATGTAAAAAATAGCACAGAAAAAGCCGCCTTATATGCTGCTATTGACAATTATAAAGACCGTATTGAACGCTTGATTTTGGAACAAGAACCGAGTGAGGTTAAGCGTGAATTAGCCATCATCCAACTATTGATTATCGACATTGAAAGTGATGGCTTAGAGTATGCCTTGTCTAAAGGGCGTATTAACTTGAAAGAATACCGTATCTATCAACGGTATTTAAAAGTGTTAGAAGGTCAGGTTAATAGAGGATTTGTCTCAAATTTTGCATATGGTTTTCGGATATTCTTACGTGTCTTAAGAGCTGTCTTACATGAGGTGACTAGCTTTGGGTATCGCATAAGACAAGTTTTAAAAAAAGAAGACCGACAACAATTTCAGCTGAGTCAAGATAATCG
>CAMCQB010000038.1 GCA_945876895.1 uncultured Streptococcus sp.
GTCAAGCAACAAAAGATGCTGGTAAAATCGCTGGTCTTGAAGTAGAACGTATCGTCAACGAACCAACTGCAGCAGCCCTTGCTTATGGTTTGGACAAGACTGACAAAGACGAGAAAATCTTGGTATTCGACCTTGGTGGTGGTACTTTCGACGTTTCTATTCTTGAACTTGGTGATGGTGTCTTTGATGTACTTGCAACAGCAGGTGACAACAAACTTGGTGGTGATGACTTTGATCAAAAGATTATTGATTTCTTAGTTGCTGAATTCAAAAAAGAAAATGGTATCGACTTATCAACAGATAAGATGGCTCTTCAACGTTTGAAAGATGCTGCTGAAAAAGCTAAGAAAGATTTGTCTGGTGTGACTCAAACACAAATCAGCCTACCATTTATTACTGCTGGTGCTGCTGGACCTCTTCACTTAGAAATGAGCCTGTCTCGTGCAAAATTTGATGACTTAACTCGTGATCTTGTTGAACGCACAAAAACACCAGTTCGCCAAGCACTTTCAGACGCTGGCTTAAGCTTGTCAGAAATTGATGAAGTTATCTTGGTTGGTGGTTCAACACGTATTCCAGCCGTTGTAGAAGCTGTTAAAGCTGAAACTGGTAAAGAGCCAAACAAATCTGTTAACCCTGACGAAGTAGTTGCTATGGGTGCTGCTATCCAAGGTGGTGTTATCACTGGTGATGTTAAAGATGTCGTTCTTCTTGACGTTACTCCGTTGTCACTTGGTATTGAAACTATGGGTGGTGTATTTACAAAACTTATTGACCGTAACACAACTATCCCAACATCTAAATCACAAGTGTTCTCAACAGCTGCTGATAACCAACCAGCCGTAGATATCCACGTTCTTCAAGGTGAACGTCCAATGGCTGCTGATAATAAAACTCTTGGTCGTTTCCAATTGACTGATATTCCAGCTGCACCTCGTGGTATCCCTCAAATCGAAGTAACATTTGATATTGACAAAAACGGTATCGTGTCTGTTAAAGCTAAAGACCTTGGTACTCAAAAAGAACAACACATCGTTATTCAATCTAATTCTGGTTTGACTGATGAAGAAATTGAAAAAATGATGAAAGATGCAGAAGCTAACGCAGAAGCTGATGCTAAACGTAAAGAAGAAGTTGACCTTCGTAATGAAGTTGATCAAGCTATCTTTGCCACAGAAAAAACTATCAAAGAAACTGAAGGTAAAGGTTTTGACACAGAACGTGACGCAGCACAAGCAGCTCTTGATGAGTTGAAAGCTGCTCAAGAAGCTAACAACCTTGATGATATGAAGGCAAAACTTGAAGCCCTTAACGAAAAAGCTCAAGCACTTGCTGTTAAAATGTATGAGCAAGCCGCAGCAGCACAACAAGCCCAAGCAGGTGCAGAAGGCACACAAACTGCTGATAACGCAGGCGATGATGTGGTAGACGGTGAGTTTACTGAGAAGTAAGGTAAGATGTGAGAGCGTTAAAAGAATAACAGAAAAATAGAAACTTGACACTGAATGCTTGCATTTAAGGAAAGTTATCTTTTTTCCGAAGTTCTTAGCTCGAACTCAGTTCTTATTTTCTTGAGAATAGAAATCATTCGTCACTAAAAATTCCAATCACAGAGGTTGCAATCCAGCCTCTGTTTTTGGGTAAATAGAAAATGGGATAAAATGAATACGAAAAAAATACTGGTCGTCTTGACCAATGTATCTCAATACAAAAATGATGAAGAAAAAACAGGTCTGTGGCTAGCAGAAGCGACAGAATTTGTAGATGAAGTTACCAAATCAGGATTTGAAGTGGATTATGTCAGTCCAAAAGGAGGAAGTGTTCCAATCGATCCTCGCAGCTTGAAAAATATCTATGTTTCGAAAGAAGATTTACAATTATCTGAAAGCGCTGATTTTAAGGAGCGTGCCTTGCTACATTCTCTTAAACCAGAAGATGTTCAACCTGAGGACTACATTGCTATCTACTATACAGGTGGACACGGTGTGATTTGGGATTTTCCGGACAACAAGGAATTGCAAGAAATTGCTAATTCTATTTATGAACAAGGTGGATATATTTCCTCGGTTTGCCACGGTGTTTCAGGTTTGTTAAATATTCGTGCTAGGGATGGTCGTTATCTTATCGAAGGTAAGAAGATAACTGGTTTCACCAAATGGGAAGAGATTCTAAGTGGAAAACTGAAAAAAGTTCCCTTTATCACGGAAACTGAGGTCAAAAAACGTGGAGCCGATTTTCAAAAGAAACTTCCCTACACTTCTTTTGCCATACAAGATGATCGTTTTGTGACTGGTCAAAATCCCATGTCAGGTAGGGCAGTTGCCAAACGCTTGCTAAGTAACTTCTAGCGAGGATTGGTATTACTATACTTCCTGTCTCGATTTTACAGAAAGGAAAGTGTTCGTAATTGAACACGGGCTACTTTCTGAAATTCGTCTATTATTTAACGAAAGGAATTGAACCCGCCCTAAAAGCTGTGTGAAAAAGATAAATCGCCTAGAAAATCAGGATTTTCTGCCGATTTCCTATTTTCACTTTGCTTTTCACGGGCTTGGTATCTTATATGAACAATACTGAATTTTACGATCGTCTGGGGGTATCTAAGGATGCTTCTCAGGACGAGATAAAAAAAGCTTATCGTAAGATGTCTAAAAAGTATCACCCAGACATCAATAAAGAGCCTGGCGCTGAACAGAAGTATAAGGATGTTCAGGAGGCTTATGAAACGCTAAGTGATAGTCAAAAGCGGGCTAACTATGATCAATTTGGTGCTGCAGGAGCTCAAGGAGGCTTTGGTGGCGGAGCTGGTGGTTTTGGCGGTTTTGATGGAGCTGGTGGCTTTGGCGGTTTTGAGGATATCTTCTCAAGTTTCTTTGGAGGTGGGGGTGCTAGTCGTAATCCGAATGCTCCTCGTCAAGGAGATGATCTTCAATATCGTGTTGATTTAACATTTGAAGAGGCAGTTTTTGGTGCTGAAAAAGAGGTACGTTACCATCGCGAAGCATCTTGTCATACTTGTGATGGTTCAGGTGCTAAACCAGGGACTAGCCCTGTCACTTGTGGGCGCTGTCATGGTTCAGGGATTATTAATGTTGATACTCAAACCCCACTTGGTATGATGCGCCGTCAAGTTACCTGTGATGTCTGTCATGGTACTGGTCAAGAAATTAAAGATCCATGTCAAACATGTCGTGGTACTGGTCGTGAGAAACAAGCGCATAATGTTTCAGTGAAAATTCCAGCAGGGATTGAAACTGGGCAACAAATTCGTTTATCAGGACAAGGTGAGGCAGGCTATAATGGTGGTCCTTATGGTGATCTTTACGTTGTTGTGAATGTTTTAGCAAGTGATAAATTTGAACGAGAAGGCTCAACGATTTACTATAGTTTGAACCTATCATTTGTTCAAGCCGCCCTTGGGGACACTATAGAAGTTCCTACTGTCCACGGTCCAGTTGAGTTAGCGATTCCAGCAGGAACACAAACTGGTAAGACCTTCCGCCTTAGAGGGAAAGGGGCACCGCGACTACGTGGTAATGGTCAAGGTGATCAGCATGTAACAGTGACAGTTGTGACTCCAACTAAGCTCAATGACGCACAAAAAGAAGCGTTAAAAGCTTTTGCAGCAGCGGGTGGAGATAAAGCAGTCCATCCTAAGAAAAAAGGCTTCTTTGATAAAATGAAAGATGCTTTTGAAGGAGAGTAGAGCTTGAGCTCTACTCTTTTTTTTGAAATCAACATTATTGTTCAGATGCTTCTCTTTTGTTATAATGAATATAATAGTGTAATACTTATGAAAATTTTCAGAAAATTTAAAAATAGAGGTTAATGATGGATACGTTAAAGAAAAGGTTGGGTAGACGAATTAGAGAAGCGAGGGAGAAAAGCAGTTTATCGCGTGAGCAACTTTGTCGAGATGAAAGTCAATTGACAGTAAGGCAGTTGGCTAGAATTGAATTAGGGCAATCTCTTCCCTCTATTGTTAAATTAAAGTATATTTCAGATACCTTAGAAATGGACATGGTTGATTTGCTAGAAGGCGATAACCTGACTATTCCCGAATCCTACTTTGAATTAAAATATAAATTATTGAAGTTTCCAAGTTATGGAGATTCTGAGAGAATGCAACAAAAGTCAGAGCTAATTACTAGTATTTATGATACTTATATGGATATCTTACCTGAAGATGAGCTGTTTACTTTGGAGCTATTAGAAAATATCCAAGAGCATCGCATTACAGGTAATAGCGTAGAAGCAGAAGTGATTTTTGAAGATTACTTCTCACAATTATTAACTAAACAACACTACCAGTTGAATGATCTTTTGTTGTCAAGTTATTATTTGATGCAATCTGGGCAGAATAGTAAAAAACAAGCTGACATAAAGTTAATTATTGACACTATTTTAGCTCAGCCGTTGAAAGCATCTGATGAATATAGTTTTGCTTTATTGGGGGCGATGTCTTCAGTGGCAGTGTACTATGTTCTCATGGAAAAATTTGAGGATATTGGGAATTTAACGGAAAAAATGAATACTATTATTGATTGGACAGGACAACATAGTTTAAAACCAGTTGTATTAATGTTAGAGGCAAAGTATCATTTGAAAGTGGTTCAAGATAAATTAAAAGCTGAGGAATTGTATAAGCTGGGAATTTTTCTAGCAAAAACATTTGGGGACCAGGTTTTAGAGAAAAAAATTTCCCAGGAAATGAAAAATGATCTGACAACATGACATTTATGTCATGTTGTTTTGTTAATTTCTAAGTTATAATGGATTCAATAAATCAAGAGAGGAGATTATAAAATGAAAATGTTCTTAGGTGTTCTTTTAGTACATTGGTTCCATATTTTTGGCTAATCAATCTAACTTCCTTCCTTCGCTTTCGGAGGGAGTTTTTTTGTTCCCGTACAGTTTTTATGAGAGTCTCTTGTTCTGCTATTTTTAGAGTGTTATAATGAATAACATGACAAGATATAAAGCAATTGTTTCTTATGATGGCTCTGCATTTTCTGGCTTTCAGCGCCAGCCTCATGCACGTAGCGTTCAGGAAGAAATAGAAAAAACATTAAAAAGACTAAATAGTGGTCAAGAAGTGACGATCTATGGTGCAGGGCGAACGGATGCTGGTGTCCATGCATACGGTCAAGTCATTCATTTTGACCTGCCACAATTACGAGATGTTGAGAAATTACGTTTTGGCTTAGATACGCAGTGTCCAGAGGATATTGATATCGTTAAGGTTGAGGTAGTTGATGAGCAATTTCATGCAAGGTACAATAAACATAGTAAAACTTATGAATTTCTTGTGGATAGTGGGCGCCCTAAAAATCCCATGATGCGCCATTACGCAACCGCCTATCCTTATCCTTTAGATTTGGCTTTAATGCAAGAAGCTATTCAAGATTTGATTGGAACACATGATTTTACAGGTTTCACTGCATCAGGTACCAGTGTTGAAAATAAGGTTAGGACAATCACAGAAGCCAGCGTTCGTCAGGGAGATAGTCCTCAGTTTTTTATCTTTACTTTCAAAGGAAATGGTTTTTTATATAAACAGGTAAGAAATATGGTCGGAACCCTTTTAAAAATCGGAAATGCTCGTATGCCAGTATCACAAATTAAGACAGTCTTAATATCAAAAAATCGTGATTTAGCTGGACCAACTGCAGGTCCAGAAGGTTTGTATTTAAAGGAGATTAGCTATGAAGAATAAATTTATTTTGGCTCTATCGGGAAATGATATTTTCAGTGGTGGGGGCTTACACGCAGATTTGACGACCTATACTGTTAATAAATTGCATGGCTTTGTAGCTGTGACGTGTTTGACAGCAGTAACGGAAAATGGTTTTGAGGTTTTCCCAACCGACAAAGGGATATTCTCGGCCCAATTAAGCAGTTTGAAAGATGTTGATTTTTCAGCTATTAAGATTGGTCTTTTGCCAAATGTTGAAATCGCACAAAAGTCTTTGGACTTTATCAAAAGCCATTCTGACTGTCCAGTTGTTTTAGATCCTGTTTTAGTGTGTAAGGAAAATCATGACTTGGAAGTGAGTCAGCTAAGAGATGAGTTGATTAAGTTTTTCCCATATGTGACTATAGTCACGCCAAATTTAGCAGAAGCGCAGCTTTTGACCCAAACAAGGATTACAAATCTTGAGGAGATGAAAGCTGCAGCTAAAATCTTATACGATTTAGGGGCTAAACATGTTGTCATTAAGGGGGGGAATCGTTTCCATCAAGAACAAGCGACTGATGTCTTTTATGACGGTCAAGATTACAAGATATTAGAATATCCTGTTTTGCCACAAAATAATATTGGAGCAGGTTGTACCTTTGCTTCAAGTATTGCCAGTCAACTGGTTTTAGGAAAATCTGTCTTAGAAGCCGTTGCTGTATCTAAAGACTTTGTTTATCAAGCGATTCAATCATCTGATCAGTATGGAGTGGTACAATATGAAGAAAACTAATATCAATTTGCTAGCACAATTGGCTATTATTACAGCACTAAGTATTATTTTGGGGATTTATGTCCAAATTAAGACACCGACTGGTTTTCTAACCTTGTTAGATGCCGGGATTTATTTTAGTGCTTTTTACTTTGGTAAAAAAGAAGGTGCTATTGTCGGTGCTTTATCTGGTTTTTTGATTGACTTGATTTTAGGTTATCCTCAGTGGATGTTTATCAGCTTATTGGCACATGGGGGACAAGGTTACCTTGCGACATGGCATAAAAACAAAGTACTTAGCTTAAGTGTTGCATCTATTGTGATGATAGGAACCTACTTTTTATTTTCTATTTTCTTTTATAATTTAGGAGAGGCTCTTGCAGGAGTTTTAGGAAATGTGATGCAGAATTTTGTTGGAATGGCAGTTGGTTATTTCTTAGCTCGCATCTTAAAGGAACGCGTAGGATAGGAGGAGTCTGTGATGGATTTACAACAGTTGGAAAAAGAAACCAGAGCACTTGTTTTAGATATTCTTGATCGATCAAAGATTAAGGCTAACCATATTTTTGTTTTAGGGTTATCTTCTAGTGAAGTGGCTGGTGAAATCATTGGGACGGCTTCGAGCCAAAAAATTGGTGAAGTGATTGTAAAGACTTTATTGGATGAGCTAACCCCGCGTGGGATTTATTTAGCTGTTCAAGGTTGTGAACATCTCAATCGAGCTTTGGTAGTAGAGCGTCAACTAGCAGAAGATAAAGATCTTGAAATCGTCAATGTTTTACCCAACCTTCATGCAGGCGGTAGTGGTCAATTGGCGGCCTTTAAGTATATGTCAGATCCAGTTGAGGTAGAAGAAGTAGTTGCACATTCTGGTTTGGACATTGGGGACACCTCCATTGGGATGCACATCAAACGTGTCCAAGTTCCGCTTAGACCAATTTATCGTGAGTTGGGAGGGGCTCATGTGACTGCTCTAACCACACGACCTAAGTTAATTGGTGGCGCAAGGGCTACTTATTATGACGATCCCATTAGAAAATACTAAGAGAGTGAAAAAACAAAAAGTAAGTAAAGAAATAGGCTATAAAAGATAGTTATGATGTCTTTTATAGCCTATTTTTTCTTTAGGTTAAAGTAGCGGTGCCTTGATTAGTTGAGAGTGCTTTTGATCTTGTGTTTAATAAAGTAAACTCTACAATGTGTTTCTAGGTGATGGGGTCTGATGGTGTTATAAGATTTTGTTCCTTTAGGGCCTCTTGGTAGAGTTTATAAAAAGTATAGTAAATCTCGTTTTGTTTTCCATTTTCAGTGATAATGTCAATTCTAAAAACAAAAGTCCCTGTTGTTGTCGTTCGGCCGCCAAGGATAATAGGGCTACCGATGATTTCTGGATAGTGACCGACTTCTTTCTGGTTGACTTGGTGAATAATGTAAGTAACCTGTTCTAAGTCAGAATCAAAAGGGAGAGGGAGGTCGATTTGTGCCTTCATTTGCCCGCGTGATTGGTTGCCGACAATGGTGATGTTTCGATTGGGGATAAAGTAAACCGTACCATCGACACTTTTAACCTGAGTTGTTCGCAAGCCAACACTGGTAACAGTCCCTGTAATGGTGGAGACTTGTATGCTGTCACCAACATCGAATTGACGTTCAAAAAGGATAAAAAATCCATTAACAAGATCGGTCAAAAAGCCCTGCGCTCCAAGGCCCACAGCTATTCCAGCTATTCCTGCACCAGCAAGAAGGCTAGATATAGGCAATCCTAATAGAGATAAAATCCAATACAGGACAAAGAACCCTAAAGTGTAGTCCATCACATTTTGGGATAATTTAATAAGAGTTTCTTGTCGTCCCTTGGTTTGACCAGAGAAGTTAACCGATTTAACGATGGTTTTTTTAAAGGCATAGTGGGCAAAACGCTTGACTAAACTATAAGCTATCAGTAAAGCTATAACAGCTAATAATTTTGAGGTAAGAGAAATAGCTAAACTTTCAATGTCAAGGCTATTCCAGTATTTTGTGATAAATGACATAATTCCTCCTTTGATTATAGTTTAGCAAAAAAAAGCTTCTACGTGTTCCTGTAGAAGTCTGAGTAAAAAAATAGAAGAAAAAGTTTGTTCTTAAAGGTGAAACAAGATAAAAAAAGTTTGAATTTACTATTAAATGTGATAAAATGAAAGGTGAAATAAAATTTTTAAGGAGAATTGACTTAATGTCTACATCATTTGAAAACAAAGCGACAAACCGTGGTGTGATTACCATCACGATTGGTCAAGATAAAATCAAACCAGCCCTTGACCAAGCTTTTAATAAAGTAAAGAAAGATTTGAATGTGCCAGGTTTCCGTAAAGGTCATATGCCACGCCCTGTCTTTAACCAACGTTTTGGTGAAGAAGCACTTTTTGAAGATGCTTTGAACAGCATTTTGCCATCAGCTTATGCTGCAGCTGTTGAAGAGCTTGGACTTGATATCGTTGCACAACCAAAAATTGACGTGGTTTCAATGGAAAAAGGTCAAGACTGGACAGTAACAGCTGAAGTTGTGACAAAACCAGAAGTTAAATTGGGTGACTATAAAGACCTTGAAGTTTCTGTAGAAGTTTCAAAAGAAGTTACTGATGAAGAAGTTGATGCTAAGGTTGAACGTGAGCGTAATAACTTGGCTGAACTTGTTATTAAAGATGGAGCTGCTGAGCAAGGCGATACTGTTGTGATTGACTTTGTTGGTTCAGTTGACGGTGTTGAATTTGACGGTGGTAAAGGCGATAACTTCTCACTTGAACTTGGTAGTGGTCAATTCATCCCAGGTTTTGAAGACCAATTAGTTGGTGCAAAAGCTGGTGAAACAGTTGAAGTAAACGTTACTTTCCCAGAAGATTATCAAGCTTCAGATCTTGCAGGTAAAGCAGCTAAATTTGTGACAACTGTTCACGATGTTAAAGCTAAAGAAGTTCCTGCGCTTGATGATGAATTAGCAAAAGATATTGATGATGAAGTAGCAACACTTGATGAATTAAAAGCTAAATATCGTAAAGAACTTGAAGTAGCAAAAGAGATTGCATTTGATGATGCAGTAGAAGGTGCAGCACTTGAGTTAGCAGTTGCAAATGCTGAAATCGTTGAATTGCCAGAAGAGATGGTTCACGAAGAAGTACATCGTGCTATGCAAGAGTTCATGGGTAATATGCAACGTCAAGGAATCTCTCCTGAAATGTACTTCCAATTAACAGGTACAAGTGAAGAAGACCTTCACAAGCAATACGAAGCAGATGCAGATCGTCGTACACGCACAAATCTTGTGATTGAAGCAATTGCTAAAGCAGAAGGTTTTGAAGCATCTGAAGAAGAGATTGAAAAAGAAATTACTGACTTAGCTACTGAGTACAAAATGCCAGTTGAACAAGTTCGTTCACTTCTATCAGCTGACATGTTGAAGCATGATATCGCAATGAAAAAAGCAGTAGAAGTGATTACAAGCACTGCTAAAGTGAAGTAATAAAACGATAAAAGATTGGAAGTTTCCAGTCTTTTATTTTTTACACAAATTATGAGAAATATTTTGACGAATGCAAAAATTTAGCGTAAAATAGTAATGCTATTAGTTTATAAAGATATGATGGGTGATTTGTCATATGTGACTAAGTAGAGCGCATAGTAGGTAAGCAACCTCTTGCGTAGTGTTATTATTAAAGATGACCAACAAGATCACTGCTTTAGGTATTTAGTGTGACTTGTCTCATGGTCGTTCTATCATCTAATTAAGGAGAACTGTTTTGGAATTAGACGTATTTGCTGGTCAAGAAAAAAGTGAATTATCAATGATTGAAGTGGCACGGGCAATCTTAGAATTACGTGGTCGTGATAAAGAGATGTATTTCAGTGACTTAGTTAATGAAATTCAAACTTATCTTGGAAAATCAGATTTAGAAATCCGTGAAGCACTTCCATATTTCTACTCAGATTTGAACACTGATGGTAGTTTTATTCCGTTGGGTGAAAATAAATGGGGTCTTCGTTCGTGGTATGCCATTGATGAAATTGATGAAGAAATTATTACGCTTGAAGAAGATGATGAAGGGGCGCCTAAACGTAAGAAAAAACGTGTTAACGCCTTTATGGATGGCGATGAAGATGCCATTGATTACAATGATGATGATCCAGAAGATGAATCTTACACACGTAATGATGAAATAGGATATGACGAAGAAAATCCAGATGATGAAAAATCAGAAGTAGAATCATATGATTCTGAAATCAATGAAATTATCCCAGATGATGATTTGGAAGAAGATGTAGAAATCAATGAAGAGGATGATGAGTTTTCAGAGGATGATGAGTCTGAAGATTTGGGATAAACATTTTCAATTTGACAAAATCTGATGGATGGTTTATAGTATTTATCGGGCACCTCTTTTTGAGGTCGGATAAGCTCCCTAAGTTTTTAGGGAGTATTTTTTGTTTTTTATAGGCAAAAACTCCAAATTTCAGTGATTATTTTTAGGAAGAGGAAAGAAAATGACAAAGTATATTTTCGTAACGGGTGGTGTTGTATCATCTATTGGTAAGGGGATTGTAGCAGCAAGTTTAGGCCGTTTGTTAAAAAACAGAGGCCTGAAGGTGACTATTCAAAAATTTGATCCTTATATCAATATTGATCCAGGAACCATGAGTCCTTACCAACATGGTGAAGTGTATGTTACTGATGATGGTGCTGAAACCGATCTTGATTTAGGACACTATGAACGTTTTATTGATATTAATCTTAATAAATACTCTAATGTCACTACAGGTAAAATTTATAGTGAAGTTCTTCGCAAGGAGCGTAGAGGAGAGTATCTTGGAGCTACTGTTCAGGTTATTCCACATATCACTGATGCTTTGAAAGAAAAAATTAAGCGAGCAGCGACAACAACAGACTCAGATGTTATTATTACCGAGGTAGGTGGGACAGTTGGTGATATTGAAAGTCTTCCTTTCCTTGAGGCTCTTCGTCAAATGAAGGCTGATGTGGGGTCGGATAATGTGATGTATATTCATACCACTCTTCTGCCTTATTTAAAAGCAGCGGGCGAGATGAAAACTAAACCCACACAACATTCAGTTAAAGAGTTACGTGGACTGGGCATCCAACCTAATATGTTAGTTATTCGTACGGAGCAACCTGTTGAACAAGGCGTTAAGAATAAATTAGCTCAATTTTGTGATGTCGCACCAGAAGCTGTTATTGAATCGCGAGATGTAGAGCATATTTATCAAATTCCGCTAAATATGCAGGCGCAAAATATGGATCAAATTGTTTGTGATCATTTAAAGATTGATGCCCCTAAAGCGGATATGACAGAGTGGTCTGCGATGGTGGATAAGGTGATGAACCTTAAAAAGACAACAAAGATTGCTCTTGTTGGGAAATATGTTGAATTGCCTGATGCTTATCTTTCAGTTGTAGAAGCGCTTAAACACTCAGGTTATACCAATGATGTGGCAATTGACTTGAATTGGGTCAATGCAGCTGAGGTGAATAAAGAGAATGTTTCTGACCTTTTAGGTGATGCCGATGGTATTATTGTTCCTGGTGGATTTGGTCATCGTGGAACAGAAGGTAAAATTCAAGCGATTCGTTATGCGCGGGAAAATGACGTCCCAATGCTAGGGGTTTGTTTGGGGATGCAATTGACGTGTGTTGAGTTTGCTCGTCATGTTCTTAATTTAGAAGGTGCTAATTCTGCTGAACTTGATCCAGAAACCAATTATCCAATTATTGATATTATGCGTGATCAAATTGATATTGAAGATATGGGGGGGACACTTCGTTTAGGTTTGTACCCATGTAAGCTAAAAGCAGGAAGTCGTGCTGCAGCAGCTTATAACAATCAAGAAGTTGTTCAACGTCGCCACCGTCATCGTTATGAGTTTAACACAGCTTTCCGTGAGCAATTTGAAGCGGCTGGTTTTGTTTTCTCAGGTGTCTCACCAGATAATCGTTTGATGGAAGTCGTTGAGTTGCCAGATAAAAAATTCTTTGTTGCAGCACAATATCATCCAGAGTTGCACTCTCGTCCAAATCGTCCAGAGGAACTCTACACAGCCTTTGTGACAGCGGCGGTTGAAAATACAAAATAAGAAAGAGGCTCAGCCCTCTTTTTTTCAGTTGCCAAAAAGTGTATAATAAACCCT
This sequence comes from uncultured Streptococcus sp., assembly GCA_945876895.1. Taxonomy (GTDB): domain Bacteria; phylum Bacillota; class Bacilli; order Lactobacillales; family Streptococcaceae; genus Streptococcus; species Streptococcus porcorum. The sequence goes on from CAMCQB010000038.1 coordinate 12,627, forward strand.
ATGAGAAAATTATGGATAAAACGTATTGTACTAGGTTTATTAGCGATTAGCCTACTAGGTACTGGAGTGGCTAGTTTTTATTTCTTTCATGTAGCGCAAGTAAGAGCTGAAAAGAGCTTTATTAATAATGCGCCGACAGCCAAATCAGATCCCCTTTATGAAGACGAACAGAAGTTTGATCAGCTGTTTAAAGAAGTACTTTGGATGAGTCATCAAGGGGTTAAACAAGATGCTTGGTATGTCAAAGCAGATCAAGAAACAGATAAAACGGTTATTATTGTACATGGTTTTGCTCAAAGTAAAGAAAAAATGAAAGCTTATGGCTGGCTATTTCATGAACTGGGCTATAATGTTCTGATGCCTGACAATGTTGCTGCAGGTGATAGTGGCGGTCGTATTATAGGATATGGATGGAATGACCGTCTGAATTTAATGAAGTGGATTGATATTTTACTGGAGCGTCAACCTAATAGTCAGATTACCTTGTATGGTCTGTCTATGGGAGCAGCTACTGTGATGATGGCTAGTGGTGAAAAGCTGCCAGCACAAGTTAAAACCATTATTGAAGATGCAGGTTATACCAGTGTTTGGGATGAATTGAAGTATCAAGCAAAGGATATGTATGGTCTTCCGGCCTTTCCAATTTTATATGGTGTCTCTAGCATTTCTAAATTACGTGCAGGTTTTTCTTATGGACAAGCTAGCGCAGTTAATCAATTATCTAAAAATACTAGACCAACCTTATTTATTCATGGGGATGCAGATGATTTTGTTCCTACAGAGATGGTTTACGAAAATTATCATGCGACTAAGGGACCTAAGGAATTGTATATCGTCAAAGGTGCAGGACACGCTAAAACATTGGCAAAAGATAAGTTAGCTTACCGAGAGCAGATTGAAAAATTTTTGAAAAAATACGAAAAATAATATTGACAACTAATATAGTAAGATGCTATACTATATTATGTTGACGCGGGGGTGGCGGAATTGGCAGACGCGCAGGATTAAGGATCCTGTGACCGCTTTAGGTCGTAAGGGTTCAAGTCCCTTTCTCCGCATAAGAGAGTGAAAAAAGAGCAGTTGCCTTGGCAATTGTTCTTTTTTTGTACTCATAGAAGAGAGAGTTAGAAAATGTTTCAGAAATTTTTGTCCAAACATAAAATGAGTTGGTTCATTTTTTTTCAACTTGCCTTGCTGACCTGTATGTCTTATTTGGAAAATCGAGGTATAGTTAGTCATAGTTTCCATAGTTGGTTAAAGGATCTGACGTTCTTGTCGTGGACTATTTGCTTCTGCTATCAACTCCTATTACGCACATATAGGGGATTTAGGAAAAAAGCTCTTTATCAAGAAATTTTTGAGGGAATATTTGGTCTTATGCTCATGGTTTTATTATCAGTTGGAGGGATAATACTGGCCATCTATCTACATAGTCTGTATCAGAATTTTTTTGCTCATTGGTTACAGTTTCCATCTGATTCAGAATTTATTAGACACCTCTCTGGTAGTACGTTTGCAATCTTTACTCTATTCCTAGTTGTTTTTATATCAGTTGGAGGGAGATTCCGAGAGCGTTCTTATATGAGCAGCCTAATGATGTTGATTGTGACGTCAGCTGTTTTAGTAAGGTACCTTACCACTGGTATAACAACAAGAAGGGGAAATCTACTTTTTTCTTCCTATTGGGAATCAGCGGATCCCTATAAAAATCATCTCGTCATGATTTATATCGGTATCATCCTGGTAAGTGGTCTTACTTGTTTTATAGCGAGATATTTCTCAAAGAAAGAAGAATAATAAAGCTTAAATTGCAGAAAAATCCCAAATTTCAAGTTGAAGTTAGCCACCCAAAAGAAATTCACTTGGCGACTTG
>CAMCQB010000039.1 GCA_945876895.1 uncultured Streptococcus sp.
CAACGGTAATGGTCTCTGCGGTATCAAACATCCCTTCTTTATCTTCTTGTAAATCTTTATTGTAGGCCAAAGGTAGGGACTTCATGACAGTCAAAAGACCAATCAAGTTGCCGTAAACACGACCCGATTTTCCACGTATTAGCTCTGCCATATCTGGATTTTTCTTCATTGGCATTATGGATGAGCCTGTTGAAAACGTATCAGATAGTGTGACAAACTGAAATTCATTGGAACACCAATTGATAATTTCTTCACAGATACGGCTCATATGCATCATCAAAATACTAGCATTGGATAAAAATTCTAAGATAAAATCACGATCAGAAACAGCATCCAAAGAGTTGCTATAAGGTTTGGCAAATCCCATCATGTCTGAGGTCAGCTGACGATCAATCGGAAAAGTTGTGCCAGCAAGCGCAGCTGCTCCAAGCGGTGATAAATCGGCATGTTTCATGTTAAACTCAAAACGCTCACTATCTCTGGTAAACATATTGTAGTAAGCCATCAAGTGATGTCCAAAGCTAATAGGCTGAGCGTGTTGAAGATGAGTATAACCTGGCATAATAGTGTAAACATTTTCTTCTGCCAAATCAACTAACACCTGACGAAGATTTGCCAGCTTCTCAACTACTTCTAGCAACTTATCTTTTAGATACAAGTGCATATCTGTTGCGACTTGGTCATTTCTAGAACGCGCCGTATGCAGTTTCCCAGCTACCGAACCAATTTTTTCTGTTAGAAGCGATTCCATATTCATATGGATATCTTCATTAGAAATATCAAATACCAGTTGCCCTGCTTCATACTCTTTTAAAAGCTCTTCTAAACCAGCTTTAATCGTATCTGCTTCTGCACTTTCAATAATACCTGTCTTTCCCAACATGGTCACATGAGCCAGAGAGCCTTGGATATCATATTTTGCCATTTTTTGATCAAATGCAATGGATGCTCCAAATTCTTCTACCCATTTTTCAAGGCCCGCTTCAAATCTGCCACCCCATAATTTTTTATCTGCCATTGTCTATCCTCTCTTCTCATCAATGAAAAAGGACGAGTGCTCTCATCCTTAGCTTGTGTCCCTGCACATGATGATAAATCCCAACTCTCTCGGATGGGTTTATTTATCCTCGAAGTTATCTCTCAGGATAACCTTGTCGATAAAGATTAAGAAAAGAGACTCAGATGTACCTCTCTGTGTACTTTTATCTGAAGTCCTTTCTTGACCTCTTTAATTCTGTGATTGTTCTTGTACTTGTGCGTTAACCTGTGTTGGAAGCCCCCAAAGTTTGATGAAGCCAACCGCAGCATCCTGATCAAAGCTATCAGCTGAAGTATAGGTTGCCAAGTTCTCATCATAAAGTGAGTTTGGTGATTTTCTAGCCACAACTTGCGCATGCCCTTTATAAAGCTTAACCTTGGCTGTTCCATTAACAACAGTTTGGGTTTCTTTAATATAAGCAATCAAAGCTTTGGTTGCTGGGCTAAACCATAGTCCATTATAAATCAAGTTTGATAATTCATTTTCGATGATTGGTTTAAAGTGAGAAACTTCACGAACCAAGGTCAAATCTTCGATTTCTTTGTGAGCTGTTAGTAAAGTAATAGCTCCTGGACATTCATAAATTTCACGTGACTTGATTCCTACTAATCTGTTTTCAACGTGGTCAATCCGTCCTACACCATGAGCTCCAGCTATCACATTTAATTTTTGAATTAAATTGGCCAAGCTAAGCTCTTCTCCATTAACCGCAACTGGAACACCTGCTTTAAACTCAATGTCCACATATTCTGGAGTATCCGGAGCTTGTTCTGGAGCTGTTGTAATACCAAAGGCATCTTCTGGAGCCTGATTCCAAGGATTTTCAAGAACACCACACTCATTTGCACGTCCCCAAAGGTTTTGATCGACTGAGTAAGGATTGTCAAGATCAGCTGGCACAGGAACACCATTTTCTTTAGCGTACTCAATCTCCTCTTCACGAGACCACTTCCACTCACGCACTGGAGCGATCACTTTCAAGCTTGGATCAAGCGCTGCAATAGCAACTTCAAAACGGACTTGGTCATTTCCTTTACCAGTACATCCGTGAGCAATGGTTGTCGCACCTGTTTGGTGTGCGATTTCAACTAACTTTTTAGAAATCAACGGACGGCTAAGAGCTGACACCAGTGGGTATTTTTGTTCGTAATAAGCATGGGCTTGAAGGGCTGGAAGAACATAATCTTGTGCAAACTCTTCTTTTACATCAATCACATAAGACTCAATCGCTCCAACAGTCAAGGCCTTATCATGAATAAAATCTAGATCTTTTCCTTCACCAACGTCCATACATACCGCTACAACATCATAGTCTTTTTTCAACCAAGTAATCGCAACGGACGTATCAAGACCACCTGAGTAAGCAAGGATAACTTTTTCTTTTGACATAACATTTTTCTCTTTTCTTATTCTTAATGGGTTGATATCACTCAACCTTATGTTATACAGTATAATGCATATTTATTCTTTTGTCAACATATTTATGCAAATATTTTTATTTTTTTGGATAAAAATTCATGTTTTGCTATAAAATAGGGAATATAATACTATTTTATAGGTCAGCATATATCATTTACTTTATGCCTACATAGACCATACTAATCGTGTTTTTACCCTATAATAGGAGTGATAAAACTCCTAAATTATTTAAATTTGATTTTTATCATTACCATCTTTCCCATTTTTCTATCTATTAACAAGCGAGATTCAACGTTGCTTATCCTATATATTTCCTTGTTTACACATTAATTTATCTTATTTATGTCAAATAAACAGCTCCTATTTACAAAAGAAAAGTCAGAGAATACTCCCCGACTTATGCAACATATTCTTTCTCAGCACAGATTATGATTGATAAATTTTTCGCTCTTTCAAAATTCTCCAAAAGTAATACGCTAAACTAAAATCTATCATCCCATGAATGGTTGAACCTAGACCAATCAAGCCAAGCATAGTCACCCAATAGGTATCAGAAGTCTGCCCACTTGAAGTAAGTATCATGACAACAACATACTCCCCTAAACCGTGAAGCAGATTAAGTCCAACCCCTAATATAAAAAAGTGCTTAGAATCCATTAAACTTGGAAATCGTTTAATTAAAAATGCACCCAAAGTGAGAAACATTAAGTGAGTAAATGAACGAAATACAATGACAATTGGAAAGCCTGCTAAGAAGAACCCTAGACTAGAACCCAAAGCTACCATTATGGCTGTTGTAGGTGAAATAAACATAGCAATAAACAAGGGAATATGACTGGCAAGTGTATAAGATGCTGGTCCAATAATAATTTTAATCGGCATCATCAGTGGAATTAGAATAGCAAATGCTGTTAAAATTGCACTAATAGATAACTGCTTGACAGAACTTTTAGGGGATAGTGTTAATTGAGACATCAGTAACCTCTCTTTCCATGAGTCTGATTATAAAACAAAACATTACAGGTGTCAAGACACCTGTAATGTTTTCTAATCTTCTAATAAAATTCCAGCATTCATTAAGGCAAGAGAAAGTTCTTGGTAGGCTTGAACAGAAGGAAATGAGACTGTGTGGGTATGGACACCCTCCGTTAAATTACTCAAAAGCACACCCTGATAATGCTTCAAATTATCCAAAAAACGATCTCTATCTTCAAAGCTTGCAATATTCAGTTTACCAGACAATAAACCATAAATAGGATGTTCAATTTCAACATCTAAAATCTGGGCTCCTCCCTCTAGTAAGATCGTCATTTCTCTTTCAACCTCCTTTGGACCATGCTGACAAACTATTTTACGAACATAAGCTCCCTCAATAGACGCTAGAGAAGGTTGTAGTAGGTAGCCTCTTGGAGTCGCCAAAATCAAAGCCCCTTCTGCGCGAAGCAAGGCTACATCTCCCACAATAACTTGGCGACTGACCCCAAATTCTTTTGCTAGGTAATTCGCTGAAAGTGGTTGAGATGTTTTCTGTAAAAGTGATAAAATGTACTTTCGTCTTTCTATTGCTTTCATATCGTCTCCCCTCTACTTTCTTTCATTATACCAAAATCCGAGCCATTTCATTCTTGTCTAAGAAAAAAACAGAAACTGCTACTCAGTTCCTGTTACACATTATTAATCTAATAAGGCTTGAATAGTTGCGATATCTAGACGTTTCATTGTCATTACTGCAGCATTCACAGCCTTAATCTGTTCTGGGCTAGCCGTATCATATGCCTCCATCAAAATACGTGGCACAATCTGCCAAGAAAGCCCAAACTGGTCCTTGACCCAACCACACATTTCCGCCTCTGGCACTGCTGACAGGAGGTCATAATAGAAATTGAGTTCGTCCTGACTATCCACATAGACCATAAACGAGAAGGCTTCGTTAAATGAAGCTTCGCCACCGTAGCCGTGGTCCATGACAATCAATTTCTGTCCAGCGACAAGAAGTTCTGCATAATTCAGTTTGGCAGCCTCAACAGCAGCCTCCCCTTCACCGTAGTAGGAAAGTTGACCGACACTAGCCTGAGGAAGCTTGTCCTTGTAGTAGTCCAACATAGGCTGTGCCAAACCAACCTGTTCCTGCGAGAAGAGCAGGCAAATATCAAACTGATAAGGCTTGTTCAAGTCAGGTGCATAAGACAGTTGCCAAGACAAACCAAAGCGGTCTTCCAACCAGACATAGTAAGGGCTGAAAGGATATTCTCCCAAAGGCATGAGAATACGGCCACCTTCTGACAAGGCTTGGTACAAACGTGTCACTTCATCCTTGCTGGCTACATTGACCATAAGGGACATGGACTCATTGAGCTTAAAGTATGGACCCGCACTAATAGCCGCCAAGGTCATATCGCCTAGTTGAAACTGAATCAAATCCGAATCACCAGAAGGCGTATCCGTAATGGTGTAGGTCCAGTCAATCTTGCCACCGAAGAGTTCTACATAGCAAGCTACCGCTTCTTTTGCCTCTGTATCGTACCAGAGATGTGGGATAATGGTTTGCATTGATTTCTCCTTTTCTTTCGTCAGCCCATTATACCACACACTTGTCCGTACAAGCTCACAGGAAAACTTCCTACGATATAATAGAAGGATAGAAAAGGAGCAAGCTATGGAAATCTGGAACACCTACACAGCTTACGGTCAGCTGACCGACCACACTCTCACACGCGGAGAACCCATTCCCCACGGTCTCTACCACCTGGTCGTCGAGTGCATCATCCGCCACCACGACGGCAGCACCCTCTTCATGAAACGCGACAGCACCAAGCCCTCCTACCCCGACTATTATGAAGCGACAGCAGGAGGTTCGGCATTGTTTGGGGAAATAGCAGAGCGGCTATTTTACGCGAAGTCCGCGAAGAGACAGGCATTGAGCTGACAGCTGACCAACTCCGCCACCATACACACTTTATCACCCATGATGACCAGTGTATCTTCCACTGCTACTGAGCTGAAACCGACTGGGACAAATCTGCTATCCAACTCCAAGCCGACGAAACCAGCAACTACATCTGGGGCCCACAAGAAAAACTGAATGACTTCCTAGAAACTGAACTGGTTATTCCAAGGCAGAAGAACTATGTGGAGAGGTTGTTTTTAGAAAGCTAAATCCCCTTAACAGACAAATCCCCACCGTCACGCGACAGCGGGGATTTTGTTATAAGCTTTTCAAGACTAGCTAGTGTAATCAGATCGATGCATTTATCTTAGTTGCCTTCCGCTTTGAGTAGACGATTGACAAGCATCATCTATAGATTAATTTCACACTAGTTCTTATTAGTTTGTTGCTTCTTTAACCCACTCAATAAAGTTTTCAGTCGAGTCACCTGATACTTCTGCTTTAACGTGTTGTTGTCCCCAAACCGTAGCGAAGTCAACCTCTTCAACACCATAGTTTTCAAGCGCTAGAGCTAGGTTCAACTCAGTTGATACAGCAGTATCACCTTGGCTTAGACCAGAACGAATCCGCCAATGTTGAGCCACATTTGAGGTATTGATACCATCATAGTAACTTGATAGATAGTAAAGTGGTGTGTACATATCTATACGAGTTTGGACATCTGTACCTAAACTGTCCGTTTTAGCCAAGTCACTCGTAAAGTCTGCTTCATAGCTAGTACCTTCAAGTAGTTCTGCCATCACACTATCCCAATGATAACCTGTTCCGTCACCATAACCAAACAATTCATTTTCACCTTGAGATTCATCCAAGGCATCAAAGGCACCCAATCCTTTAGTAACCGACTTCATGTATGTGACAAAGTCAGCTACACTTGAAATTTTGGCCGTATTGGTGCTGGCATCATAGGTCACCCATTCTTTCTCAGTATTCAAGGCATCAATGTAGGCTTGGGCTGAATCATAAGTACCTGTCAATTCAAGAGTAATAGATGAGCCACTACGTTGAATATTATCAAGAGCCTCGATAGCTGTTCCTTCAGACGAAGTGTCTAAAGCTGGTAGCTCACCACTCGGAGGAGTTCCCGTCATCCCATCTGGTCCTGAACTGGTACTCGCACTTGCATCATAAGGGAAGGTCGTATTTTCTAAGAATGTATTTAGCGAGTCTTCGATAGTAGATTTTACATACTCATAATAGCTTCCTGCTTGGTAAATTCCTGAATCAGACTCTTCCAATTTCAAGACGTTACCGTCTTCATCCTTCAAGCCAAGCGCATTTATGTAGCTTGCATAGTTCGTTGCCAAGCCATCTGACAAGGCTTGACTTTCTTGGTCAAGATCCGTACGAGTAGAACCCATATTCCATTCATAAGCTTGGTTAGCAGTGTCAAGGTTTGTCACAGGACACCAAGCCATAACACCGGCAACAGCGTCTGAAACTCCCTCAACTGCCCCAATTTCTTTCAAGTAGGGATCATACAAACTACTATCTGCAGAAGCACCAATAATTGCACTTTGGGCACCACCGCCACTCATACCAGCAACAAAGATAGCCTCTGTATTACCAGCAACATTGTCTTGATTATAACGAAGATAACGGATAGCTGCCTTTGCATCTGTCACACCCGTCGGTGCACCAGAATCACGACCTCTCAAGCCAGCTGAGACAAAAATCATTCCTTCAGCAGTATAATCTTTTGCTTCATCTGAGTATTCCGTCAATGCTGCCATCGCTGAATATCCAGGTGTATCGATTGGAATAACAATTGGTGCTGTGCTTGCTGTATAGGTCCCATCTCCATTATCAGTTGCCTCCATATAATCTCCTGGAACAAAGATGGAAAGGGTTTGTTGGTCCGCATCCGTTGGATTTGCTGCATACGAGATTCCGATTTGATAATAAACATTATCTGTCGCATTGTATTGCCATTTACTATTGTCAATTTTATCGAGGCTAGTGGTAACCGTACCACTTGAAAGACTACTTACATTAACGGTAGTAGTACTTGAACTTGTTGTACCCGAATTTTTATTGGTACAAGCCGTTAATAGTATGGTACTAGTAAGCAAGATTGCTCCAGAAGTATAGAGCCATTTTTTGTGTGACATAAATAACCTCATTTTCTATTTTTTAAAATTGTAATAAAATATTCTTAATAAATACTGAAATGTAAATACTATATGCAACACCTGTGGTTATTTTGTCATTCTTATTTTTCTTTATTCTAGGTATAACAACTTAATATCCCCACTATCACAGGACAGCGGGGATACTTTTATTTCAAACCTGCCACCAGGTCAGCAATATCAGCTGGTCGAGTACGACAGCAGCCTCCAACTACCTTGGCACCCAGTTTGTGCCATTCAAGTGTGTTGTCCAGAAGAGAATAGCTGTCGCCTGCCTTTTCCTTCCAAGTTTGAGTGGCTCCATCATAGACTTCCCCAGAATTTGGATAGGTGACAAATGGTTTATCCGTTTTCTCTCTCAACTTGCCAAGGAAAGCTGAGTACCGCGAGGGAGCCGTACAGTTAAGACCAAGCGCCAAAATCTGCTCACTGCTGTTGATCAGCTCTGCTATTTTTTCAATAGACGTTCCGTCAGAAATCGACTGACCGTCTTGTGAGGTGAAACTGATATAGGCTTCAACATCTGGGAAATCATCTGCCAGCAACTCTACCAAAGCCTGTGCTTCAAGAACATTAGGAATAGTCTCTAGAGCTAATAGTTCCGCTCCCTGTTCTAATAAAAGCTCTATCCGGCGACGGTGGAAATCTTTTAGATCTGCTAGACGAATATTACCATAGTCACCTGTATATTCAGCACCGTTCGCCAAATAGGCAGCGTATGGACCGACATCACCTGAAATAAGGGGATAGGTTCGTTGTGCTTTTTCATCTTCAGCCAATTCTGCCCAAACCTCATCACGCGCCTCCTTAGCCAAATCAACAGTCAAGCGAATGAGTTCCTCAGCCTCTGCTTGTGACAAACCAACTCCTGCTAGACCTTCAAAGGTTGCCTGATAGGTAGATGTTGTCACCAAGTCTGCTCCGGCACGAATATAATCCTTGTGGATATCCTTGATGTACTGGGGATTTTCCAAAAGATATTTGGCAGACCAAAGCTTGCCCGATACATCATGACCTCGAAACTCCAACTCTGTTCCAAGAGCACCATGTAAAATGACAAACTCTTGATTTTCTAATAATTCCTTAAAACGACCCATTCTAGAACCTCCTACCACTTTTTAAAGCGAATGTAGTGATAAATATAGCAACCAATCATGAATGGCACACCAAAGTAAAGACCAGCACGCTGTGAAGGATCCCAGCCGATTCCGATGATAGAAATAACCAGCAGAACAACCGTAATCCAAGGCAAGGTCGGTGAGAAGGGCGTCTTGTATTCCAATTCATCTTCACTGTGATGCTTCAAAAATTTACGACGGAAACCAATTTGTGCCAATGGAATGGCCAACCAAGCAATAACAACTGCAAAACCAGCAATAGAAACCAGAGCAAGGAAGATAGTATCTTCTGCATAAATTGACGCAATCAAGGCGATCACAACACCAATCATGGACAAAATCATCCCGCGCATTGGCACACCGTGCTTGTTAATCTTGACTAATTCCTTGCTGATCATACCTTCATTGGCCAGCGACCAGAGCATACGGCTTGATGCATATAACCCTGATGTAGAAGCTGATAAAATAGCTGTCAAGATAATGAAGTTCATCATATCAGCAGCGTAAGGAAAACCAATCTTGTCCAAGACAAGTACGAAAGGAGCCTCAGTTACACCTGCTTCTGACATAGGAAGTAGGGCTGCCAAAACAACGATGGTCAAGACGAAAAAGATAACCAAGAGACCAATTGTTGATTTAATAGCTTGCGGTACGGCTTTTTTAGGATTATCCGTCTCACCTGCCGCAATTCCGATCATTTCTACACCTGAAAAGGCATAGTTAACGGACAACATGACCGTGATAAAACCAACCAGACCGTTAGGAAGTAAGCCGTTACTTGTGATATTGTTAAATAGCGGCGCAGCATTGGTTCCCTCAAAAGGCAAAATACCAAAAATAGCCAAAGTCCCAAGCACGATAAAGGCTGCTATGGCATAGACCTTGATAGACGAAAGCGCATCTTCTGCCTTGGCAAACCAGCCAACAGATAGGGTGTTCAAGCCAAAGACAATAACCGCAAAAATCGTCGCAAAAATCCAAATCGGCACACTAGGAAACCAACGTTGCATGAGTTGAGCTGCTCCTACGAACTGAGAAGCCAGGGCAACGACCCAGCAAAGCCAATACATCCAGGCCACCATGAAACCAGTACCTGGACTGATAAACTTGGTCGCATAAGTATGGAAAGATCCAGTCACCGGCATTGCAACCGACAATTCACCTAAAGAGAACATGACCAAATAGACCATGATAGCTCCAAATAGGTAGGCAGCAACAGCTCCAAAAGGCCCAGCCTGTGCAATGGTATAGCCTGAACTTAAGAACAAACCTGTACCGATAACCCCACCGATGGACAACATCTGCAAGTGACGACTATTCATCTCTCGGTTAAAGGTACCTTGATTTTCAAAATTATGATTTTCCATACACTCTCCTAAATTCTTGTGATTATTCTATCATATCATAGATTTTCAGAAACTGGTTATATCGTTTTCAACGTAACAATTATAACTGAAAACTATAACAAATCCCCACCGTCACAGGACAGCGGGGATTGTTTTTACAAACTCTTCAACATATTCTCAATATGCTGGATAGATTTTTCACGACCGAGGAGGTAAATGGTGTTTGGTAGCTCTGGTCCGTGCATTTCACCTGAGACGGCGATACGGATTGGCATGAAGAGGTTTTTGCCCTTGATGCCTGTTTCTTTTTGGACTGCCTTGATTTGTGGGAAGATGTTGTCTGGTTGGAAGTCTTCGTCTGTCATGGCTTCCAATTTTGCCTTAAGAGCGTTGAGAACAGTTGGAACCGTTTCGCCTGCCATGACTTCTTTTTCAGCCTCTGTCAACTCTGGGAAATCAGAGAAGAAAAGATCTGTCAATGGCACGATTTCATCCGCAGATGACATCTGTGGTTTGTAGAGCTCTACTAATTTTTCTGCCTTATCTGTCAAACGACCAGCTTCTTCCAAAAATGGCTTAGCAAGATTGAAAACAGTCTCCAAATCAGCATTCTTGATGTACTCATTGCTCATCCAGTCCATTTTCTTCTGGTCAAAGGCTGCTGGCGATTTGCTAAGACGATTTTCGTCAAAGAGCTGAATAAATTCCTCACGTGAGAAGATTTCATCTTCGCCACCAGGGTTCCAGCCCAAAAGACCGATAAAGTTAAAGACAGCTTCTGACATGTAACCTTTACGACGGTAGTCTTCGATGAACTGAAGAGTATTGGTATCACGTTTGGACAACTTTTTACCAGTCTCAGAGTTGATAATCAAAGTCATGTGACCAAACTCTGGAGCTTCCCAACCAAGCGCTTCATAAACCATGAGCTGCTTAGGCGTATTGGCAATGTGGTCATCCCCACGGATAACGTGCGAAATCTGCATATCATGGTCATCAATAACAACTGCAAAGTTGTAAGTTGGGTAACCATCACGTTTTTGGATGACCCAATCACCACCGATGTTGCCACCTTCAAACTCAATGTCGCCCTTAACCATATCATTCCACTTATAGATGCCTGCTTCATTGACAGCCAAGCGGACTGTTGGAACGATGCCAGCTGCTTCACGTTCTGTGATGTAAGCTGCTTTTTCGTCCTCAGACATGCCTAGAAATTCATTGATATAACGTGGTGTTTCCCCAGCTGCTTCTTGGCGCTCACGCTCTGCTGCCAGCTCTTCTTCGGTCACATAAGATTTGTAAGCCTTACCTTCTGCCAAGAGTTGATCAATATACTGTTGATACAGTTCCAAACGCTCTGACTGACGGTAGTTCTCATGTGTCTCTGGGCTTTCATCCCAATCAATCCCCAACCAACGTAGGTTTTCCAACTGAGAACGCTCACCATCCTCCACATGACGTTTGCGGTCAGTATCTTCGATACGGATGATAAAGTCACCACCGTGATGACGCGCAAAAAGGTAGTTAAATAACGCTGTACGGGCATTACCGATGTGTAGTAATCCTGTTGGACTTGGTGCATAACGCACGCGAATAGTATTTGACATAATGTAAGATACCAAGACTAACTAAAACAGAAAACAAGCCGTTAATAAAAGTCATGCTCTAGCTACTTTTATTAACCATTGCAACTGATTTAGTCCCTTTCTCCTTAAAAGTTTCAATCTTCACTATTATAACATACCTTGAAAGCTTGCGACAAGAAAGTAGATAAAACAAAAAGGAAAGAATGTAGCGTTACAATAGATGTGAGACTTCTAGGAGTCAAAAAGAAGATTCCCTGATATGATAAGAGTACCACCACTCACCAAAAAGGAATCTTCTCATGACTAGTATATCACAAAATCTTCGCTATTTACCACATACTCTAGAAACACGTTACCACGCTGTTAAAACCTACCAAAATGGTGCCTCTGTCGCCTTCATCTGTCGACGATACAAAGTTTCAAAAGCCTCTCTCATGCGCTGGAATAAGCGATTTGATGGAACTAAAGAATCGTTGAAAAATCGATCCCATCGACCTCTAACACCTCATCCAAAGGCTCACACCGAGCAAGAGCTGACCTGGATTAAAAACTGCATCAAAAGAAATCCAAACGCAACCCTCATCGAAATTTTTTACAAACTCAAAACAAATAAGGGATATGATAGACACCCTTGCTCACTCTTTCGAATCTTGAGAAAGCTGGACTTCTTCAAATCCCCTAAAACAAAGAAAAAACCTTATGTCCCAAAACCATATGACACGCCGACTAAACTCGGTATCAAGTGGCAGATGGATGTCAAATACGTCCCAACTCACTGCTACACAGGAAAACTACCCGACAAGTTCTACCAGTATACCGTCATTGATGAGGCCAGTAGAGAACGCTTTATATTCCCTTTCAAAGAGCAGTCGTCCTACTCAACGGTTCAATTTCTCAAAATGGCTATCAAACACTTTGGATACAAACCAAAAATCATCCAAACGGATAATGGCTTCGAGTTCACTCATTTCAAAGAGACCAAACAAGTTCACCCACTAGACTTGCTGTGTCAGGAACTTGGCATTGAGCACAAGCTGATTCGTCCTCGAACACCCAGACATAATGGCAAGGTTGAACGCAGTCATCGAAATGACAATCGACGTTTCTACCAGCACTTGACCTTCTACTCCTATGACGATCTGATCAAGCAGATGAAAACCTATCTTTATCGTTCTAATCGACTCCCTATGCAAACTTTAGGATGGAAATCTCCTATCGATATCAGAAAAGCTTTACTAGGAGCTAGCTCCTAGTAAAGCTTAACAAATGGATAGCTTCAAAATAACATTTTAGGTCTCACATCATTGACAAAGGTACAGTAGGATAAAACAAAAAGGAAAGAAAGGCATTTCAATCATTCCTTACTTTCCTACTATACTGTATTACATCAAGGCATCTAAGATAGAGGTGCTTCCACCGCCACCATCTCCCCCACCTGTAACAATGTGATTACCGATCACTTGAGCGAAGGTTTCAATATTTAAACTCTGAACATAAATTTCACCGTAGCCTGAGAAGGTATTAACAATTCCCTCACCAGTACCGATAGACTGCAAAAAGCCATTTTCAAGGTGGATGTCATAATTAAGATCACGGCTCCAAGCCACAACATGCGCATTATCAATAGTAATCGTACCACCTGTCAGCTCTAACTTTTTGATAGAACCAAAAGCGTTAGCTAAGAGAGTTCCCTCACCTTCTGTCGTCATGACAAAAAGACCACCTTGCCCGCCAAAGAAAGCTCGTCCAACACTTTGACGTTCCATCTTATATTGAGCAGAACCATCAAGAGCTAAGAAAGCTCCATCATTAAGACGATATTGCTTAGCCCCTAACTCAAGAGCAATCACTTGACCTGGAGTTGATGGAGCTAATGCTAACTTCCCGTCTGCTGCATTTGACACTGCCTGAGTGATGAACATAGATTCTCCAGAAGTCATAGAACGCCCAATCGCTCCCAGTAACTTCCCTAGACCTGATCCCCCACGCGCATTAAGACGTGTATTTAAGCTAACACTAGGAGTATGGTAAACCATAGATCCTTGTTGGATATAGGCAGATTCACCAGCTTCAAGAGCAATTTCAACAAGTGGAAATTGCATATTACTATCAATGGTGTATTTCATTCGATTATCTGACATGAGAGGTTCTCCTTTTGTATTGTTAGTATAATACAATTATACTTTTCAAATGACCACTTGTCAAACAAAAATAAGGTTTTATACTGAAAAAAACACTGCTTACGCTTAACCGCAATAGAGACAACACTTTTAAAAAAAGGTCAATACAAAGATAGCTAAACATAAGTCAAATAAAAACGAGAGAACACCAATCTGATTCTCTCGTGCTTAGTTATAAGTCATCCACTACAATTGACAATGAGCCAAAATCAAAGGCTTGGCAGCCACCAGCATAGCTGGTGGCTTTCTTGTTTTTCTCGTAGAGAAAAACTGGCTCGAAGCCATAACAAAAAAGAGCCTTGGTTAGACGGACCAAAAGCTCTAGTTATCTCAACTGGCATTACCGCGATTGTTGAGTTAATAAAACACTTCCTTAAGTAGAAGTTGACACAGAGAGGTAAAAGCCTCTTTGTGTACGCTTATAGTATAGCACATCTCGATGCTGATGAAAAATAAAAAACAATTTTGGAACATCCTCTGTTGGATTCTAGTTATCCTAATTTGGATTTATTATCTTATCAAATGGTTTTAGAGAGAAAAGGTATTAAATGAATAAGTTCAGCGGGCAAGAAAAATAGCACCTCCATAGGTGCTGCAGACTGAAGACAAACATCTCGATTGATGTTTGTCTTTTTCTGTTTATTGGTCTG
>CAMCQB010000040.1 GCA_945876895.1 uncultured Streptococcus sp.
GACTATAAGGCAGCTTATAAAGATAGTGATAAGGTTTATGCCTTTGAGCGTCAGCTTGGCGATGAAAAACTCCTTGTCCTAAACAACTTCTTTGCTGAAGAAGTAACCCTTGACCTAGCTGATTATGCCTCAGGTCAAGTTTTGATCAGCAACTATAAAGACACTGTCTTAGCAGATCAGATTACCCTCAAACCTTATCAAACCCTTGCTATTTTAAAAAAATAAAATGTGTGTTATCCAGTAGTAAGAGTGGAAATAAGATGAGATTTAACTAAAAAGAGAAGGGTTAAGTAATAATATCCTTCTCTTTTTAGTTTCTAATAGATAATATTGTAAAACTCTTCCCCAATCATTTATTTTGGTGGAAGAGTTTTTGTGATTTATTCTTCTTCTGGATAGACTAAGCCCCAGTCTTTTCTGAGTTTGGTCATGATAACCATCACTTCTTGGCTATAAGCTAGGTGCATCTCATTTTCGATACCAGCAACAGCTTTTTCCATATCTTGGACCTCGTAGGAGAGGGCTTGACTGGTGTCTCCTGCTTCAATGATATCTTGGTGGCCATCTTCTGTATAGGTGATGATGGCTTTTTGACCACGAGGGTATTCATAAAGTTCAATATAGCCTTTATCGTAGGCAATGGTGCCGCGTTTAGGTTGTTTAGCGTGTAAGGTAAGGGCAATAGTAGCCATTTCTCCTTTGGGATTACTTAATAAAATTCCCACCTGTTCATCAACCCCAGTTGGTGCTAATTTTACTTGAGAGCTGATTTGATCAGGCGTTTCAGACATAAACCAGCGAACAAAAGATAGGGCATAAACCCCAATGTCAAGGAGAGCTCCACCAGCTAAATTTCTATTAAAGAAACGATTGGTCATGTCGTAATCTTTATAGCTTCCAAAGTTCATTTGAATCATTTTTAGATCCCCCAAGGCTTGTGATTGGACAAGTTCGCGGAGACGGCGGTAGATAGGCATATGGAAAATAGTCATTGCTTCAGCAAGAATGACTTGGTTTTCTTCGGCAAGCGCAATAGCCTCTTCCAGTTCCTCTGAATTGAGTGTAATAGACTTCTCACAAAGGACGTGCTTTCCTGCTGACAAGGCCTTTCTTAGATAGTTAATATGGGTATTATGCGGAGTTGAGATGTAAATAATATCTACCTCAGGATCTTCAAATACTTCATCAATGGTTTGATAAACTTTCTGAATACCATATTTTTGAGCAAATTCTAGACCTTTATCATAGGTACGATTGGCAACGGAATAGAGGTTGCCACCTAGTGACTGCAAAGCTTGAGCTAATTCATTAGCAATGACCCCAGTTCCTAGGGTAGCCCATTTGTATTGAACTAAATTTTTCATATTATCTCTCCTTATAAAAGCGCTAACATTAGTATATCAAAAATAACGAAAAAAATTTTTTTAAAAAAAGCCTTTCTTTTTATATTTTTTTTTCGAATAAATAAAGTGAAGGGGAAATACACGACAAACGGATGAAGAAAATACGTTTTTCAGAAAACATATTTTATACAGTTTTTTAGCAAAAATTTATGCTATAATTAGTCTGAATTTGAGGAATTACTCATGACTAAATATAAAAACTATGAAAATACATTGAAAAAATGCATGTGATAAGAAAATGGTTACATGCATTTTCTTCATGCGCATGGCGTGAGGGAAATAGCCTAAAAAAGCAATTCTAATCTTTTTTTGTTACAATAAAAAAAGACAACACAAAGGAGTACAATGATGACACGTTACCAAGATGATTTTTATGATGCGATCAATAAAAAGTGGGAAGAAACAGCTGTTATTCCTGATGATAAGCCAAGAACTGGTGGCTTTTCAGATTTAGCTGATGAAATAGAGGACCTAATGTTAGACACAACCGATGCTTGGTTAGCAGGTAAAGATGTTCCAACAGATCCTATTTTATCCAACTTTGTTAAGTTTCATAAGCAGGTCAGTGATTTTACAACAAGAGAAGCACTCGGTGTTACCCCTGTTAAACCCTTGATTGAGGAGTATCAGGGTATGTCGTCCTTCTCAAGCTTTGCAGAGCGGATAGCAGAGTTTGAGATGGATGGCAAACCGAACCTTTTACCGTTTGGTGTAGCACCAGACTTTATGGATGCCCAGACCAACGTTTTGTGGGCAGAAGCTCCGAGCACCATTTTGCCAGACACTAGCTACTATGGCGAGGATAATGAGAAGGGAAAAGAGCTATTGGCAACATGGCGCCGATGCCAAGAAGATTTATTGCCTAAGTTTGGCTTTTCTACAGAAGAGATCAAGCATATTTTAGATGAGATGATTGCGCTTGATGCCAAATTAGCTCATTATGTTCTCTCAAGTGAGGAGTCTTCTGAGTATGCAAAGTTGTATCATCCTTATGACTGGGCAGATTTTACTAAATTGGCACCAGAACTACCTTTAGATACTATTTTTAAACAGATTTTAGGGCAAGTTCCAGATAAAGTGATTGTTCCAGAGGAGCGTTTTTGGACAGAGTTTGCAGCGGAGTTTTATTCTGAAAAAAATTGGACAGCTCTAAAAGCGATTTTAGTGAGAAGTGCGGCTCTTTCTTATACCTCTTACCTGACAGATGAGATTCGAGTCTTATCAGGTGCTTATAGCCGTGCTTTATCTGGCACTCCTCAAGCCATGGATCAGAAAAAAGCTGCTTTTTATTTGGCACAAGGTCCCTACAATCAAGCCCTTGGTCTTTGGTATGCGGACTTGAAGTTTTCTAAAAAAGCCAAAGCTGATGTGGAGGCGAAGGTAGCGACTATGATTGAGGTTTATAAGGAGCGCTTAGCTAATAACGACTGGCTAAAACCAGAAACACGAGATAAGGCTATCATCAAGCTAAACAGCATCACACCACATATTGGTTATCCTGAAAAATTACCAGATACCTATGCGAAAAAAGTTATTGATGACTCAGCTAGCTTGATTGAAAACGCGGCCCATCTTGCAAAAATTTCAATAGCTCATAGCTGGAGCAAGTGGAATAAGCCAGTCGATAAAAATGAGTGGGGAATGCCTGCCCACATGGTTAATGCTTACTACAATCCGCAACAAAATCAAATTGTCTTTCCAGCAGCTATCCTCCAAGCACCATTTTATAGTTTGGAGCAGTCATCATCAGCTAATTATGGAGGAATAGGTGCTGTTATTGCTCATGAAATTTCTCATGCTTTTGATACCAATGGGGCTTCTTTTGATGAAAATGGTAGCCTTAATAATTGGTGGACAGATGAAGATTACGCTGCTTTTAAAGAGCGTACAGACAAGGTAGTGGAGCAGTTTGATGGGATTGACTTTGCAGGAGGAAAAGTCAATGGTAAGTTAACCGTTTCTGAAAATGTTGCGGATTTGGGAGGCTTGGCAGCAGCCCTTGAGGCCGCTAAAAAAGAAGCAGATTTTTCTGCTGAGGACTACTTTATCAATTTTGCTCGTATTTGGCGCATGAAGGCGCGTGAGGAATATTTGCAGTTATTGATTGCTGTAGATGTACATGCCCCAGGAAAACTTCGCACCAATGTTCAGTTGCCAAACTTTGATGATTTTATTGCTACTTTTGATGTCAAAGAAGGCGATGGGATGTGGCGAGATAAAGACAAGCGTGTCGTGATTTGGTAATACAAAAACCATTTGGGAGCCTTCCCAAATGGTTTTTTAATCTTCAGAGATGTTTAAAGTCATTGTCTTAGTATCAATAGAAATGTTGGCGCCAATTGTAATGGTAAAGAGAGGCTGAGTATGGGCAAAATCTAGGTCATAAAGTACAGGGATAGTCTTAAGTAGAGGGTATTTGTCTAAAATCGCTTTAAAAATTTCCTCAGTCATCTCTGTTTCTTTAGGGAAACGACCAAAAACAACTGCCTTGGGGTTAGGATAGGCTTGTAAGATGGCTGTTAAATGTCTAAGTATCGTATAATAGTGATCGCCTTCAGCTTCTTCTAGAAACAGAACATAGTTCTCAACTTTCGGTGCAAACTCAGTTCCTGTTAGAAGATTAAACGTTGAGATATTTCCTCCAATGATAGTACCATGAGCTGCTCCTTCTTGATAAACTTTCCACTCAGTTGGTTTGAAGTGTCTTGTTTGAGAGGGATCATACCAAGCATCGCTAGACCATTCTTGACTAGGTTCCAAGTGGTAATTGGTGTGGCTAAGAGCGCGATGCCACATTTTTGTTTGATAGGTTTGCCCTTCTACCATTTTAAAACTAGAGAAAGAAGGTCCCATATAAGTTTTAAGGCCTGTTTTGGCATAAATGCCATTTAAAAGGGCAGTCGTATCGGAATACCCACAAAAAATTTTCGGATTGTTTCGGATGAGATCGTAATCTAGATAAGGTAACAATTCGTTACAGTTAAATCCTCCAATAGTTGTCATAATGACATGGATCATTGGATCGGCAAATGCTGCATGTAAATCTGCGACACGACTTTTTATGGAGGATGAATAAAATCTATCATTTTCAAAATAATGCTCAGAGAAGGACACTGTAAAACCCAGTTCTTCTAATTTTCTTTTGGCAGATAAATTGGCTTTAAATCCCCCTAAACGTTCGATAGAACTAGATGGGCTAAGAACACGGATATGATCACCCTTAGCTAATTTTTTCATTACCAAACCTCCTTTATTAAAGTGTTAACAGTATAGCAAATGCATTAGAAGGAGTAAAGGATAGAGAGAGTGATTGTTAATGTTGTAAAACTTCTTTTCGTGAATAGATAGAAAGTTTAGCGATTACATTTATCCGCATATCAACAAAAAAAGCCCGATTTATGGACTTTTTAGGAGAACTCTTATTAAATTGAGTTATAAAAGGCGGTAGACGGATTTGAACCGACGATCAAGCTTTTGCAGAGCCGTGCCTTACCACTTGGCTATACCGCCACAACATCATTTATTTTATCGTAAGATAATCAGAATGTCAAGACATAAAAGTGATTTTTATGTGAGAGTTAACCACAAATGGCTTGTCAATCCTCATTTTTTTTGGTATGATAGTAAGGTCGCAATAGCGATAATACTCATCTTGGACCAATTGTGGTCTTGTTGCCGCAAGGTGAGACTGCAAGTCGAAGTCTAGGAGAGGAAAAAAACAAAAAAGGAGACATTACTCATGGCAGTAATTTCAATGAAACAACTTCTTGAGGCTGGTGTACACTTTGGTCACCAAACTCGTCGCTGGAATCCTAAGATGGCTAAGTACATCTTTACTGAGCGTAACGGTATCCACGTTATCGACCTTCAACAAACTGTAAAATTGGCTGATCAAGCTTACGAATTTGTTCGTGATGCAGCAGCTAACGATGCGGTTATCTTGTTCGTAGGAACTAAGAAGCAAGCTTCAGAAGCAGTTAAAGAAGAAGCAGAACGTGCTGGTCAATACTACATCAACCACCGTTGGTTGGGTGGAACATTGACAAACTGGTCAACAATCCAAAAACGTATCGCACGCCTTAAAGAAATCAACAAAATGGAAGAAGAAGGAACTTTTGAAGTTCTTCCTAAGAAAGAAGTTGCACTTCTTAACAAACAACGTGACCGTCTTGAAAAATTCTTAGGTGGTATCGCTGATATGCCTCGCATCCCAGATGTGATGTACGTTGTTGACCCACACAAAGAACAAATCGCAGTTAAAGAAGCTAAAAAACTTGGTATCCCAGTTGTAGCTATGGTTGATACAAACGCTGATCCAGATGAGATCGATGTTATCATCCCAGCTAACGATGATGCTATCCGCGCTGTTAAATTGATCACTTCTAAATTGGCTGACGCTATCATTGAAGGTCGTCAAGGTGAAGATTCAGTTGCAGCTGTTGAAGCTGAATTGGCTGGTGAAGAAGCTACTGCAGATTCAATTGAAGAAATCGTTGAAGTTGTAGAAGGTTCTAACTAATCATAAAACAGACTAAGATTAGGTCTTAGAGGAGAAAAACTCTCCACCCAATTAAGTAACTTGTAAACGGGGCAGCAGCAAACCGCTCTGCTCTCGTTTTTTTATATCAAACTTTGGAGGAATTTAGAAATGGCAAACATTACTGCAGCTCTCGTTAAAGAATTGCGTGAAAAATCAGGTGCCGGCGTTATGGACGCTAAAAAAGCCCTTGTAGAAACTGAAGGTGATATCGAAAAAGCGATTGAATTACTTCGCGAAAAAGGTATGGCTAAGGCAGCTAAAAAAGCTGACCGCGTTGCTGCTGAAGGTTTGACAGGTGTTTATGTTGACGGTAACGTCGCAGCAGTTGTTGAAGTTAACGCTGAAACAGACTTTGTTGCGAAAAACGCTCAATTCGTTGAGTTGGTAGAAGAAACTGCAAAAGCTATTGTTGCAGCTAAACCAGCTAACAACGAAGAAGCACTTGCAATCAAATTGCCTTCAGGTGAGACACTTGAAGAAGCTTATGTTAATGCAACAGCTACAATCGGTGAGAAAATCTCATTCCGTCGTTTTGCTTTGATCGAAAAAACTGATGAGCAAGCCTTTGGTGCTTACCAACACAATGGTGGACGTATTGGTGTTATCTCAGTTATCGAAGGTGGCGATGAAACACTTGCAAAACAAGTATCAATGCACATTGCTGCGATGAACCCAACAGTGCTTTCATACACTGAACTTGATGAGCAATTCATCAAAGATGAGTTAGCGCAATTGAACCACAAAATTGAGCAAGATAACGAATCACGTGCAATGGTTAACAAACCAGCTCTTCCATTCCTTAAATATGGATCTAAAGCACAATTGACTGATGACGTTATTGCACAAGCTGAAGAAGATATCAAAGCAGAACTTGCTGCTGAAGGTAAACCAGAAAAAATCTGGGATAAAATCATTCCAGGTAAAATGGATCGCTTTATGCTTGACAATACTCAAGTTGACCAAGCTTACACACTTCTTGCACAAGTTTACATCATGGACGATAGCAAAACAGTTGAAGCTTACCTTGACTCAGTAAATGCTAAAGCAGTTGAATTTGCACGCTTTGAAGTTGGTGAAGGTATTGAAAAAGCTGCTAACGACTTTGAATCAGAAGTTGCAGCAACTATGGCAGCAGCCCTTAACAACTAATAGAGTAAAAGTTGAAACTCCAGTCTTTTAGGCTGGGGTTTTTCTTTATGATATTTGAGAATGAGGATTTTTAGTTTTCAAATAGGTGAAAATTCGGTATAATAATAGTCAGTTAATGTCAAAGAAAACTTGAAAGGAGAAGAGTCATGCCTTCTAAAAATGCATCAGATCATATTGAGGAATACATTAAGGATCTTTTAGCACAATCCGATTTTGCTGAGATTCAACGTAGTAGTTTGGCAGATAGCTTTCAAGTGGTTCCTAGTCAAATCAACTATGTGATTAAAACCCGCTTTACTGAAAGTAGAGGCTATATTGTTGAGAGTAAACGAGGAGGGGGCGGTTATATCCGCATTGCTAAAATTCGATTTTCTGATCAACATCAAATGTTAGGGAGTTTAATTGGGTCTTTAGGTGATCGGATTAGTGAGCAGGAATTTACGGATTTGATCCAATTATTGTTTGACGAGGCTATTATTAGTGAGCGTGAAGGAAATATTATTTTAGCTAGTGGTCTGGATAGCGTTTTAGGATCCGATGCGGCTATTATCCGTCCACGGCTTTTGACAAAAATATTACAACGTTTAGATAGAAAAGGATATTAGAATGAAACGCTATTCAACTAAGCTAGAACAAGCCTTCGCCAAGGCTCAGTTTATAGCTAATAAATTTGATACGGACTATTTGGAAAGTTGGCAGTTATTATTGGCTTTCCTTCATTTCCAAGATTCTATTGCAGGTCTGGTTTTAGATTCTTTGCAAGTTAGCTTTGAAGAGTTTATGGCTACGACTTTAGCGGTAACTGCTCGGAAGGAGACCTTATCTCAGAGAGAAGAGATGGTCTTTTTTAGACAATCTCCTGCTTTGGAACTGATTATGAATAAAGCTTATACCATTTCAAAGGTGGTACATCAAGATGAAGTGGGAAGTGAGCATGTTTTGATGGCGATGTTGCTCCTTCCTGATTTGTATCCTGCACGTATTTTAGCGACACTTGGAACTTCTAGTCATCTTGAGGCACCTTCTTTTCGATTGGCAGATGTTAGAAAATCTATTGACCAAATTGCGGGTTATACTAAAGCACAAGTTAAAGCTATCCGTCAACTAGATAAACCTAAAGCTAGTCCAGCTATGATGGATATGATGAAACCACAATCGACAGCTGGAGATCTAGCGGATTTTACACGCGATTTGACAGATCTTGCTCGTAATGGTCAGATTGATCCTGTTGTGGGACGTGATAAAGAAATCACACGTATGGTCCAGATTTTAAGTCGCAAAACCAAAAACAACCCCGTATTAGTTGGTGAAGCTGGTGTGGGGAAAACGGCTTTAGCTTATGGCTTAGCTCAACGCATTTTATCTGGCGATGTACCAGAAAATCTATCTAAAATGCGTGTTTTAGAACTTGATATGATGTCTGTGGTTGCTGGAACTCGTTTTCGTGGGGATTTTGAAGAGCGGATGAATCAAATCATTGCAGATATTGAAGAAGACGGTCATATTATTTTATTTATTGACGAGTTACACACGATTATGGGATCAGGTAGTGGTATTGACTCCACTCTTGATGCTGCCAATATCTTGAAACCAGCCCTTGCCCGCGGTAGCTTACGCACTTTGGGGGCAACAACCCAAGATGAATATCAAAAACATATTGAAAAAGATGCCGCTCTTTCACGTCGCTTTGCCAAGGTTATGATTGAAGAGCCTTCAGTAGAAGATGCTAGCCAGATTCTCTTGGGCTTAAAAACATCTTATGAAGATTATCATCATGTGACAATCTCAGATGAAGTGGCTCGTTTGGCTGTTAAGTTAGCTCATCGTTATTTGACCAGTAAGAAGCTACCAGATTCTGCTATTGATTTATTAGATGAAGCGAGTGCAACGGTACAACAAAGTCGTCCTAAAAGAGAATATAGTTTTCTAACAGATGTTGACCATGCCTTGATGAGTGGTGATCAAAACGCTTTACTATCAGCTCTAAAAAAAGAGGATAAAAAGAAAGATAAGCCAGCCCTTATGGTGACTGAGGAGCACGTTTTAGCAACGCTTAGCAAGTTGTCAGGAATTCCCGTTGAAAAAATGACACAATCTGATGCCAAACGCTATCTTAAGTTAGAGCAAGAACTTCATCAGCGTGTTATTGGACAAGATGAAGCGGTATCTAGTATAAGCCGCGCGATTCGTCGTAACCAGTCAGGTATTCGAACAGGTAAACGTCCAATTGGTTCTTTTATGTTTTTGGGACCGACTGGTGTCGGAAAAACAGAGTTAGCGAAAGCTTTGGCAGAACTCCTTTTTGACGATGAATCCGCTCTTATCCGTTTTGATATGAGTGAGTACATGGAAAAATTTGCAGCTAGCCGTTTAAATGGCGCGCCTCCAGGTTATGTAGGCTATGATCAAGGTGGTGAGCTGACAGAAAAAGTCCGTAACAAACCGTACTCTGTTCTCCTATTTGATGAAGTAGAAAAAGCCCACCCAGATATCTTTAATGTTCTCCTTCAAGTTTTAGATGATGGCGTATTGACAGATAGTCGTGGTCGTAAGGTAGATTTTTCAAATACTATTATCATTATGACCTCCAACCTTGGAGCGACAGCTCTTCGTGATGAAAAGACTGTTGGATTTGGGACAAAAGCGCTTGTTCATGATGATGATGCTATGCAAAAACGTATTCTAGAAGAATTGAAAAAAGCCTATCGTCCAGAATTTATCAACCGTATTGATGAGAAAGTTGTTTTCCATAGCTTGACAGAAGACAATATGCGCGAGATTGTCAAAATCATGGTAAAACCTTTAATTGCAACATTATCTGAAAAAGGAATAACCTTAAAATTCCAACCTTCAGCCTTAAAACACTTAGCTGAAATAGGCTATGATGTTGAAATGGGAGCCCGTCCGCTTCGTCGTACCTTGCAGACAGAGGTAGAAGATCGCTTGGCAGAACTCCTCTTATCAGGTGAATTGACCGCTGGTCAAACGCTAAAAGTGGGAATTACTAAAGGCAAGATGAAGTTTGATATCAGCTAAACCTACTTAAAATAGAGTGAAAATTTAAGTGACGAGTTGTATACGGGAGATCTAGGAATGACGATTAAATCAAATAAAGAAATTGGGCATCGCATTAAAGAACTTCGTGAATTGAAAGGCATCTCACGGGCAGAATTGTGCGCCGATGAAAGTCAGCTTAGTCATCGTCAGTTAATTCGGATAGAACAGGGAGATTCCGTAGCTGGTGTTGATAAGATACAGTTTATTGCTCAGCAGTTGGGGATGACCTTAGTGGAATTATTATCAGATAAGCAAACCATATTACCAGAAAGTTATCTGCTGCTTAAACAAAAGTTAAGAGAAAATCCTTATCTTGATAAAAAATTATTATTAGAAAAATTTGAAATTTTAGATACGATTTACCAAGATTATATAGACATCTTACCAGAAGAGGAACTACTTTTTTTGGAAATTATGGAACGTCTATTGCAGATTAGGCAATCTAAAGAAGGTTTATCTCCTAAAGTTATTTTTTCCGAGTGGTTCAGTCATTTCTCTCATAAAACTTTTTATGATTTGAATGATGTATTAATTGCTAATTATTATCTGCAGTATACACAGGTACAAAATGATTTTGATAAAACGGAGTTACAACAAATTTGTGATATCTTGTTATCTATAGAGATATCATTAGATAATGATTTTAACAGAGCGTTATTAAATACTTTAGGTAACGCAACCACAGTCGGAGTTCTCCATAATGACTACTCGTTTATGAAACCTCTCTTAGATAGAATGAATGAAATAATCAATAAGATTAAAGATTATGCTTTAAAACCGCAGCTTTTATCTAGCGAAGCAAAATATTATTTTTATGAAAAGGGGGATAAGGATAAAGCGAGTAATTTGTATAACCTTGCAGAGCAACTGTGCAAAATCTATAACAATGATATATTGTTAGATATGGTAAGAGAAGAGCGGAAAAAGGATTTTGAAAATCATTTATGACATATATGTCATAGGTGATTTTTTATTTTTTTGTTATAATATGCTCATCGAAATGAAAGGAGCAAGTTATGTTTGGGATTAAACTTTTACCTATTATTTTGACTTGGGGATTTTATGGCTGGTAGAGTCTTTTGAGAAAAAATGATCTACACATACTGATTGAAACGGACTAAGGCAATAGTTTTTGGTATTACCTTAGGGTTACAACTAACTACTGCTTTAGAAGTTTTACCTAAATCATTTATGCTAGGAAGTTACAAACTTTAATGAACAGGGTAAATCAAACAATTAAAAATTTAGAATCAAAAGAGTTGCTAGACATAGTAGGAGGAAAGACAATTAGTTATGGTAACGGTTATTATTGTAATGGTAGCCGTTGCTGGGTAGATTGGTCAGAGACTGTTCGGATTATTGCTAATAATTCCGCTATGAATCTTGCAACAGGAGGAGCAGCAGGATGGAATCCTCACGCAAAGTAATGACATCTAAATTAAGATGGTTTTCTGGAGGTAAGGAGAGGAGTCAAGGAGCTGTAGAACTTTTAGGAGAGTTGAGCATTGATATTAAGCGTCAGGGGAATGCGCTCTCAATCTTACCTATTCTAGAAGCTTATAAGAATGAACTAAGTGGGGGAACTGCAGTTCCTTATGTACTTAGTCGTATGAATGTGGAGTTATCTAACCATTTAATGGCAAATAACATTAGTTTGACAAGTCATCAAGAAGAGCTCTTTAGAGAGTTGCGAAAAATGTCTCAAATTAGATATGGATTTTAGGGGAAACTAACTCAATCTGTCAAAGTTTATGAAGATTGAGTTTTTTCTTATATAGGGAAAGAAAAGGAGTTATATGTCGTTTAAAAAGCGTCATTATAGAGCGCAAGTTGATACTAGAGATTGTGGTGTAGCAGCCTTAGCTATGATTTTTGAGTCTTTTGGGTCGTATTACTCTTTAGCCACTTTACGTGATATGGCAAAGACAACCATGGAAGGGACAACTGCCTATGGATTAGTAAAAGTGGCAGAAGATCTGAATTTTGAGACTAGAGCCATACGTGCAGATATGTCACTTTTTGATGAGGAATTAATTTATCCTTTCATCGTTCATGTGATTAAGGACGGTGGACTTCTCCATTACTATGTAGTAACAGGTCGGGACAAAAAGTCTATCTATATTGCGGATCCAGATCCATCAGTTAGAATGACAAAGATGTCCCGTCAGAGGTTTGAAAAGGAATGGACAGGTGTGGCACTCTTTATGGCGCCAGCACCGTCTTATAAACCTCATAGAGAAAAGAAATCTAATCTCCTATCCTTCCTACCTATTCTAATTAATCAAAAGGGCTTGATTTCTCATATTGTTATAGCAACTTTACTAGTAACACTCATCAATATCTTAGGTTCATATTATTTGCAGTCGATTATCGATACTTATGTACCTGGCCAAATGAAAAATACTTTGGGAATCATCTCACTAGGTTTGGTGATTGTTTATAGTCTTCAACAGGTGATTTCATATGCGCAAGACTATTTATTGTTGGTTTTAGGTCAGCGTTTATCAATTGATGTTATTCTTTCTTATATTCGCCACATCTTTAACTTACCTATGTCCTTCTTCGCAACGAGACGGACAGGTGAGATTGTGTCACGTTTTACAGATGCTAACAGTATTATTGATGCTCTAGCTAGTACGCTATTATCAATTTTTTTGGATGTTTCTATTGTCTCAATATTAGGTATAGTATTATTTTCTCAAAATATGACTTTGTTTTTTATGACGCTTTTTGTTTTACCGATATATAGCGTTATTATCTTGGTATTTATGAAACCTTTTGAAAAGATGAACCAGGATACCATGGAAGCTAATAGTGTTTTGTCGTCATCTATTATAGAGGATATCAACGGCATTGAGACGATTAAGTCTCTAACAAGCGAGAGACAACGTTACCAAAAAATTGACAAAGAGTTTGTAGATTATCTAAAAAAATCTTTCACATATGGACGTGCGGAGAGTCAGCAGAGAGCTCTCAAAAAACTGATACAACTCGTGCTTAATCTAGCTGTTCTGTGGTTGGGAGCTAATCTTGTCATGGAGGCTAAGATGACTATAGGGCAATTGATTACATATAATACACTTTTGGTGTATTTTACCAATCCTTTAGAAAATATCATCAATCTTCAAACAAAACTTCAGAAAGCAAGTGTTGCCAACGACCGACTTAATGAGGTATATCTCGTTGAGTCAGAGTTTAAGGAAGATAGGGCCTTAAACTCTGATTTATTGGGAGATATTGAACTTGAGGGAGTATCTTATCAATATGGTTTTGGTAGAGAGGTTTTATCAGATCTTAATCTGATAATCAAAGAGGGAGCAAAACTTGCCATTGTTGGGATTTCAGGATCAGGAAAAACAACTTTGGCGAAGCTTTTGGTCAACTTTTTTGAAGCTAGCCAGGGGAAAATCAAATTTAATAGACACCCTTTATCAGAAATCGATAAAATAGCTCTTCGACATCATGTTAATTACCTCCCTCAACAACCTTATGTATTTAATGGAACAATTTTAGAAAATCTTTTATTAGGTGCTAAGGAGGGGACCGAAAGTTCTATAATGAAGTTAGCCACCTTACCTTAGTCAAGAATTAGATGT
>CAMCQB010000041.1 GCA_945876895.1 uncultured Streptococcus sp.
TTTCTGAGTTGTCTCACAAACGTCGTTTGTCAGCCTTAGGACCTGGTGGTTTGACACGTGATCGTGCGGGATATGAAGTTCGAGACGTTCACTATACTCACTATGGTCGTATGTGTCCCATTGAGACACCTGAGGGACCAAACATTGGTTTGATTAACAACTTGTCGTCTTATGGTCATTTAAACAAATACGGCTTTATCCAAACACCGTATCGTAAGGTTGACCCAGAAACGCGTGCCGTAACAAATGAGATTGTATGGTTGACAGCCGATGAAGAAGATGAATACACTGTTGCACAGGCTAATTCAAAACTAAATGAAGACGGTACTTTTGCAGAGGAAATCGTTATGGGACGTCATCAAGGTAATAACCAAGAATTCCCATCAAGTGTTGTAGATTACATGGATGTTTCACCTAAACAGGTAGTTGCGGTTGCGACAGCATGTATTCCTTTCCTTGAAAACGATGACTCTAACCGTGCCCTCATGGGTGCCAACATGCAACGTCAGGCGGTTCCATTGATCAACCCACAAGCACCGTATGTTGGTACAGGTATGGAATATCAAGCTGCACATGACTCAGGAGCAGCTGTGATTGCGCAACATGCTGGTAAAGTTATCTATTCTGATGCTGATCGTGTTGAAGTTCGTCGTGAGGATGGCTCACTTGATGTTTACAAAGTGACAAAATTCCGTCGCTCCAACTCTGGTACTGCCTACAACCAACGTACCCTAGTTAAAGAGGGAGATATTGTTGAAAAAGGTGACTTTATCGCAGATGGTCCTTCCATGGAAAAAGGTGAGATGGCTCTTGGTCAAAACCCAATTGTCGCTTACATGACTTGGGAAGGTTATAACTTTGAGGATGCTGTTATCATGAGTGAACGATTGGTGAAAGAAGATGTTTACACATCTGTTCACCTAGAGGAGTTTGAAAGTGAAACACGTGATACTAAGTTAGGACCTGAAGAAATTACACGTGAAATTCCAAACGTTGGTGAAGAAGCCCTTAAAGATCTCGATGAAATGGGAATTATTCGTATTGGTGCAGAGGTTAAAGAGGGCGATATCCTTGTTGGTAAAGTAACACCTAAAGGTGAAAAGGACCTCTCAGCTGAAGAGCGCTTATTACATGCCATCTTTGGAGATAAGTCACGTGAAGTACGTGATACATCACTTCGTGTTCCACACGGTGGTGATGGTGTTGTTCGTGATGTTAAAATCTTTACACGTGCTAACGGTGATGAACTACAATCTGGTGTTAATATGCTGGTACGTGTTTACATCGCTCAAAAACGTAAAATCAAAGTTGGAGATAAGATGGCCGGTCGTCACGGTAACAAGGGTGTCGTGTCACGTATTGTACCTGTTGAGGATATGCCGTATCTTCCAGACGGAACACCAGTGGATATTATGTTGAACCCTCTTGGGGTACCATCACGTATGAACATCGGTCAGGTTATGGAACTTCACTTAGGTATGGCTGCACGTAACTTGGGCATCCATGTTGCTACACCAGTCTTTGATGGAGCTTCATCAGAAGATCTTTGGGACACTGTTCGTGAAGCAGGTATGGATTCAGATGCTAAGACAGTCCTTTATGACGGTCGTACAGGTGAGCCTTTTGATAACCGTGTGTCTGTTGGGGTCATGTATATGATCAAGCTTCACCACATGGTTGATGATAAACTCCATGCCCGTTCAGTCGGACCATACTCACTTGTCACACAACAGCCACTCGGAGGTAAAGCTCAGTTTGGTGGTCAGCGTTTCGGTGAGATGGAGGTTTGGGCTCTTGAGGCTTATGGTGCATCAAATGTTCTTCAAGAAATCTTGACTTACAAGTCAGATGATGTAACAGGTCGTTTGAAAGCCTATGAAGCCATTACAAAAGGTAAGCCAATTCCAAAACCTGGTGTACCAGAATCCTTCCGCGTTCTTGTTAAAGAATTGCAATCACTCGGTCTTGATATGCGTGTCCTTGATGAAGATGATAATGAAGTAGAACTTCGTGATCTTGATGAAGGAGAAGATGATGACGTGATGCACGTTGATGATCTTGAAAAAGCACGTGAAAAGCAAGCGCGTGAAGCTGCTGAATTTGCAAGCGAAGAAGAGAAAAGAGACTAAAGCTAACTAAAGATAGGAGAGAGGAAAAACTCTCTTCTGTCTGATTTAGTTATGAAGAAATAGTTTAGAGGGTAACCTCTTGATTCGATTTAGAAAGGTAATAAATAGTGGTTGACGTAAATCGTTTTAAAAGTATGCAAATCACATTAGCCTCACCAAATAAAGTCCGTTCATGGTCTTATGGTGAAGTTAAAAAACCTGAAACTATCAACTACCGTACATTGAAACCAGAACGTGAAGGACTTTTTGATGAAGTTATTTTTGGTCCAACAAAAGACTGGGAATGTTCGTGTGGAAAATACAAGCGTATTCGTTATAAAGGTATTGTCTGTGACCGCTGTGGTGTAGAGGTAACACGAGCTAAGGTTCGTCGTGAACGTATGGGGCATATTGAGTTAAAAGCTCCAGTTTCACATATCTGGTACTTTAAAGGGATTCCATCACGTATGGGATTAACACTTGATATGAGTCCACGTGCGCTTGAAGAGGTTATCTACTTTGCAGCCTATGTGGTGATTGATCCAATGGATACCCCACTGGAAGCAAAATCTCTCTTGACAGAAAGAGAATACCGTGAAAAGTTACAAGAGTACGGTCAAGGATCTTTTATCGCTAAGATGGGAGCTGAGGCTATTCAAGATCTTCTTAAGCGTGTTGACCTTGAGTCAGAAATTGCGACGTTAAAAGAAGAACTTAAAACAGCTTCTGGTCAGAAACGTATTAAAGCAGTCCGTCGTTTAGACGTTTTAGATGCTTTCTATAAGTCTGGTAATAAACCGGAGTGGATGATTTTAAATATTTTGCCAGTCATTCCACCTGATCTTCGTCCGATGGTACAATTGGATGGTGGTCGCTTTGCAGCATCAGACTTAAACGATCTTTATCGTCGTGTAATTAATCGTAATAACCGTTTGGCTCGTCTTTTAGAGCTCAATGCTCCAGGTATCATCGTACAAAATGAGAAGCGTATGCTTCAAGAAGCGGTAGATGCTTTGATTGATAACGGTCGCCGTGGTCGTCCTATTACAGGACCAGGTAGCCGTCCGCTTAAATCACTCAGTCACATGCTTAAAGGTAAGCAAGGACGTTTCCGTCAAAACTTGCTTGGTAAGCGTGTTGACTTCTCGGGACGTTCCGTTATCGCTGTTGGTCCAACTCTGAAAATGTATCAGTGTGGTGTGCCACGTGAAATGGCAATTGAGCTCTTTAAGCCATTTGTAATGCGTGAAATTGTAGCTAAAAATATTGCACAAAACGTTAAAGCAGCAAAACGTTTGATTGAACGTGGGGATGATCGCATTTGGGATATCTTGGAAGAAGTGATCAAAGAACACCCTGTTCTGTTGAACCGCGCACCAACTCTTCACCGTTTGGGTATTCAAGCTTTTGAACCAGTTCTTATCGATGGTAAAGCCCTTCGTTTGCACCCACTTGTCTGTGAAGCCTACAACGCGGACTTTGACGGTGACCAAATGGCGATTCACGTTCCATTGTCAGAAGAAGCTCAAGCTGAAGCACGTCTTTTGATGCTTGCGGCTGAACATATCTTGAACCCTAAAGATGGTAAACCTGTTGTTACTCCATCTCAGGATATGGTATTGGGGAACTATTACTTGACTATGGAAGATGCTGGTCGCGAGGGTGAAGGAATGGTCTTCAAGGATGCTGATGAAGCGGTGATGGCTTATCGTAATGGTTATGTTCATTTGCATTCACGTGTGGGAATTGCTGTTGATAGTATGCCAAATAAACCTTGGAAAGATAACCAACGTCATAAAATTATGATCACAACAGTTGGTAAAATTCTTTTTAATGCGGTTATTCCAGATGATCTTCCATATCTTCAAGAACCAAATAATGCTAACTTGACAGAAGGAACACCAGATAAATACTTCCTTGAACCAGGTTCAGACATTAAAGCTGCTATTGCAGACTTAGAGTTAAATGTTCCATTCAAGAAGAAAAATCTTGGAAATATTATTGCAGAGACCTTTAAACGTCTTCGTACAACTGAAACTTCTGCCTTCCTTGACCGTCTAAAAGACCTTGGATATTATCACTCAACCTTAGCAGGTCTTACAGTGGGTATTGCAGATATTCCAGTGATTGATAATAAACAAGAAATCATTGATGCTGCTCACCACAAGGTTGAAGAAATCAATAAAGCATTCCGTCGTGGTTTGATGACGGATGATGACCGTTATGTGGCAGTCACAACAACTTGGCGTGAAGCAAAAGAAGCTCTTGAAAAACGCTTGATTGAAACACAGGATCCTAAGAACCCAATCGTTATGATGATGGACTCTGGAGCGCGTGGTAACATCTCAAACTTCTCACAGCTTGCCGGTATGCGTGGTCTGATGGCAGCTCCTAACGGACGCATCATGGAACTTCCGATCCTGTCAAACTTCCGAGAAGGACTTTCGGTATTGGAAATGTTCTTCTCAACTCACGGTGCTCGTAAAGGTATGACCGATACAGCCCTTAAGACTGCTGATTCAGGATACCTTACTCGTCGTTTGGTTGATGTGGCTCAAGATGTTATTATCCGTGAGGATGATTGTGGCACTGATCGTGGTTTGACCATTACAGCCATTACAGATGGTAAAGAGGTTACAGAAACACTTGAAGAGCGCTTGGCAGGTCGTTATACTAAGAAATCTGTTAAACATCCTGAAACAGGCGAATTACTTATTGGTCCAAATAAACTGATTACTGAAGATAAGGCTGTTGAGATTGTTAAGGCTGGTGTAGAAGAAGTGACAATCCGTTCTGTCTTTACATGTAATACACGTCATGGTGTTTGCCGTCACTGTTATGGTATTAACTTGGCAACAGGAGATGCGGTTGAGGTCGGAGAAGCAGTTGGAACAATTGCCGCTCAATCTATCGGTGAGCCAGGTACACAGCTTACCATGCGTACCTTCCACACGGGAGGGGTTGCCTCAAATACAGATATCACTCAAGGTCTTCCTCGTATCCAAGAGATCTTTGAAGCTCGTAATCCTAAAGGGGAAGCGGTTATCACTGAAGTTAAAGGTGAAGTTGTTAAAATTGAAGAAGATGCCGCAACGCGTACGAAGAAAGTTTATGTCGAGGGACAAACTGGTAAAGGTGAATATGTGGTGCCATTCACAGCACGTATGAAAGTCGAAGTTGGGGACCAAATTGCACGTGGTGCTGCTCTGACAGAAGGTTCTATTCAACCAAAACGTTTGCTTGAGGTACGTGATGCCCTTTCAGTAGAAACTTATCTTCTTGCTGAGGTACAAAAAGTTTACCGTAGCCAAGGGGTAGAAATCGGAGACAAACACGTTGAGGTTATGGTACGTCAGATGCTTCGTAAGGTTCGTGTCATGGATCCAGGGGATACAGATCTTCTACCAGGTACTTTGATGGACATCTCAGACTTTACAGATGCTAACAAAGATACTGTTATTTCAGGTGGTATTCCTGCAACAAGTCGTCCAGTGCTTATGGGAATTACTAAAGCCTCACTTGAGACAAATTCATTCTTGTCGGCAGCTTCATTCCAAGAAACAACACGTGTTCTGACAGATGCGGCTATCCGTGGTAAGAAAGATCATTTACTTGGTCTTAAAGAAAATGTTATTATCGGTAAAATCATTCCAGCTGGTACTGGTATGGCACGTTACCGTAATATTGAACCACAAGCTGTCAATGAGATTGAAACACTTGAAGAAGAATCTGTGACAGTGACAGAATAATAAACAGAGAGATTGGTTGATCCAATCTCTTTTTTATGTCTTAATCGTTTTAGCTTTTGGTTTTAGTTGAGCAAAATCTTTCAAAATTATCCTTCTTTTTTATATAATAGAAGCCAAAGTAAGGAAGGTATGAGCAGATGTATCATGTAGTAGAGATGAAGGGGGATTTTGAACCCTGGTGGTTTTTAGAAGATTGGCAAGAAGATATTGTAAAAGTCCAGGAATTTGATGATTACTATGAGGCATTAAAATGGTATAAGGTAGCTTGGCGTCGTTTGTATGCTGAATTTCCTCAATTTAATAGCCGTAGTGATCTTATGTCGGCTTTTTGGGATGAAACAGAGCAAAGATGGTGTGAGGAATGTGATGAATACCTCCAACAGTACCACTCTATTTTATTATTATCCGATTGGGAAAAAATTCCAGACTCTTGGCGCAGACCTGGCTATAAAAAGAAAAATTGCCAAATTAAGCATCAAACCTGTCAAATAAAGAAAGAAAAAACCGTTAATTAGCGGTTTTTTTATTTTGTCTTTCCGAATAAATCAGTAGGAGGAGATATGATACAGAATTTTGGAAAAGAGTTAATTTCATTTGCTGTAGCAAAACAGGCCCAAGATCTATATTTATTACCTTGTGGGGCCAACTATAATATTTTTATCCGATCAGGAGAAAAGAAGGAGTATTTGCAATATGATGATCATCTTGATTTGTCTCATCTTATTAGTCACTTTAAATTTATGGCAGGAATGAATGTTGGTGAGCAACGTCGTCCACAACTAGGTTCTTGTGATTATGTTTATGATCAAGGAAAATCGGTTGCCTTACGTCTATCAAGCGTTGGGGATTATAAAGGACAAGAAAGTTTAGTGATTAGATTACTTCATGATGGTCAGTCTGATTTAAAATTTTGGGACGATAGTGATAAAAAAGTCGGGGAAGCTGTCAGTGGGAGAGGGTTGTATCTTTTTTCGGGTCCTGTAGGTAGTGGAAAAACCAGCTTGATGTACCAATTAGCTAAGGAAAAATTTTCTAACCAGCAGATTATTACAATTGAGGACCCAGTTGAAATCAAACAGAAAGAGATGTTACAACTACAGCTTAATGAAAGTATTGGAATGACTTATGATAGTTTGATTAAGTTGTCTCTTAGGCATCGTCCTGATTTATTGATTATTGGTGAAATTAGAGATTATGAAACAGCCCGTGCGGTTGTTAGAGCTAGCTTAACAGGGACTACGATTTTTTCAACCGTTCATGCTAAGAGTATCAAAGGAGTGTATGCAAGGCTACTAGAGTTGGGCGTTTCAGAATCAGAGTTAAAAAATAGTTTACAGGCTATTTTTTATCAACGTTTAATTAAAGGAGGAGGGTTAGTTGATGTGGCAAAAGAAAATTTCCAACAGCACTCAGCAAGAGTTTGGAATCAAAGCCTTGAAAAACTTTTTGACCAAGGAGAGATCACTCTTTCAGAAAAAATCACAGAAAGCATTAAAGATTGAGCAACAAAAAAAGATTATTCAGCTTTTTAGTAATCTTTATTCTAGTGGTTTTCATTTATCAGAAGTTGTAACGTTTTTAGAGCATAGTCGTTTGTTAGCACCAGTTTATATTAAGAGGATGCAGTCTTCTTTAGTAGCTGGTAAGAATTTGTCACAAATTATGGCGGAGCTCTCTTTTTCTGAAGCGGTTGTGACACAATTAGCCTTATCTGAAATTCATGGAAATGTTTCACTTAGTTTGGAGAAAATTGAGAGCCATCTAGAGCAGATAATATCTGTTAGAAAAAAATTGTTTGAGGTAGCAAGTTATCCTTTTATCTTATTGATCTTTCTTGTTGTGATTATGCTTGGATTACGTCAGTATCTTTTACCACAATTGGAAGGAGATAATCTTGCAGTAAAGGTCCTTAATCAACTCCCACAAATTTTTTTGATGACTATGATGTGTCTTTTTTTCACAGTTATCCTAGCGAGATGGTACTTTAAGCGAAAGAGCCGTCTGGCATCTGTGACATTTTGGTCGAAGGTTCCAGTGATTAGATCTTATGTTAGGCTTTATTTTACCGCTTACTATGCTAGAGAGTGGGGAAATTTACTGGGGCAGGGACTGGAGATTCCTCAAATTATTAAGATTATGACAGATCAGCCAAAGTCTTTGTTTAAAGAGGTAGGAGAGGATTTAGAAAAAGCTTTTTTGTCAGGTCATTCCTTTCATGAGCAAATTTTAAGTTACTCCTTTTTTCTGCCTGAATTGAGTTTGATGATTGAATATGGTCAAATCAAAGCCAAGCTGGGTAGTGAATTAGAGATTTATGCTCAGGAAAAATGGGAAACATTTTTTCAAAAAATTAATGCCAGTATGCAAATTATTCAGCCCATAGTTTTTATTTTTATAGCACTAATGATTGTGATGATTTATGCAGCAATGTTACTGCCTATGTATCAAAATATGGAGGTTCAATTTTAAATGAAAAATTTACAAAACATTTTAAAGAAGTTTAATATAAAACAAAAGAAGCTTCAAGCGTTTACACTTATAGAGATGTTAGTGGTTCTTCTAATTATCAGTGTCTTACTACTTCTTTTTGTCCCTAATCTGACCAAACAAAAAGAAAAAGTTGAAAAGACAGGAAATGCAGCGGTGGTTAAAGTTGTTGAAAGCCAAGCAGAGCTATATGCCTTAAACGGAGAAACGGCTACCCTCTCTAAATTGACGTCAGAAGGCTATATTACTGAAAAACAAGCAGAAAGTTATCGTCACTATGCTGATGAGCAAAAAATTCCGAATTAAAGGCTTTACCCTTCTTGAAAGTCTTTTGGTTTTATCCGTCACTAGTTTTGTGGTCCTTAGTTTTAGTGCAACTTTTAAAGGAGTGCTATCTCAAGTAGAGGAGGATTTGTTTTTTATTTCTTTTGAACATCTTTATAGAGATAGTCAATCTTTATCAGCTCTACGTTCAGAGCCTGTTCAGTTGGTTTTATCGGATGGTGTTATTTCAAATGGTCAAACCAGCCTTGCTCTGCCGAAGGGAGTAACAGTTGAAAATGGGATCAATGTAACGTTTGATCATGGGGGTGGAAATTCCTCTATGAAAAAAATTGTCTTTCAAACACGTCAAAAGACAATACGCTATCAATTGTATATGGGGAGTGGAAAATATAAAAAAACAGAGAATTAAGGCTTACATTCTTCTTGAGAGTATGGTGGCGATGAGTATTTTTGTGGCTATTGCTAGTTTAACTTTAACTCAAATCCGTAATAGTCGAAGCCATTATCAAGAGCAGTTACAAGAGGCAGAGATACTCAACCAAGCTAAGATGGCTATCCAGACAGGAGAAAAAGGAGAAGTGGAGGTACGTTTGAGTACAACTCAGATTACGGTATATGAAAATGGTAAAGAAATTTGGCGCGTGGTCAAATATTAGACTAAGAGGGTTTACTTTAATAGAGTGTTTACTGGCTTTACTCGTTATTTCAGGTAGTGTCTTACTTTTTCAAAGTATGAGCCAAGTTTTAAGTCACGAAGTAGCTGTCTTATCACAAAGTCCGAGAGAAGAGTGGCTCTTGTTTTCTGAACAGTTGCGATATGAGCTGGAGGGTGCTCAGCTTATCAAAGTGGAAGGAAATAAACTCTATGTTAGAAAAGCTGGAAAGGATATTGCTTTTGGTCAATCACGGTCAGATGATTTTAGAAAGACAGCTTCAGATGGAAGAGGCTATCAACCTATGTTATACGGTCTAAGTTCAAGCCATATCCAACAGTATGGTCAGCTTGTAACGATTTCTGTGGTCTTTCATCATCAAATGGAGAGGACTTTTACTTATGTTTTTGAAAAAACGTCTTAAAGCAGGTGTCTTATTATACGCTCTTATAATGGTAAGTTTGTTTACTCTTTTCTTGCAGTTTTATAGTAGTCGTCTAGAGGCTAATCAGAAAAAATTAACAGAGATGCGACAGTCACAGACTGCATATTTTATTGCTTATTTAGCGAGAGAAAATGTGACCAAGCAGATCCCATCTGGTCAACTGCAGTGTGATAAGGGAAGCTGTGCTTATCAAGTTAAGGACAAGAAAATCCATGTGCGTGTTATTTTAAAAACAGGTCAGACTTATAGTTATGTTCTTCCTATGAATAGCGAAAAATAGGGATTTTTGATATGATAGAGGTATGAATTTTGAAAAGATTGAACAGGCTTATAGCCTTATTTTAGAAAATATCCAGTTGATTGAAAACCAGATTAAAACCAATCTTTATGATGCTTTGATTGAACAAAATAGTTTTTATCTTGGTAGTGAGTGTTCGGATGAGAAGGTAAAAGAAAATAATGCCATTTTGCATCAATTGGCCTTAGATAAAGAGGAGTGGCGTCGAACGTTTCAGTTTATTTTTATCAAGGCTGCTCAGACAGAAAAATTACAAGCTAATCATCAGTTTACCCCAGATGCGATTGGGTTTATTCTCCTCTTTTTACTAGAAGAACTGACCACAAAAGATAGTCTAGATATTCTTGAAATTGGAAGTGGAACGGGTAATCTTGGACAAACTCTTCTCAACAATAGCCGAAAGGATTTGGATTATTTAGGGATTGAGGTCGATGATCTTTTGATTGATTTATCGGCTAGTATTGCTGAAGTTATGGGATCTTCTGCTCAATTTTTGCAAGAAGATGCCGTTCGTCCTCAGATTTTGAAAGAAAGTGATGTCATTATTGGAGATCTTCCTGTCGGATATTATCCAAATGATGACATTGCGAAACGCTATCAAGTTGCTAGTAGCGATGAACACACTTATGCCCATCACCTTTTGATGGAGCAATCGTTGAAGTATCTTAAAAAAGGAGGTTATGCTCTCTTATTAGCACCGGTTGATTTGTTGACTAGTCCACAAAGTGATTATCTAAAATCTTGGTTGAAAGATTATGCGAGTGTTGTAGCAGTTATTACATTGCCAGAAAATACTTTTGGGCATGTCAAAAATATGAAATCAATTTTCATTCTTCAGAAAAAAGCAGAGCATGTCCCAGAAACCTTTGTCTATCTCTTGAGTGATTTACAAGATCGTGATGTTCTGTTAGCCTTTATGGAAAATTTCAAAAAATGGAGAGCAGATAATAAGATTTAAGAGGAAAATTCTGATATAATATATAAGAAAACGATTTCAAAAGAGGTATATTATGTCGAAAACAATTGCAATTAACGCAGGAAGCTCTAGTTTAAAGTGGCAACTTTACCAAATGCCAGAAGAACGCGTGTTAGCAAAGGGGTTAATTGAGCGTATTGGACTTAAAGATTCAGTATCAACAGTTAAATTTGATGATAGATCTGAGTCGCAAACATTAGATATTGAAGATCATACGCAAGCTGTAAAGATTTTACTTGAAGATTTAAGCCGTTTTGGTATCATAGCTGATTTTTCAGAGATTACAGGTGTTGGACACCGTGTCGTTGCTGGTGGAGAGTATTTTAAAGAGTCAGCCCTTGTAACAGATGAAGTTTTAGCACAAGTTGAAGAACTGGCTTTATTAGCTCCTCTTCATAATCCGGCAAATGCTGCTGGGATTCGTGCTTTTAGAGAAATCTTGCCAGATATTACTAGCGTCGTTGTTTTTGACACTGCTTTTCATACTAGTATGCCAGAGGTTGCTTATCGTTATCCTCTTCCTAAAAAATATTATGAAGACTTTAAAATCCGTAAATATGGGGCACATGGGACAAGCCACCAGTATGTTGCAGGTGAAGCGGCTAAGGTTTTAGGAAAACCGCTTGAGGAGTTAAAGCTCATTACAGCACATATTGGAAATGGTGTTTCAATTACAGCTGTTGACGGTGGTCGGTCTGTGGATACCTCAATGGGCTTTACTCCCCTTGCAGGTCCTATGATGG
The DNA here is from genome assembly GCA_945876895.1 of uncultured Streptococcus sp. Taxonomy (GTDB): domain Bacteria; phylum Bacillota; class Bacilli; order Lactobacillales; family Streptococcaceae; genus Streptococcus; species Streptococcus porcorum. The sequence continues at coordinate 11,745 of CAMCQB010000041.1, forward strand.
GGACACGCACAGGTGATATTGACCCTGCTATTATCCCTTATCTCATGGATCGTGACGAGACTTTTAAAGATGCAACAGCTATTAGTAATCTCCTCAATCGCCAATCTGGTTTATTGGGTATATCTGGTCAATCTAGTGATATGCGTGATATTTTGGCTGGAGTAGAGTCAGGTGATCATGATTCAACATTAGCTTACGAGATGTTTATTGACCGTTTACGGAAGTATATTGGACAATATGTCGCTGTTATGAATGGTGTTGATGCGCTTATCTTTACAGCAGGGATTGGAGAGAATGCGAGTGATGTTCGTGCCAGTGTGGTTGAAGGATTGACTTGGTTAGGTTTTGATATTGACCCAGACAAAAATGTTTTTGGGGCTGAGGGCATCATCTCTCCAGAAGATTCGCGTGTGAAAGTCCTTGTGATTCCAACGGATGAAGAATTGGTTATTGCGCGTGATGTTGAAAAGTTGAAAAAGGTATAAAATAAAAAAAGATGGGTTTCTCTCAATGGTTAGATTTTAGATCTACTGTTGAGATAGGCTCACCTTTTATTTTTTACTTATTTGGTTGAATCCGCTTTCTAAAAGAGATATACTTTAAAGAGAAGAAAGGATGGCAAGGGAGATAGGAGGATAGGATGAAGAATGAAATCAAATTGATTGTGAGTGACATCGACGGGACGATTTTAGATAGTCACCATCGGTTAGATCCTAAATTGCAAGAAGTCGTTAAGCTTTTAAAAGAACAGAATATTCCTTTAGTTTTAGCCTCAGCGCGTTCCCCTAAAGGCATCATTCCTCTCGTCAAAGACTTAGATATGCTAGAATTTCCTTTGGTGGCTTATAATGGTGCCCTAATTGGCTATCTAGAAGATGAGGTATTTCAGGTATTAAGTGAGCAGACGATTAGTGGATATGAGTTATGCCGTATTTTAGACTTATTAAAGAAATATTTTCCGACTATTTCGGTCAATTTGTATTCAGGAATGGATTGGTTGGTTGCTACTGCAGATCAGTGGGTAAAAAGTGAGGCTACTATTACAGGGGAGACTCCCTATGTTTGTCAGTTAGAAGAATTTGTCAAAAAATCCCCTTCTGTTCATAAGTTATTATTGATAGGTGATGAAGCAGAGATTGTATCTTGTTTTGCGTTTTTACAAGAGCAGTCGTTTTTAGAAACTAGTTTTTATTTATCTAAGAGTAATTATCTAGAAGTGACGCATAAAGAGGTGTCTAAAGAGCAAGCTTTGCATTTTTTGACAGATTATTATGGTCTTTTTTTGGAGCAAGTTATGGCAGTGGGGGATAACTTTAACGATCTTCCTATGCTAAAGGCAGCTGGGCTTGGCATTGCTATGGGAAATGCTCCTGAAGAAGTAATCAGTCAAGTCGATACCAAAACCTTATCTAATGATTATCATGGTGTCTCAACAGCGATAGAAAAGTATGTTTTATTAAAAATAGAGAATTGACTTGGACCAGCTTGAATAATCCTTAATCTTCTGATAGACTGGTAATATTAAAATGGATTAAGGAGAAAGTATGAATAAGGTATTGTCATGGCTTCTGCGTTTTTTTGCAGTGATTGGATTATGGATTGTACTGACC
>CAMCQB010000042.1 GCA_945876895.1 uncultured Streptococcus sp.
ATTTATATGGAGAGTTACGCAGTCAAGTTCCTTTCCCTTGGATCTATCGATTAGTCGAAGAAGATCATCATTTTAAAAAAGAAGGTGACAAATATTATCGTATTTCAAAAATTTACCGTGAGACCTTGGATAAAGACTCACAGGAAGTACTAGAGCGTTTATTGGTTTTAGATAATCACTCAGAAGTAATGTTTGATTATAGTCAAATTCCAGTAGAACAAATTAGAGAATAAAATAAACAGATATTGCTAAGCAATATCTGTTTATTTGTTAATATAATCACAAACTTTATCAATTTGTTCAGCAAAACTGCCCTCAAAACGATTTTCAAAGAAAGCACTACCAATCGTAAATGCCCAAGGTGATGCTTCTAATACCTCATCTAAACGTTGGTAACTATCAATACTTCCAGCTAAACAAACTGGAGCTGGGACCTCAGCGACAAAGCGTTGGTTTAGAAGAACAGGATCACCTGTATAGCGATAGCCTAACAAGTCGAAGCCGTGAACTCCTTTTTTAAGGTAAGTATGTGCTTCTTGGATCATTTCTTCGATAGACCCCTCTAAAATAGAAGGACGTTCAGTAATTTTACCAACAAATGGCATATATTTGAGATTGTGTTGCTGACAAAATGCATTCACAGAGTCAAAAAAGATGGTTCCCATCAGGATATCGACACCGCATTCAAGAGCCATTTGAGCCCCTTCTAAGCATTCTTTCTCTGTATATTCAACAACCTCAAGAAATGTTGTTTTACCACAAGATTTCATATAAGCATATAACTTTTTCATCTTTTCTAAAGGTAATGGTTTTTCCTTAAAGCCCCAGAATTTAGCCTTTGAATCTTTACATTGCTCGAAAATCTCATAAGCATTTTCAACGGTGCAATCATTATGTGTTAACATAACAATTAATTCAGATTTTTCCAAAACATTAAAATCCTTTCCAAAAATCTCCTAATAACTAGCATATTATACCATGAAAAAGACCGTAATACAATAAAAGGTTAGGATATAAGTGTGTGTCTAAGTAGAGAATAAATTAATATACAACGTGATAATATCTTACTCAGAGATCCCCAAACATTAACTAAATGCTTGAAGATAAAAGTGTGGTGGATCTGCAAAAATAATGAAGAACATAGATATATGTTTCCAATCAATAAAAGAATATTGTATGAACGAAGAAATAGTGAAACATGCTCAATTTGTAGAGGATTAAGAAGAAAAAGAGAGCATTTTATTCAATATAAAAAATAAAGCAGGTCAAATTTGACTTGCTTTTTATATAGAAAAAATAGTTTAAAAAGTTCCAAAAAAGTTGATTTTAAAAATTTTCAAATGTAGATTTTTCAAAAAAATCTGGAATTCAAAATTTTTAGTTTTCCGTGAAATTATGTAGATTTATAAAGAAATACTGAAATTTGAAATTTTTAGTTTACCGTGAAATAATGTAGATTTTTGGGATTTTGAGTGTGAAAAAAATTTCCAGTTATCTCGATTTTTTTGGTTATTATTTTATATATTTTTATACATCTTTCCGAAAAACTGTAATTTTCTTGAAAAATATGGATAGGTCTGTTATACTACTGATATAGATAATTGGAAAAAATTTTAGCTGATTTTTGTACTTTTCAAACTAGAAAGACTAAAAAATTTTATTTTTTTAAACAATATCCTTTGGGAATTGTTGCTAAAATCAAATATGATAATATTAAGGAGACTGTTATGCGCCGTGAATTGCTACTTGAAAAAATTGAAGACTTAAAAACCCTCATGCCTTGGTATGTTTTAGATTATTATCAATCAAAATTATCGGTTCCTTATAGTTTTACCACTTTATATGAATATCTAAAGGAATATCGCCGTTTTTTTGAATGGTTAATTGAGTCAGGTATTTCGAATGCTGAAACTTTAAAAGAAATCCCACTAGAAACCTTGGAAAATTTAAGTAAAAAGGATATGGAATCTTTTGTGCTCTATCTTCGTGAACGGCCGTTATTAAATGCAAATACAACTAAGACTGGTGTTTCACAAACAACTGTTAATCGAACTTTGTCAGCTCTCTCCAGTTTGTACAAATATCTGACTGAGGAGGTAGAAAATGATCAAGGTGAGCCTTATTTTTACCGTAATGTTATGAAAAAAGTTTCTACAAAAAAGAAAAAAGAAACTTTATCAGCCAGAGCTGAGAATATTAAACAAAAACTTTTTTTAGGTGATGAGACGATGGAGTTTTTAGATTATGTAGATAATGAATACTCTAGCAAACTATCAAAACGTGCCTTATCTTCTTTTTTAAAAAATAAGGAACGTGATTTAGCGATTATCGCCTTGCTTTTAGCTTCGGGTGTGCGCTTATCAGAGGCTGTTAATTTAGATTTGCGTGATGTTAACCTTAACATGATGATAATAGAGGTAACTCGCAAAGGCGGGAAACGTGACGCTGTTAATATTGCAGGGTTTGCTAAACCTTATCTTGAAAATTACATGGCAATTCGTCAGCAACGTTACAAAGCAGAAAAAACAGATGTGGCCTTTTTTCTCAGTGAGTACCGTGGCATCCCCAATCGTATGGATGGTTCAAGCATTGAAAAAATGGTTGCTAAATACTCTGCTGGCTTTAAGATTAGGGTAACCCCTCATAAATTACGTCATACTTTGGCAACGAGGCTTTATGATGCTACGAAATCACAAGTGTTGGTAAGTCACCAACTGGGACATGCTAGTACTCAGGTTACAGATCTTTATACCCATATTGTTAATGATGAACAAAAAAATGCTTTGGATAAATTATAGTTGCTAGTCTTCTTCTACTTTCCTACTTCTGCTATTTTCAAACTTTTTCATGAAGAAAAAGAGGAGAGTTATCGTGTTATTTCAAGTGATCCAAAGAATAGACTTTTCTCTCAATCTCCAAGACTCGGAGCTATCTTTCGCTTATTTTATTTAGATGATTCGACTTTACAAGAATCTTGTCATTTAGAACAACTTTATCAAGATAAAGTCCAACAACAAAAACAAACCGTTATCCATTCCCTCAATCGTGTCAAAGGTCATTCTCGAGATACGATTCATCATGCCCGAAAGCTATCTCAAGTAACTTGGAGACGGGCTAAGATTCTTTTCAGACGCTAATTTGATAGTGTTGACTGAGTTATAGAAAAAAGCATCAAGAGATGCTTTTTTTAATCATTTATAAAAGTTGAGAGATCGGATAAAGCGCGTTCAGCTATCTTTTCATAACGTTCTTTTTTATCACGAATGCGGGGGCCATCCAATTCTTTAATGATACCAAAATTGACATTCATAGGTTGGAAGTGCTTGCTATCAGCGTGAGTTACATAGTAAGGAAGACTTCCAATAGCTGTAGTATGAGGGAAGACAACCTCATCTTCTCCTTTAAAAAGTTTGGCGGCGTTGATACCTGCAACAAGCCCTGATGCAGCAGATTCAACATAACCTTCTACTCCTGTCATTTGTCCTGCAAAAAACAAGTTAGGATTATGACGTGATTGGAAGGTTTGTGTCAGCAAATTTGGTGAGTCCATATAAGAATTGCGATGCATGACACCATAGCGAACAAATTCAGCATTCTCAAGCCCTGGAATCATCTGAAAGACACGTTTTTGCTCTCCCCATTTCAAATGAGTTTGAAATCCAACAATATTATAGAGACTTCCAGCAGCGTTATCTTGACGAAGTTGAACAACAGCATAAGGTGTTTTAAAGTCTCCATCACGTTGACCCTTATAATCGTCAGGGTATTCTAAACCAACTGGTTTCATAGGGCCATAAAGCATAGTCTTGATGCCACGCTTTGCCATAACCTCAATTGGCATACAACCTTCAAAATATTTCTCTTTTTCAAAACTATTAAGCGGAGCTTCTTCAGCATTGGTTAGCGCATCATGAAAAGCCAAAAATTCCTCTTTAGTCATAGGGCAATTGAGGTAGGCAGCTTCTCCTTTGTCATAACGTGATTTAAGGTAAACCTTATCCATATCAATAGTTGATTTATCAATAATAGGAGCTGCGGCATCATAGAAGTAAAATCCTGTACCACCATTAAGAGCATGAATTTTTTCAGCTAGGGCATCTGATGTTAAAGGTCCTGTAGCAATGACTGTGATAGTATCATTTGGGATTTCAGTGATTTCATCACGAATGACTTCAATGAGAGGGTGCTGTGTTACTTCTTGGGTAACCAGTTGTGAAAAACCTTCTCGATCAACTGCCAAGGCCCCACCAGCTGGTACACGAGTTGCCTCAGCAGCTTTCATAATAACTGAATCTAAACGTCGCATTTCCTCTTTTAAAAGACCTACAGCATTGGTTAAACTATCTCCACGAAGGGAGTTTGAACAAACCAATTCAGCAAAATCAGTTGTTTTGTGCTGAGGTGTTGACTTGACACCACGCATTTCATACAATTTCACTGGAATGCCACGTTTGGCAATCTGATAAGCCGCCTCGGACCCTGCTAAACCAGCTCCGATAACATTGATATAATCTGCTTTTTTAATCGATTGAGACACTCACTAATACCTCTTTGGGAGCTCACTCCCACAAATCTTTCTAACTAATTATTGAACATCTATTATAACAGAAAATTAAAACTCAAGCAAAATACTGCATCCACTGTTTACATAATTTTTGTTATGTAGATGATTGTCGAAAAATAGAGGAGATTATTATGATCTCCTCTAGGTGTAGATTGGTATGTTCTATTTTACTTTTTCTTCCTGGTAGTCGCAGTCATCATTGCTACAAATAACTTGCTTGCCACCACCACGAACTTTTTTCTCAATAAGGAAATCACCTGATTTCGGACATGTACGTCCTACAGGTTTATCCCAAGAGGTAAATTCACAGTCTGGATAACGATCACAACCATAGAAGAGTCTATTTTTCTTGGTTTTACGTTCAATCACTTGACCTTGTTGACAAAGAGGACAAATGACACCGATTTCCTTGGTAATAGCTTTGGTATTGTGACATTCTGGGAAATTACTGCAGGCATAAAATTTACCATAACGCCCCAGTTTAATAACCATCTCATGACCACAAACATCACAATCAAAACCTGCCGGTTCATCCTTGATTTGAATTTTTTCCATTTCGGTCTCAGCCTTGGCCAATTCTTTTTGGAAAGGTTGATAAAATTCATCGATAACCTTTTGCCATTCTTCTTTTCCGACTTCGACAGCATCAAGTTTGGTTTCCATCTCTGCTGTAAACGCAACGTTTACAATATCAGGGAAAAACTCTACAATTAAGGAATTAACAATTTCACCTAGTTCAGTAGGCTCAAATCGTTTAGACACTAATTTTACATAGTATCTTCGTTGAATGGTTTCTAACGTCGGAGCATATGTAGAAGGGCGTCCGACACCATTTTCTTCCAATGTCTTAATTAAGGTTGCCTCAGAATAACGTGCAGGTGGTTGGGTAAAGTGTTGTTCAGGGTGGGTAGAGACTTTTTGGACGGTGTCTCCTTCTTCCATCTCTGGTAACATTTTATTTTTGTCTGAATCATTATAAACTGCCATATAACCTGGGAATTTTAATTGGCTACCATTTGCAGTAAAGATAACACCATTTTGTGATAGGTTCACTTTCATTGTATCAAAGATAGCTGCAGTCATTTGACTTGCTATAAATCGATTCCAAATTAAGGTATAAAGCTTTAACTGATCTTTATCTAGGAATTTGGCCATAGCTTCAGGCGTATTGGTGACACTTGATGGACGAATAGCCTCGTGTGCATCTTGTGCCCCTGAGGCGTTCTTCACACGATTGCCATGTTTGGAGTATTCTGCTCCGAATTTTTCTGTAATAAAGTTTGCGGCATCATTTTGCGCAATCGGACTAATGCGGGTTGAATCCGTACGCATATAGGTAATAAGACCTTGCTGTCCTGCTGATCCTAAACTAATCCCTTCGTATAGCTGTTGGGCAACCATCATGGTTTTTCGTGTTCTAAAGTTGATTTTATTGGCAGCATCTTGTTGAAGAGATGAGGTTGTGTATGGTAGAGGAGCGTTTCGACGGCGTTCCTTTTTTTCTACCTTATCAACATTAAAGGCATCACTTGTGATACGTGATAAAACAGTTTTGACGTCATCATTGGTCTGTAGTTTTAACTTTTTACCATCTAAACCGTAAAAGCTAGCACTAAATTTTTTATTCCCCTTTTTAAATAGTGTATCAATTGTCCAGTATTCCTCTGGTTTAAACGCTTTGATATCATTTTCACGATCGATAATCAATTTTAAAGCAACAGATTGTACGCGTCCTGCAGACAACCCTTTTTTAACTTTTTTCCATAAAATCGGTGAAATAGAGTAACCAACAATACGATCTAAAACACGTCTAGCTTGCTGGGCATCGACTAAATCCATATCGATTTCCCGTGGTTCCACAAAAGCATTTTTGACAGCATCTTTGGTGATTTCATTAAAGACGACACGGTTTTTATCCTTAGGATCTAGTCCTAAGATATGAGAAAGATGCCAAGAAATCGCCTCTCCTTCACGATCGGGGTCACTTGCCAAGAAGACTTGCTTGGCATTCTTCGCTTCTTTTTTAAGAGAGTTAATCAAGGGACCTTTACCGCGGATATTAATATATTCTGGCTCGTAATTATTGTCAAAATCAATAGACATACTGGATTTCTTGAGATCTCGAATATGTCCTACGCTGGCTACAACTTTATAAGTTCGCCCCAGATATTTTTCAATGGTTTTAGCTTTTGCTGGAGACTCCACAATAACCAATTTTTTCTTAGGACTGGTTTTTTTAGTCGTTTTCTTTTTTGTAGCTGTTTTTTTAGTTGTTGTCTTTATTGCCACAGTCATTCTCTTTTCTATACTTTTAGATAAACCAAAAAGAATGATATATCATTTTTTAGACCTTGTCAATAAAAAACATTTTCTTATAGGAAAACTTATTTTAAAAATGATACTCTGAAAGGATGTCGAGCCCTGTTGTGACGCACTTTGCTCCCTCTTTTATCAAGTGATGACAACCTTCAGAATTTCCGTCTAAAATATTACCTGGTACCGCAAAAACATCTCGGCCCTCTTCTAGTGCACGCTCACAAGTAATCAAGCTACCTGAACGGATTTTTGCCTCTACAACAAGCACTCCAAGAGAAAGCCCTGCGATAATCCTATTTCGCTCAGGAAAATGATGACGTTTTGGGCTACTATCTGGACCATACTCTGATAAAATGAGATGATTTTTACTGATATAGTCTTGCAAGGGACGGTTTTCTTTTGGGTAGTATTGAGAAAGTCCATTACCTACTACAGCTATAGTCTTTCCGCCTTGTTTCAATGTGGCCATATGAGCTGCAGTATCAATTCCTCGTGCTAGACCACTTACAATGACAAAGTTCTGATTTAATTCTGCCAGTAATTTTTTAACCGTTTCTGACCCTGCTTGGCTGGATTTCCTAGCACCGACAACTGCTAATTTAGGTTTTTCTAACAATTCTAAAGCCCCTTGATAGAATAATAAAACAGGTGGATTGTAAATCGCTTTTAGCTCTTCGGGGTAAACCTGATCTAAAATTGAGAACGATGGGAAACGCTTAAATTCTTCCAGTAATAGTTTTTTATCCAAGCTTTTATACCGTTCTAACACTAAACTAGGATGTTTACAATTAGCAATACGGATCATCTCTTTAAGTGATGGTGACGTCTGATTTTTTTTGATATAGCTTAAAATTTTATTCAGACCTAGATTGGTAATGCCTGCTGTTTTTAGTTTATACAATTCAAAATTATTCATAATTTCCCTCCATTATTCTATTCGATAATGGAGAGTTGTAGTTAATCATTTATTTTTTTAAATTGACAATAAGCTCCAACTAGGTTGGCTTGTTGTCGAAAAGAGCAAGCTATGATAGGCAATTGACTTAATTGATTAGACAAACCAACTTGCTCTCCTAATAGTTGAAGGTATTGCTTGGTAATTTCTTCTATTAGTAAGGGTTGCTGACTAATACCACCCCCAACAGCTACCATTTCTAGTTTAAATATATTTCGTAAATTTAAAATCAATATGGCAATATCTTGGCAATATTTTTCGAAAAGTTCTTGTAAGTTTTCTTTTTGACCGAGCTTGAGTTGCTCAAAAACCTCTTGTCCATCCTCCTTTTTTAAATCTAAGATTTGACTCGCTCGCTTAATAAATTGAACTGCAGAACCAGTGTTAGTGATAAGGTTGCCGATGCCGTTGATTTGTAAACCTAACGATTGCGACAAACTCTCAATGCCTTTAAATTCACGCAATCCTCGTTCCCAAAGGTCTGAGGCTGAAAAATCTTTAAAGGTCATCAGATCTTGATCAGAAACCAAGGCCAAGCCTACACCTGTCCCTAAAACAAGAACAGCTCCATAGTGGCAGCTTTTCAAACTTCCGTATCGCGACTCTGCTAACCCTGCAGCATCTGCATCATTCAACACACTGACAGGGAGATGATACTTTTCTTCTAAATGCTTCCCCAATGGAAAGTTTTTTAGGTAACTAATCAGACCACCATGATAAACATAGCCACTGACCACATTGATTTGCCCAGGGCACGAAATTGCCACGCCCTTAATCTGATGATGGTAGTCTTCTATAAGTGACTCTAGATAGAGAAGGAAATGATTTAACTGATCAGGTGTCTTGTGTTTTTGTTGATGTGATAACACAAGATTATCATCGATTAGGGCTGATTTAATAAATGTCCCTCCAATATCAATGCATAAGAGCTGAGTCATCAGTTTCTTGTTTCTCCTTTTTTGTTTCATCAATAGTTTTAATGATACGCGCTGGATTACCAGCAATAAGGACATTATCTCCGTAAGACTTTGTGACAACGCTACCTGCCCCCACTACAACATTATCACCTAAAGTGACACCAGGAAGGATAATAGCTCCACCTCCAATCCAAACATTGTCCCCGATGGTAATAGGCGCTCCGTATTCTAGCCCTGCGATTCTCTCTTTGGCTGTTAGAGGATGTAAGGGGGTTAATAATTGAACATTTGGTCCTAACATAGCGTTATCTCCAATCCGAATATCACAGACATCTAACATGGTACAATCAAAATTGGCATAAAAATTTTCTCCAACATAAATGTTAGTACCATAATCGCAAGAAAAACGTGGCTCCATGTAGATAGAGTCACCGGTTGCTCCAAACCATTTTTTTAAAATTAAAGCTCTCTTTTTACCATCTTTTTCTTCATTAAATGTAGCCATATTTTCTCTGGCCTTTTGGCGTAAACCTTTTAGTTCAGCATCCCCAGCATCATATAATTGTCCTGCTAACATTTTTTCTCTTTCTGTCATAATCCACCTCTATTGATATATTATATTATCCTCACTATAAAACTTTGATTCAAGATTGTCAATTTCTTTTTAACTTTACCACAAAAAAGCCCCCTTCGTCTCCAAACATAGAGGCTTAATGAACCTGTTAAGCTTGGAAATGAAGAGGCTTATTCTAAAAATTAATGCTAGACGTTATATCTTAGTCTCTGTCTTTTAAAACAATATTTAATAAAAGGGCAGCTAGTGTACCTGTTGAGATACCTGATGATAAGACCATTTGAAGTGGTGTTGGAAGTGAGCTTAATAATTCTGGACGAACAGTTACACCAATTCCGAGTGCGAAAGCAACGGAGATAATCAAAAGTTCACGATCTCCCATTTTTACTTGTGCTAGTGTTTTAATCCCTTGAGCAGCGACAAGTCCAAACATGATGACACCCACCCCACCTAAAACGGGTTGAGGCATGATTGAAATTAGGGCTGAAATTTTAGGGAAAATTCCTAAAGCAGTTAAGATGATTCCTGCGACCACCATGACGTGTGTACTAGCAACCTTGGTTAAGGTAATCAAACCAACATTTTGAGAGAAAGCTGTGTTAGGGCCTGCACCAAAGAAACCTGCGATTAAAGAGCCAACACCATCTGCTAATACTCCATTTGCGGCACGTTCACTTGATACTTTTGTATTTGATGCCTCACCAATTGCCATCATGATCCCAACTGTTCCAATAAGAGAAACAATATAAGCAGGGATAAAGGATAAAATGGATGAAAGATCAAACTTTACCCCATAGCGAAGAATGGCTGGAAAGGAAATCCAAGCTGCATCTCCTACTGCTGATAAATCAACCTTCCCGAGAACAATACAGAGTAGGTAACCAAAAATCATGCCGATAAAAACAGAAGCAGTTTTCCAAAGACCTTTTCCGAAATGATTAAGTAAAAGCGTAAAGACCATAACGATAAAAGCGATGCTAATATTTTCTAAAGAAGCATAATCTTTGGCACCTGAGCCCCCGGCTGCCCAGTCCATGCTAACTGGTAAAAGTGTAATCCCAATGAGTGATACAACTGTCCCTGTAATAAGGGGTGGGAAGAATTTCATCAAAGGTTTGATAAAACGGCTTAGAACAATTTCAACTAAAGAACCTGCTATAGTGGCACCAACAATCCCTGCAATCCCAAAACGTGAACCGACACTGATGGCTGGGCTTGCAAAAGTAAAGTCTGTTCCCATCATCCCAGATACACGTGCTCCGATAGGTCCAACTCCTTTTGATTGTAGAATTGTTGTAATCCCTGCAACAAAAATTGCGGCAGCAACCATAGTTGAGGTGTCTTCAACACTTAATCCTAGAGCTGAAGCTACTACTAGGGGAACTGCGATAATTCCTGCAAAAGCAGCTAAAATATGTTGAAGTGCCAAGATAACTGTCACACCAACAGGTGGTTTGTCATCTATCCCGTAGAGCATTTTTTCTAGCTCTTTAACCGAATGTTCTTTAGACATATTGTCTCCTTTGTGTAAAAATAATGATGTCATTTATTTTATCATAAGATGCTCTTTCTTTCAAGGTCAAAAACGAACATTTTATTACCTATATGATGTATTTATTCGTATTTTAGAAAACAACAATAATCAAAAAGACCCTCGTAAGAGGATCTTTTTGATTATTGTTGTTAGTTGGAAATTAGCATTGATTTAATCGGCTCAAAACTTTTTCGATGAATGGGAGTGATACCAAATTGATGGAGTGCTTTTAAATGCTCTGCTGTGCCATATCCTGCATTTTTTTCAAAACCATAGCCAGAAAACTTCTGATCATAATCTGCCATCATTTTGTCTCTTGTAACCTTGGCTACGATAGATGCTGCGGCGATAGACAAGCTGTTAGCATCTCCTTTGATAATAGCTGTTTGCGGTATAGATGTCTCCAACTGCATCGCATCAATCAGTAGGTGATCAGGTTTTTGGTTTAATTCACCTAAGGCTTCTAACATAGCTAACTTTGTTGCCTCGTAAATATTAACCTGATCAATGACGCTAGCATCCTTTATTCCCACTCCAACTGCTACCGCTCGTTCCATAATTTCTTGGTAAATGACTCCATGCTTTGATTTAGGAATTTTCTTGGAATCATTGAGGTAGCGGATCTTACAACCTTTTGGAAGAATAACCGCCGCAGCTACAACGGGACCTGCTAGAGGCCCTCTTCCGACTTCATCTATTCCAGCAATCCACTCCACATGATTGTCGTAGAGTGATTTTTCATAAGATAACATAGCCTCTAAGCGAGCATCTTCTGCGAGTTCTTTTTCCAATTCTTTTTGGCGTTTTTTTATAGCTGTTTGAACGCCTGTCCGATGATCTGTTGATAATTCTTGGAAAATAGGGCTGTCAAGCTGATGAACTTCCTGCAATCGTTCTTTTATCTCTTTAATCGTTGCCATCTAGATCACTTACCTTATCGAGTGTATAAGTTCCAAGACGACCATCGCGGATATCTTTTACAAACAAAGTATAAAAACGATCATAGTCATCTCGAAAACCAAGTTTTTTTGTCAGATTCATAATCATCTCAGGCGTTTCTTCATCCAGATCAATTCCCTTAAAACGCTCTAGTAATCTCTCAGGGTAGTTAGCTTTAAAGTAATCTAATCCAAAAATAGTCACCTCGTCCATAGGCAATAAATTATCCTTAATGGCCCCTGTCAAGGCTAACTTCAAACCTACAAGTTGATCTTCAAATTTTGGCCAGAGAATTCCTGGAGTATCCAGAATCTCCAAATCCTTATTAGATTTTAACCATTGTTGTCCCTTTGTGACACCTGGTTTATTTCCGACAACTGCAATTTTCTTTCCTGCCAAACGGTTCATAAGAGTTGATTTGCCAGCATTTGGGATACCAATGATCATAGTGCGCAGAGTTTCTTTTTGGATTCCTCTTTCGCGGAGACGTATAATTTTATCTTTCATCAGCTCCTTAGCTGCGTCAGTCACTTTTTTCACTGTCGCTTGTTCTTTTGAGTTGATAGATAAAGTTTTAATCCCTTGTTTTTCAAAATAGCTCTGCCATTCTTTCGTTAAAAAAGGATCAGCTAGGTCAACCTTGTTGAGAATCATAAGTTTTGGTTTATCTCCAACAATTTTGGTCAGCATGGGGTTTTGACTAGATAAAGGTAGTCGAGCATCAACTAAAATTGTTACAAAGTCAACGTGTTTAATATTTTCTTGAACTTGACGACGGGCCTTGGACATATGCCCAGGAAACCATTGAATAATTGCCATGAGTGTATAATTCCTTTCTCTATGTGATTTGCTACGGGGACAAATCAACTTTTTTCTTGTGGAGATCAACTTTACTAAGCTAATCACCTAGAAACTTATCTGATTTTTTTCTAAGTTAAATCATATCAAAATTTAGCTTCAAAAACAACACATGGAAAAGTCATAACCACCCGTGAAAACGGGTGGCTTGTACACCGGCTATAAGCCGTTTCTCTCCAGCGACGTCTAAAGGCGTTCGCTGAACTTCGTTCAGGTTAGTGCTATAATTACTTGACTAATGCCCGTAACAACGGGCTTTTATCTTGTTCTAAAACTGCCATCTGAAAATGGATCTTCATACTCTTTGACACTCAATTTATCAAGTGCAATGTCATTTTTCTCCTGCTCGCGAAT
>CAMCQB010000043.1 GCA_945876895.1 uncultured Streptococcus sp.
CTCAGCAGCAGATATTGAAGAAAAGAAAAAATCTATTCGTAAGTTAACGAAACCTCGCCCAGGGCACGCGGATCTTGTTGGGGGGATGAAATACCGATTTTCAGACCTTAGAAATAGCTTAGAGCGCTCTAGTGCGCGCGAAACGACCATGCGTGTCGCAGTAGGGGCAGTGGCTAAGCGTTTGTTAGAAGAGCTTGGAATGGAAGTTGCTAGCCATGTTGTTGTTTTTGGTGGCATTGAAATTGACGTTCCAGATAATCTAACTGTTTCTGAGATCAAAGCATTGGCCAGAAAATCGGAAGTTTCTATTGTTAATCAAGAGCGTGAACAGGAAATTAAGGATTATATTGATCGTATCAAAAAAGAAGGTAACACCATTGGGGGTGTCATTGAGACGGTTGTTGGTGGTGTTCCTGTTGGCTTAGGTTCTTATGTTCAATGGGATCGTAAATTAGATGCCAAGTTAGCCCAAGGTGTTGTGTCTATCAATGCTTTTAAAGGTGTCGAATTTGGTGTCGGATTTAAAGCGGGTTACCGTCCAGGATCTGAGGTCATGGATGAGATTGTTTGGTCTGAAGAAACAGGTTATACACGTACTTCTAATAATTTAGGTGGTTTTGAAGGCGGTATGACGAATGGTCAACCCATTGTTGTGAGAGGCGTGATGAAGCCTATTCCAACTCTTTACAAGCCTCTGATGAGTGTAGATATTGAGACACATGAGCCGTATAAAGCGAGCGTAGAACGTTCTGATCCAACGGCTGTTCCAGCAGCAGGCGTAGTGATGGAGAATGTTGTAGCAACAGTCTTGGCGACAGAGATTTTGGATAAGTTTTCATCAGATAATCTTGAAGAGTTAAAAGATGCAGTAGCGCGTCACAATGCTTATGTTAAAGGGTTCTAGTGGATAAGAGTTTAACATTAAGCGTTGAATGAGCTAATTGGAGTAAAAATGGAAGAAAAAATTATTTATATAGCAGGCTTAGGTTTGATTGGTGGTTCGATGGCTTTAGGGATAAAGCGAGCTCACCCAAATTATAAAATTCTCGGCTATAATCGCTCCAGTGAGTCTCGTGATATTGCATTAGAGCGAGGGATTATTGATGAGGCGACGGATGATTTTGCTTCATTTGCTCCCAGGGCTGATGTGATTATTTTAGCGGTCCCTATCAAACAGACGATTGCTTTTATTAAAATGTTAGCCGAGCTAGATTTAAAATCAAATGTTATCATTACAGATGCTGGATCAACTAAGCTTGACATCGTTACAGCAGCCGATCACTATCTAAAAGGGCGTCCTGTTCAATTTGTGGGAAGTCACCCTATGGCCGGTAGTCATAAATCAGGTGTAATTGCCTCAGATGTCACCCTTTTTGAAAACGCTTATTATATTTTTACCCCCTCAAAAATGACACAACCTGATACTATTGCTAATTTAAAAGAGGTTTTGTCTGGGTTGCAAGCGCGTTTTGTAGAGATTGATCCTAAAGAGCATGATAATGTGACTAGTCAAATTAGTCATTTCCCCCATATCATTGCTTCGAGTTTGATGGAGCAAGCAGGTGATTATGCAAAACTCCATCAAATGACTAATCACTTTGCTGCAGGGGGATTCCGTGATATGACACGGATTGCAGAGAGTGAACCAAGCATGTGGACAAGCATTTTGTTGACTAATAAGGCTGCTGTGCTTGACCGTATTGAGGATTTTAAAGAACGCTTAGATAAAGTGGTGTCATTAATTGAAAAAGGTGACGAAGAAGGAATATGGTCATTTTTTGATCATGGTCGAAAAACTAGAAAAGAAATGGAAATCCATAAACGTGGGGGAGTTGATAGCTCTTATGATCTTTTTGTTGATGTTCCAGATGAAGAAGATGTCATTTTGCATATTCTAGAACTCTTGAGGGGAACTTCTCTTGTTAATGTTCATATCAATGAAGAGAATAGAGAAGACATCCATGGCATACTTCAAATTTCATTTAAGAATGAAAAAGATTTGAAACATGCACAAAAAGTGATTACAGAAAACACGTCTTATCGTGTAACAATTTAAAGGAGAAATAGTATGTCAACGAATGTCTATGATTTAGCAAATGAATTAGAGCGTGGTATCCGTCTATTACCGGAATATAAGGCGGTAGAAGAAGCGAAACAACAAATTGAAGCTGATTCAGCTGCTCAAAGCTTGTGGTCAGACTTTGTAGCCATGCAAGAAAAAATGCAAGGGTTGATGCAAACAGGACAAATGCCTAGCCAAGAAGATCAGACAGCCATGATGGAGTTGGGAGAACAAATTGAAGCTAATTCAATTTTGAAAAATTATTTCGATCAACAACAACGCTTGTCCGTTTACATAGCAGATATTGAAAAAATTGTATTTGCTCCATTGCAAGAACTTGTTAAATAAGAGAGAAAGGAGTTGGATAATAGGTCTCAACTCCTTTTATTGTAAACCTAAAAAAATTCTTCATAAAATACTAAAAAACAAGAGAAATTAAGATAAAATGCCTTGTTTTATGATAGAATAGTTATAATTATAGATTTTGGAGTGTATGAGATGAAGTTAAAGACGAATGCAAGACAATTGAAAGGAACAATTCGTGTTCCTGGAGATAAATCCATTAGCCATAGATCAATCATGTTTGGTAGTCTAGCTAAAGGTGTGACGACTGTTCGTGATATTCTACGTGGTGAGGATGTCCTTTCAACCATGCAAGTCTTTCGTGATTTAGGCGTAATAATTGAGGATGATGGTGAGATTGTCAAGGTTCATGGAGTTGGGTTTGACGGTTTAAAAGCTCCTAAAAATGCCTTAGACATGGGAAATTCAGGAACGTCTATTCGCTTGATTTCAGGTGTTTTAGCGGGACAAGATTTTGAAGCAGAGATGTTTGGAGATGATAGTTTATCCAAACGTCCAATGGATCGAGTGACTATCCCTTTATCTCAGATGGGAGCAACAATCTCGGGGCAAACCGAACGTGATTTACCCCCTTTGCAGATTCGTGGAAGCAAAACCCTAAAACCAATTCACTACCATTTGCCTGTTGCTTCTGCTCAAGTGAAGTCAGCCTTGATTTTTGCAGCTCTACAAGCTGAGGGAGAGAGTGTTATCATTGAAAAAGAAAAAACGCGTAATCATACTGAAGACATGATTGTTCAGTTTGGCGGAGAGATTTCTGTCAATGATAAAGAGATTCGTATTTCAGGGGGACAAGAATTTGTTGGACAAGATGTCACTGTTCCTGGAGATATTTCCTCAGCAGCCTTTTGGTTAGTGGCGGGACTTATTGTTCCAAATTCTAAAGTTGTTTTGGAAAATGTTGGGATTAATGAAACTCGTACAGGTATCATTGATGTGATTAAGAGCATGAATGGTAACATCACACTTTCGCAAGTTGATGAGGTTGCAAAATCAGCGACAATTACGGTTGAAACTTCTGATTTAGTTGGGACTGAAATTGCAGGTGATATTATTCCTCGCCTCATTGATGAGTTACCCATTATCACACTATTGGCTACTCAAGCTAAGGGAACAACTGTTATCCGTGATGCAGAAGAGTTAAAAGTTAAGGAAACAGACCGTATCCAAGTAGTTGCAGATGCCTTGAACGCTATGGGAGCAAATATTACACCTACTGAGGATGGCATGATTATTGAGGGAAGAACAGCCCTTCATGGTGCAACAATCAATACTTATGGAGATCACCGTATTGGGATGATGGCTGCGATTGCTGGTCTATTGGTTAAAGATGGGGATGTTATTCTGGAACGTGCGGAGGCGATTAACACAAGCTATCCGATGTTCTTTGATCATATGGAGGCATTGCTCAATGGCTAAAATTTTAATCGGATTTATGGGGGCAGGAAAAACCACAATTGCTCAGTTATTAGACCCTAATTATGTTGATATGGATGCTATCATCACTGAACGTATTGGGATGCCGATTGCAGATTTTTTTGCAAAAGAAGGAGAAGCAGCTTTTAGAAAGATTGAATCGGAAGTATTAGAAGAGCTTTTGAAAACCAATCAAGTTGTGTCAACTGGCGGTGGAGTTGTTGAAAGTGAACATAATCGTCGCTTGTTAGCTGCTAATGCGGATACCATTTATCTAAAAGCAGATTTAGAAACAGTGCACAAGCGTATTCAAGCAGATACAAAAAATATTCGACCGCTTTTTGTTAACAATACCAAAGAGGCTTTTCAAGCTTTATTTGACCGTCGTCAAGCCTTGTATGAAGAAGCTGCTAGCCGAGTTATTCTTGTATCTGGAAAAACACCTGCTGAAATTGTAGAGGAAATTGGATGAAGATAGCCTATTTGGGTCCAAGTGGCTCTTTTACACACAATGTTGCTTTAAAAACTTTTCCCAAAGAAGAGTTAATCCCATTTTCGAACATTACTGAAGTGATTAAGGCTTATGAAAGTCATCAGGTGACCTATGCCATTGTTCCAGTTGAAAACTCTATTGAGGGATCTGTTCATGAAACTTTGGATTATTTATTTCATCAAGCTAAAATTCATGCAGTGGCTGAAATTATTCAGCATATTAAGCAACAATTAATGGTTAAAAATGATGGGGAACATATTGAAAAAATATTTTCTCATCCTCAAGCCATTGCTCAAGGGAAAAAGTACATCACAAAGCACTATCCAGAGGCAAAGATTGAAATCACAGCTAGTACGGCCTATGCTGCTCGATATGTTTCGGAACATCCTAAGGAAGCTTTTGCAGCAATCGCCCCAGAAGCTGCAGCTAAAGAATATGGTTTGACTATTATTGCAAATGATATTCAGGAGATGGAAGAAAACTTTACGAGATTTTGGGTTTTGGGAGAGCAAAAGCCTGAGATTCAACTAAAAAAAATAGATCGTAAACTTTCTTTAGCTTTAACTCTTCCAGATAATTTACCTGGTGCACTTTATAAGGCTCTATCTACGTTTGCTTGGCGAGGAATTGATTTGACAAAAATTGAGAGTCGCCCTTTAAAGACAACTCTAGGGGAATATTTCTTTATTATCGATTTAGATAATGAAAACAATCAGTTGGTTGACTTTGCTCTAGAAGAGTTAGCTGTAATTGGAATTTCCTATAAAATTTTAGGTGATTATCCCGTTTTTCAATTATAATTATCGAATATTAGAATGAAACGTAAAAATAAGAAAGACCAGTGAGAAATGTCCAATCTAAATCATCATGAACGACTTAGGTTTAACTATTTATTGGCTAATATCAGCTATTTGACACCTAGGGAAAAAGAGGAATTTGACTATCTAAATAGAAAAAGACAGGGATTGCCCATTTCTGAAACTCAAGCCTCGCCTCAGCTTACACCATACAAGGAAACTAGTGTCATTCCACCACATTCTAAAGACACTCCTTCTTCAAGACCTGTTTCTCCTAAAAAACAGGATAAAAAAAGACTAACACCCAAAAAGACAGGGAAAAAAAAGAAATTAAAATATTTCTTTTATGGTTTCTTACTTTTTCTTCTTACCGTCATTTCCATTATGATTTTTCTCTTTTTTAAAGGAAGAAATGATGCGCAACAAGAAGCTGAAGCTAATCATAAGGCTGCGGTTGTTGAAGTTTTTAATGGAGAGGAAACCAGTGATGGCACCAATATTTTAATTATGGGAACTGATAAGCGAGTAACTGAGCAGTCAACAGATGCTAGAGCAGATACCATTATGGTTGTTAATATTGGAAATGAAGATGGCAAGATAAAAATGGTTAGCTTCATGAGAGATATTTTGGTCAATATTGAAGGTGTCAGTGCCGATGATTATACAGTTGACAATAAACTGAATACGGCTTTTAATATTGGGGAACAAAATGATAACCAAGGTGCAGAATTGTTACGAGAAACTTTAAAGCGTAATTTTGATATTGATATTAAATATTATGCTATGGTTGATTTTGAAACCTTTGCAGAAGCTATTGATGCTCTATTTCCAAATGGTGTCAAAATTGATGCACAATTTGCTACTGTAGATGGAGAAGAAGTGGATAAGGTCGAGGTGCCTGATGATCTTAATATGAAGGATGGTGTAGTTCCTAATCAAACTATCAAAGTTGGAACACAGTACATGGATGGACGGACTTTACTGAATTATGCTCGTTTTAGAAAAGATGATGAGGGTGATTTTGGTCGGACGAAGCGTCAACAACAAGTCATGCAAGCTGTTATGACACAGTTAAAAAATCCAACAAAACTATTTACAGGATCAACAGCTTTGGGAACGATTTTTGCCTTAACCTCAACGAATGTTCCTTATTCTTTCATTGTACAAAATGGTCTTTCTGTTATTTCAAGTGGTCAAAAAGGAATCGAGCGGACGACAATTCCAGAAAATGGTGATTGGGTAGATGCTTACGATATTTATGGAGGTCAAGGTCTGTTGATTGATTTTGATAGTTATCAAAAGGAATTAGCTGACCTGGGATTTCGTTAGATAAAAAACTCTAAAATTCTATGTGAGTAGAATTTTAGAGTTTTTTTATTATCTCATTTATTTTTATTTATTTATTATAGAAGAATGAAGTATTTTTAGGGATTTTTGTCTAAAAAACTTGAAAACATTATAGGTAAGGAAACAAATGATAGTAATGACAAGAAGGAGTTCTACTGTATAAAGTATAAGTATGGCTTGGTGATGGTTAAAAAGAGGGAGACTTGCTTTCAAAGCGCCTACGCTGCTAACAAGAGGAAAACTGAAAGCAGAAAAAGTAGGGGAAAATGTGTTCTTTATTTGTTTGAAAAAGATAACTAGTGCAAATAGATAGAGGAGTTGAGAAAACAGAAGCACCCCTAAAATCAATGGATGATTTGCTACTGGGAAAAGTTTTAGATAAGCTGTCAACAGTAGGGAGAGGGGAGCCGCGTATATGGCTAATAAAGGTTTTTCTGTTAAAGACAGAGGTTTTTTAATCTGCCTGTAAGTGATGGTGACAAATAGAATGAGCCAAGCTAGACTGGAAAAAATTAAAATTGGCAAATGGAGCAACTCTAAAGTGTTACTAGGACTAGTGGGGATACTAATCGCTAAACCAACATAGAGAACAAACCAACTAGGATAAATCTGATCAAGATTTTTTTGGGGAATAAAGTGATCACTAAACCAGACGATATAAATCAGATAGCTGATAAGAACTAAACCCCATAAGCCTATCTTTAATCTTTGTTCAAAAGGTAGAGTAGTTATGAACACAAAGAGGCTCATAAAAAAGCTGGCAAAACTAGAGGCAACAACAGGATTTTCAAATTCCGTTAGTAATGTTTTTGCAGTTAATAGAAGTCGGCCAGTGATGAGACTTAGAAGCAGTGTGGCTAAAAGATAGACTATACCTGATAGTTTAGGAAAGTCACTAAGTAAATTAGCCAGACTAAATAGTGCTAGCATTAGGCTGGTTATGGCAAGTGGAACATTTGATAGGAATGCTGTCATAAGCCGTCTCACTTACTTTACGCTTTAGCTAAGATATGGCGAAGTTGCACGGCGCTCGGTGTGACAATTGGTAAAAAGACTCCTTCGTTCCAACGACGGATAAAACTGGAAGATGATTGCTTAAAGTACCCTTGTCCTCCGCTGGCTTGTAGCTCTAGGAGTAGGCTTGCTGTAACGACATCGACGATATCAATACGTAGTTGAAAGAGTTCTTTAGGGTGTTGGATAAAGTAATTGTCACGTTTCAACCCTTGGAATAGGTTGCCTTGAATTGCTTCTAATTGTGCTAGGGTCGCTTGATAGTCATTTTTTAGAACGCTTCGGTTGCTATTTAGACTATTTTGAACTTCTGATAGTGAGCGTTTAGCAAGACCAAGTGCTAGCCCGAATTGAAAGCCTAGAAAACTTGGTCGTGTTTGTGCAATGTAATCAGGAGCATCTGTAGACAAGACCCAGTTCTTATCTAGTTTGACATGGTTGAAGCTAAGGGCAGCTGTATTAGCACCTTGTAGGGAGACAAACTCTAAATCAGGCGAACGGGTGAGGTCTTCGGCAGTAGATGGGATGACTAAAATCCAAGGCTTGCGATTATCCTTAAAGCCAGCCGCAAAAACAGCTAGAAAACGATCTGAACGCAGGTTAGTAACCCAAGGCAGGCGACCATCAAGGTAGAAATCATCTCCTTCTTGGCTAATGGTGACATTCAATTCCTCAATGTTAGACAGGTATTTGACAGCGTTTGATAAACCCGTTCCCCCAGCGATGTCTCCATCGAGTAGGTCTTTTAGCCAGGTTTGACGTGGATAAGGATTGGGACTGGCAAGAATATATTCAATGAAGGTACGATGCCCCCAGGAGATAAAAGCAGCTGTGAGAGAATGTTCAGCTAGCTCAGATAGAAGGTCAATAACATCTGTTTTATCGCCACCAAGTCCACCGAGTTCTTTAGGAACTCCGATTTTAAACACATTAAACTGAGCGATTTTTTTGAGCAATTGATCTGCGAGTTCTCCTGATTCTTGGTCCAGTTGGTCTGCATGCTGGTCTAACCAAGTGATAAATTCGGTTGAAAAATAAGTCATAGGCAGGTTTTCTCCTTCATTATTTAGCGTAAGCTGCTAGCTCGGGATTGATTGGTGTTTGGGCTAAATTGTTAGCATAGTTACAGAGAGTGGCTAGACTGACACCTAAAATGACGTCAAGGGCATTTTGGTCCGTAAAGCCTGCATCAAGGAAGTCCTTATAAGCCTCATCTCCAACAGCACCTTTGGTGTTAATCACAGCAATGGTGAATTTTGCTAAGGTATCTAATCTTTGATCATCTTCAATTGGTGTAGCATTGCGGAGTGCTTCAAGAAGATTTGGTGGCATTTGGATTTGCTTGATGGAAAAAGCTGTGTGCCCTGCTACACAGAAGGCACAACCGTTAGTTACAGCGGCAGTAATTTGAACAACCTCGCGCTCGGTTGGTGTCAGAGAGTTGCGTCGATTGATTGCACCTACTGTACGATAAGTTTCTAAAGCAGTAGGGGCATTAGCTAGTAGTCCAATTAAGTTTGGAATATAGCCACCGTTATCTTTTTCAACCGTTCTTAGCGTATCTTTAACCTCATCGGGTGCAGTCTCAATCGTATGTATTGTTAAATTTGGCATATCGTTCTCCTTAAAAAGTAATTACTAATAGGATATCAGTTACGGAATTATTTGGATAATCTTTATTTTTTATGATAGACCATAAATTTTAGTTATATATGCTATAATAGAGAGCAGTGAATGATTCTTGTAGAAGAAAACTAAGGGGGAAGAATGTTAGTTAAAAATAGTATTGTTGAGGTTGATATTATTGATTTAAGCCATGAAGGAGCTGGAGTAGCTAAGGTTGATGGTTTGGTCTTTTTTGTTGAAAACGCACTTCCAGGAGAACGTATTCGTATGCGGGTGCTCAAGCTCAATAAGAAAATGGGGTACGGTAAGGTTGAGGAATACTTGTCTTATTCAGAGCATCGTAATCAAAATGTTGATTTGGCATACTTGAGATCTGGTATTGCAGATCTAGGGCATCTGACCTATGGTGCCCAGCTTGACTTTAAAACTAAGCAGGTTAAAGATAGTTTGTATAAGATTGCAGGAATTTCAGCTATTGATATTCCTAAAACGTTAGGAATGAAAGCACCTCTTGCTTATCGTAATAAAGCTGCGGTACCTGTGCGTCGTGTTAAGGGTCAGTTGGAAACAGGCTTCTTCCGTAAAAATTCGCATGACTTGATCCCTATTGAAGACTTCTATATTCAGGACAAGGAAATTGACCGCTTGATTTTAGCGACACGAGATTTGTTGCGTCGTTTTGACCTTAAGCCTTACGATGAAAAGGAGCAGACAGGCTTGATTCGTAATATTGTGGTTCGTCGTGGCCATTATTCAGGGCATCTCATGTTGGTCTTAGTAACGACGCGTCCTAAAATTTTCCGTATTGAGCAAGTCATTGAGCAGTTAGTGAAAGACTTTCCTAACTTAGTGTCAGTCATTCAGAATATCAATGATAAAAATACTAATGCGATTTTTGGAAAAGACTTTAAAACACTTTATGGTCAGGATACCATCACTGATAGCATGTTAGGAAATAGTTACGCTATTTCAGCTCAATCTTTTTATCAAGTCAATACCGAAATGGCTGAGCAACTCTATCAAGTAGCCATTGATTTTTCAGATTTGGCATCAGATAGCGTGGTGATTGATGCTTACTCAGGTATTGGGACAATTGGTCTTTCATTTGCTAAAAAGGTAAAGGCAGTTTACGGAGTTGAAGTGGTCGCTTCCGCTGTTCAAGATGCTGAGGAAAATGCTAAGCGTAACGGTATCACAAATGCCAACTACGTCTGTGCGACAGCAGAAGATGCCATGAAGAAGTGGAGTCAGAAAGGTATCAAACCCGATGTTATCTTAGTCGATCCCCCGAGAAAAGGCTTGACCGAAAGTTTTATCACATCAAGTGTTGCCATGCAACCAGAGAAAATCACCTACATCTCATGTAATGTTGCCACCATGGCGCGTGACATCAAGCGTTATGAAGAGCTAGGCTATAAACTTAAAAAAGTCCAACCCGTTGACCTCTTCCCGCAAACGCATCACGTCGAGACAGTTGCACTATTGTCCAAACTTGATGCTGTGCATCATATTAACATTGAAATTGATGAGAAAGATTTTAGTTCCATTAATATAAAAAAAGACGCAACATATCCAGAGATAAAAGACTATGTTTTGAATAAGTATGGTTTTAAAGTTTCAAGTCTGTACATTGCACAAGTAAAACGTAAGTATGATTTAATTGAACGAGAAAATTATAATAAATCTAGAAAAGCAGACGGCGACCAACATGTCACAAATTGTCCAACTGAAAAAGAAGAAGCGATTAAAGATGCACTGAGATATTTCGGTATGATATAATCGAAAGTTTTGGTATAGGCATTTGTATTCTAAAGTGATATTATAGAAATGGCAACATAAAAAATATGATTCTATTCAAATAAGAACAACGCTATTTTTATATTCTATTGATATTGATAATTAAATGAATTAATATCCGTATTGAATTTTATGTATTTTATATTTATTTGGAGCAATACTCCACTTTGGTTATAAAGCTGTATGTTTCTTCTTCTATTACTTCAATCCATGTCTTGTGTGTTGCTCTGCTTGTGAAGGACTAGAAACCTTTGAACGATAGGGATAATGAAAAGCCTTGATTGCAAGGCTTTTTGCTATATAGTGGGGAAGTATCGGAGTGAGTAAATCTTTGGAGTGAGTAAAAGTGATAGCTAGAAATTATCCAATTCTATTTCCATTTACCCTGTGGGTACGTGTTTGTTTCCATTGACAAGGAGTTTGTGGGAATAGAAATATACCCACTTTTTAAGTATTAAAATCAATTAGTATTGAATCAGTAAATTCTAAGAACTATTCTATATTCAGATATTTAAATCTCAGATTCTTAATTAAATACAATAAAGAAATCTGAATCAGATCTCGCGCATTCTCAACCAAGTTTCCAATTCTTCAGCAGATTCTTGCATGCCCAGTCTTATCCACTCTTGCATCCAACCAAATATGCCGTAGAGAGAAAATGCTTCGAGGTATGTTGCATAGTTATCTACTTGTTCCTGTGGTGCTAGGATAATTTTTAAATATGGAATGATGAGATGGAGTAGATTTCTTTCAAATAGTAGGTTATAAAACTCAGCATTCTTCTTAACATGTCCAAAAAGACTTGCTAGTTGTAAATCGTTTCGTCCGAATTCCTCAATATCTTTTTCAAAAGCTTCCTTGTGGTCTTCGTTCCATTTATTAAGAAGATGCTGAATAAGTTCCTGCAAAATTGCCTCCATATGTGGATAATGTCGATAATAGGATACACGACTAATCTGTGATTCCTTGGAAAGTTCACTGATGGTGATATCTTGAAGGGGCTTCTCTTTTAATAGGGTTAATCATTTGTATTGCGATTTTTACTCTTTTGTTCTCGGTGTAACTTTTTGTGTTTTTCGATACGGTCAAATACTTTTTTATTATCATTTTCAGTGAGATATTTTTGAAAATCGTCGTAAAGGTTCATTGCAGGCTGTACTTCTTTCAATAGTGAATCCATTCTTTTCTCTGCTTCTTTCTGTTCAGCAATTCGTACAGACCTCTCATGTTGAAGCTGTTCTCTAGCTCTTTTCAATTCACCAGTTAACTGGCTAATTTTCTGTTTCAATCCTTTGACCATACTATTGTTAAAGACTTTATCAATAAAATCGTCTAAAATTTGTTTCATAGGTTTGGTATTTACTTGGTATAACATTTTTTCAAAAATTTTTAATGGTACAACAGCGAATTTTTCTTTTTTTCCAATTAGTCCACGTTCTTCTAATTTAAAGTCTTTTGTAAATAGGTAATTCTTATCCTCTTTAATTCCAATATCCTTTAATAATTGTTCGTTGATAGCATTTATAGCTTTTTCTTGAGCTAATAGTAATTCTAGTTTATCAGCTTTAGCTTCAAACTTTTCATCTAACTTATTAACAGACTCTTGCTTTGAATGGATGACATTATCATATTGTTCAATTGATTGTGTTTTTCTATCAATCTCTTTTTCAAGTGTATTTAACTTCTCTTTCTTTTCTGCAAATTCTTTTTCTACTTTTGAGACCTCAGAAGTGATTTCAGCTTTAATATCATTCAGTTTCTTTTCTTTCTCCTCCTCAAGTTTAGCCATCATTTCTTTGTACTCACGCATATCTTTAATATTATTTGTGCCTACTTTTTTACGTTCGACTGCCATTTCTTTCAACATTGTCTCGAGGACTTTAATTTCGTTGTTGCGAAAAGCCATCAGTTGAAATTTTCCTTTTTCTGTAAATCCCTCTTGCTTCAATGCTTTTGAAAAGC
>CAMCQB010000044.1 GCA_945876895.1 uncultured Streptococcus sp.
CTCATCACTTGTAAGCCCCAATTCATCTCGCAATTGTAAACAGGATTCTTCCGTAATATCTGGACGTAAATATTTCTCTAATTCTATTCCTGTTGGAATAATCTTCTTAGGAATTTTAACCGCATAGTCATCAAGAACATTTAAGACAATACGACTGGGACAAATCACACCGTCTAAATCGTTAAGGTAACCTCGCACAATATACTTGACCATACTTGGTGTGATCACCTTACCCTTAGCAAAATAGTGAACATAGTCTTCATATTGCGTATGATAGGTGTGAATAACAGGAATCCTCAAGGCTCTCCCTATCATTTTCCCTAACAAGCCCATACCAAACTCTGTTTGAGTGTGAATAATGTCTAATTGATATTTTTTAGCGATCCGATAAGATGACATAATGCCACGATAAACCACTCGACGATCTGTAAACGAAATAAAAGGAACACTAGGCAATCGGATAATGGTTTCATCTTCACCATGTTTTAAATGCTTATCAGTAGTAGTAAAAATATAAACATCGTGGCCTAGTTTTTCTAACTCTTGTTTTAATGTTCGAATACTTGATGCCACACCTGATACCTGTGGAAAATAAGTATCTGTAAAAAGACCTATCCTCATCTTATAACTCCATGACTTTTTGATAAACTGTACCTAATTGATCCGCAATTCGCTCAATACTACGACTTTCTGCGACTCGGTAACCTTCTTTTCTCTTATCTACTTCTCCCGCTAAAATAGCAGATAAAGCTGCCACAAAATCCTCAACATCCTTACCAAATACCGTCGCTGTTTCATCTAACCACCCCTCATAAACAGGGATATCTCGTAAAACAGTATGCTGATGACTCGCTAATGCCTCTAAGACAACGATACCTTCTGTCTCCTCATAAGAGGGGAAAAAGAACGCATCAGCTCCACTCATAGCCCCTTCAAAAACATCTCCTTTGATGTAACCTGCAAACGTCACATTAGAAGGATGGTGCTTTGTGACGATTCGTCTAATCTTAGCTGGAATAACCCATTTATTCGTTTCACCAAACCAAATAAAACGAACATGAGGCATTTGTTCTGCCACTTTGACAAAATCTTCAATTCCTTTTCTTTTAAAATAAAGGGCTGCGCAAATCACTACTTTTTCGTTCGGCTTGATATTAAAGTAAGAACGAAAAGCCTCCTCTTTAGCTGAATCTTTTTGATAACGGCTCAAATCAATCCCATTAGATACTGCTTCAATGGGAGTTTTCACACCATAGCCAGTAATTAACTCTTTAGAATAGGGTGTCGGAGTAATGATAAAATCTGCTTTATGATAAAAATGACAAAGGTAGCGTCTAAATAAAGGTGCTAACAGGTTACTTCCAATAAAGGAATTTCTAAAATCTTCTTCCGTAGAATGCCCATGCATGATAACCTTTTTGCCAGCCTTTTTAGCTCTGTCCATTAAACGCCAGCTTTTAAACCCATAGGTATTGATATGAACAATATCATATTCCTCTTCTGGATTGGTGGTATAAGGAATCTCTTTAAGAGATAGGGCACGCTCTTGATGTTTAATGGCACGACCAATTCCTGACTTTCTTAAATAATGTTCCGCCTCTAGATACAGTAAAATCTTCATATTGCTATTATATCTTATTTTTATCTAAAATTCATCCCAATACGAAAAGACAATAAAAAGAGCTCCCTCACTTCCAAACATATCGGTCAGGGCTAAAATAGTTACTGGACTATTTTCCTCCCATCACCGAACACCTCAAACTGTCTAAATGACAGCCTGAGGTTGGAAATGAAGCGAACTCTTTACTTTGTTGAACCACGTTTAGTGATGCCGTGATTTAAGATAATCTCTTTTTCGTCTAATTCTTCTTTGTTCATGATTTTAGTCAACATCCTCATACTAATTGCCCCTAAATCATAAACAGGTTGGCTAATAGTCGAGAGGTTAGGACGAGTATATTTTGTAATTGGGGAATCATTACTTGTAATGATTTCAAAATCTTCTGGGACAGATTTACCCATCGCAAAAAGACCATTTTGAAGACCTGCTGCTAATTCATCAGAAGTGACATAGGCTGCCGTTGCACCTGAATTTACCACACGCTCTGCTAATTCAAAACCTTCATCATAACGGTACTTCGCTTCAAAAACTAACCCTTCACTAAAATCTAATTGATTAACTTTCAAACCGTCCTTATATCCTGTCAAACGAATCTTACCATTAATATCGTCAATTAAAGGACCTGAAACAAAGGCAATTTTCTGATGATTTTCAGCTAAAATAGCAATCACATCTTTTACCGCTTGCCCATAATCAATATTAACACTTGGCAATTGATGATCTAAATCAACCGTTCCAGCCAAAACAACAGGCGTACGAGAGCGTGAAAACTCTGCTCTAATTTTGTCTGTTAGGTGATAACCCATAAAAATAATACCATCAACCTGTTTAGCAAACAAAGTATTCACAACATTTACTTCTTTATCATCATCTTCATCACTAGAAGCCAAAACGATATTATACTTGTACATAGCAGCAATATCATCAATCCCACGCGCCAAGGTTGAAAAATAACTATTAGCAATATTAGGGATAACTACCCCAACTGTTGTTGTCTTTTTGCTTGCTAAACCTCTTGCCACAGCATTTGGACGATAATCCAAACGCTCAATAACCTCAAGGACCTTCTTTCGTGTATTTTCTTTTACATTTTTGTTTCCATTAACAACACGGCTAACGGTTGCCATAGAAACGCCCGCTTCACGAGCAACATCATAAATAGTAATAGTTTCATCAGTGTTCATAAGCGACATCCTTTCTATTCTGAAAATCATGCTTTCATAATTATAATACCACCTTTTGAAAACACTTTCAAGCAAAATAAATGAAAATCTTTGAAAAAATCATCAAACACTTGATTTTTCAGTATTTTTTTGAAAAAATAGAAGACAAAAGGAAGGTAATGTTATGTCTAAAATTACGCAACTACTCCACTCACTTGAAGCAAATCAGATTGCTTGTGCGGTGATCTCTGATCCTGTTTCTATCAACTATCTCACAGGCTACTATGGTGATCCTCATGAAAGACATATGTATCTTTTTGTCATCTCTCAAAAAGAGCCGCTACTTTTTCTACCAGAATTAGATGTGGCGCGTGCTCGTCAAACTGTTAATTTTCCTGTCGTGGGTTATGTTGATTCTGAAAATGCTTGGGAAAAAATTAAGGCTGTTCTGCCAAAAACAGATTTCCAACAAGTTGCTCTTGAGTTTGATCACCTTAACCTGACTAAGTTTAGAGGATTAGAAAGTGTCTTTTCATCTGAATTTGTCAACCTCACACCTTATCTCAATCAAATGCGTTTATTGAAGTCCTCAGATGAAATTGACAAAATGCTCTTTGCTGGTCAACTCGCAGATAAAGCTGTTTCTATTGGTTTTGATGCTATTTCTCTTGAACAAACAGAAACAGATATTGTTGCCAAAATCGAATATGAAATGAAACGTTTAGGTTACGATATGAGTTTTGAAACCATGGTCTTAACAGGGACTAATGCTGCTAATCCTCATGGTATTCCAGCAGATAATCCTATTGAAAACGATGC
Source organism: uncultured Streptococcus sp. (assembly GCA_945876895.1). GTDB lineage: Bacteria > Bacillota > Bacilli > Lactobacillales > Streptococcaceae > Streptococcus > Streptococcus porcorum. Next base: position 3,604 of record CAMCQB010000044.1, read on the forward strand.
GCTTCTACTTTTTGACCTCGGTATCTCAGCTAATGGCTATATGTCTGATATGACGCGAACGGTAGCTGTTGGTAAACCTGATACTTTTAAAGAAGAGATTTATCACCTCTGTTTAGAAGCCCAACTAGCCGCCCAAGACTTTATCAAACCTGGTGTTACAGCTAGTCAAGTCGATCAAGCTGCACGCGAGGTCATTGAGAAAGCTGGTTACGGAGAATATTTCAACCATCGACTTGGACATGGCATCGGAATGGATGTCCATGAATTCCCATCTATTATGGAGGGAAATGATCTTGTTATCCAAGAAGGCATGTGTTTCTCAGTAGAGCCAGGAATCTATATCCCTGGAAAAGTAGGTGTCCGCATTGAAGATTGTGGTTATGTGACCAAAACTGGCTTTGAAACCTTTACTAAAACCCCAAAAACACTCCTTCGATATTAAGCACACCATCCAAAAAGCAACGATCTCAAAATCGTTGCTTTTTTATTTATAGCTTACTTAAATTTAAGCAAGCCCTTGTTCTTCTGCTACTAATTTTTTGTCATAGGCACGAACAAATGGATAGTAGATAAGAAAGGCTGTTAAGGCACACAACAAGGATAAGATAATCGCACGCCAGTCAGCTGTTCCAAGAAAAGCACCTATTCCAACTGGTGTTGGCCATGGTACTTGTGCAATAACAGCGTTTACAAGATTGAGCTTCATAGCAAAATAGTAAACTGTTGCAGATGCAATCGGTGCAAGCATAAATGGAATAGCTAGTGCAGGATTGTAGATAATTGGAAGACCAAAGATCAGCGGCTCATTGATATTAAAGATGCCTGGTACAATAGAAGCTTTACCAATAGCACTTAGTTGCTCTGATTTGGCACGTGTTGCAAGCCAAATACATAGCCCCAAAGTAGCACCAGATCCACCTGCAATGACATACATATTTGAAAATTCACCTGCGACGATAAAGCGAGCACCGTCTGCATTAGCTGCCATATTAGCCAGTGCAATGGGACTAACAAAAGCAAAGATAATATTAGCACCATGAATCCCAACAATCCAAAGAGCTTGTGTCAAAAGATAAATAATGACTAAACCAATCCATGAGTTTGTTAAATTAGCAACGAATCCAAATGGAATGGCAATCACTTTAAAGATATCGGTTCCCTAAGCAACTAAGATACCATTAACCGCAATCATAAAGAAAGCCACGACAAAACTTGGAATCAAAGCTGTAAAACCACGAGAAACACCTTCTGGTACTGAATCAGGCATTTTAATAACCCAGTTATTCTTCACACAAAGGCGGTAAAGTAAAACTGCTGCAATCGCCATGAGGATAGCTGTAAAAATACCTGTTGTTCCAAAACGAGCAACACCACCACCCATTTGCCATCCATCTACAACAATGGTTCCATCCGCATCCAATGTATGAATGGCAGACATCACACCATCTTTAAACACAATCTGTGGCACTGTCATGATAAAGGCGAAAAGAGATAGGAGCGCACCATTAATTGGTGTTAGGTTCAAACCTTCTTCCTCAGCATAAATCTTAGTGAGTTCATAGCCAATAACCAAGTTAAAGTAAAGAGATAAACATCCCATAGTTGCTGTATTAGCGACCATATAAAGACTGGTGAACTTATTAAATGAGGCATCAAAGATATCCCCCACTACAGGCCAGAATGAAAAGGCTAGAGGTAAAATACTAAAAACGAGAAACATTGATCCGACAATCGTAAATGGTACTGCTGCCATCCCTGCAGCTGTGATAGCCCGAACAACTTTATACTGTGCAATTTTTCCCATTGGTCCCATTAAGTATTTTTCAAGGAAACCAAATAATCCGTTTTGTTCTTCCATATTAGAAATCTCCTTCTAAATATTTAGTAAAATTGTTGCATCTTTTGAAAACGGTGGTAATAAGTATCTCTATCTTCTTTAATCTCAGTGATACGGTGAAGATTGATTCTAATCAATATAAGACCTAAAATTTGAAGACCTATCAAAAATAGACGAGCTTGCCATTGGTCTGAAAAAATAGGAAAGACAGCCCTACCAAAATTGAAAGATAGTAATACCAACAAGACAAGGTTAATGATCCCTTGAGCTTGTAAAGCCAGCTTCGTTTGTTTTAGTCGAACAACCTTATTTCCATATAGTCTGACTTGCTCTGAACAAGCCAAAATCTGTAAGAATAATAATAAGGTCGGAGCCAATATCAAGAAGCTCGTTTTATAAGCCAAGATCAATAACCAGTAAAGATTAGCAAAGAAGAAAATGGCTAATGAGTATCTAAAAAGCATAAAACGATTGAAGGCATTATTTTTTTCAATTTGCTGACGTTTTAAGGTTTGTGCATCAATAGTTTTAGTTTTTTGACTCATCGTTTTATCCCCCTAAGCTATTTTTTGATGCAAAGCTAGCATCTCTAGAGCGACCTCTCGCAAGGTCATAGTGGTCATCAAGTGATCTTGCGCGTGCACCATAATGATTTCTATTTTAATCTCCACACCACTAGCGTAATTTTGTAGCAGTGACGTCTGTGCATGATGGGCTGCTAATAGCTCTGTATTGGCATCTTCTAACTTTTGCTTGGCTTCTTCATACTGCCCTTCTCTCATAAAGCCAAAGGCTTCATGGACAAGACTTCTGGCGTTACCGCTACTTAGAATAATTTCAAAAGCAACAACTTGCAATTCCTCTGTATTCATAAAACAACCTTTCTATATAATGGATAAGAATAACTGTTTAAATTCCTCATAGGACTGAGAGTGAATCATTTTTTCCTTAATATCAGACCGCTCAGTGAGACGAACTAAAAGTTGGGTTAAGTCTGACAAACCATCATTATCATGTACGGAAGGTGAGACCAGAAAAACTAATTTAATGTGATGAAACTGCTCATCCCAATCTATCCCATTTTTAATAATAGCAACACCAATCTTATGCTGCTTATCAAAAGCTTTTAGGGGATGAGGAACGGCTATATCTTGATCAAAGACAACTGAACTCATCTTTTCTCTTTGAATCATCAAATCCAAAAGATGATACTTGTAACTCACTTCCTCTTGTTCATTAAAACAGTCCACTAAAGCATTTAAGACCCCTGCCTTATCTGTTTTCTCAAATACTTGAAAGTAATTTGGTGAAAAATATTGGTCAAAAATACTAGCCAATTGATTAGCTTTACTAATGATTGGTCTAGAAGTACTTCCTGATAAGGTAGAGAGAACTTGTTTTATGGCTAAAACATCCTCACTTTTTAGAAAAACACTCACCGTTACAACAGGAACACTAAAAACCAACGTGGACAAATCAATTGAGGAGATAATCAAATCAACTCCAGTCAACAAGTCATCATTGATATCATAATAACCAACAACATCAACCACATGAACCTGCCTACTCAATTCATTGAGTAGGCGATGCTTTAGCATCTGTGCAGAACCATATCCCGTTGCACAGATGACTAAAACATTCACCTTTTTATCTTCTTTATACCGCTCAAGAGCTGCCATCAAATGTAGTGCAATATAGGCTAACTCATCATCTGACAGGTGGTAATCCTTAAAGAAAACAATCTGATTAACCAATTCTTTCGTCAACTCAAAAGGCTCCTGATAAAGAGATCGCACCTCTTCTAATAAAGGATTTTTTAGCTGAATCTTATTTTTTAAACGCTCTACCAAAACTTCCATATGGGTAAGTAAGCCCTCAATCAAGGTAAAATCTCGACTAAAAGCTAAACCATAACGTTCATCACACCTCTCAAGTGCTAACATTAAGTCTGATCGCAAACTCTGCTCAATGTCAAGATAACGTTCTTTGGTACTGTACTTCCCTTTTGAAATTAAGTGCAGAGCAATATAGTCTGCCTCTTCTTTTGGAAAAATAATTCCTGTCATGCGTTCTAAACGATGGACTATGTGCTTTGCAATCATCAATTCATGAGCAAATTTCTCTTGATCTAAATAAACAGGAGTCATTTGAAATCCATCCATAACCCTCTTTAGAGCAAGCGCAATATGGACCACCAAATTTTGAATGACAAAATCAGATAAAGATAGTTTCCCATTTCGGCATTCATCCAAAACAACGATGGTCAATTCTTCAAAACTAATGGGTAAATTCAAGATTTCCTCACTGATATAGTTTTGAAAGTTTTTCATAAAATGACCACTAAAAAAGTAATCCATGATGAAGCGCCGTTTATGGTGTTCTGCCCCTTCGACAAAAATCCCTCTATTAGCACGACTATTAATGTTAAGATGGTAATCAGATAAGATCCTACGAATCTTCTTCATATCTGATGATAAGGTTGAACGACTCACAAAGAGTTGATCTGCTAAATCATCAAACAAAATATCTTTTTGTTCAAAGATCAACTTATTGATGATATAGTAATGACGATCTGTAATGTCGGTATTTTTCTAACCAACTTTAACCAAATCTTCACCGACTAAGTTAAAAAATTCTTCCTCATCAGATACTTGAAGTTGATAACCATATCCCTGTTTAGAAAATAGCGATACCCCTTCGAGAGTTTTAAAAGATTCTGAAAGTGATTTTAAATAAGTCCTTACTGTACGGTCGGAGCAGTTCACTTGTTCTGCCAATTCTTTACTCGTCACAAACTGGTTTCGATGTTGAAACAAGTATTGGGCGATACTTTTTTCTTTTTGACTTAACATCGTTTCTCCTTTTATAGCAATAAGAACTATTTTATACCAATTTAACCTAGACGCCTAGAGTTTCTGTGATTAAATTAGCCATTTTTTCAATTCCCATCGGAATTGGAATATAAGCTTGAGGTGGAATTTGGACAACAGGTTTATCAACTTTCTGCCCTGCCTCTTGAAATTGTTTGAAAAACATCTTAGTCTGTGGACTGACAAGGTAAAGATCAAAATCTGCTGCAGCAATTGCTTTACCACCTTCTGTAGCACTAATGGCATCTACCTCAATATCATGACCTTTAGATTTTAAAAACTCAGTTGTTTTTTTAGCCATCAAAGATGATGACATCCCTGCTGCACAAATAATCAATGCTTTTGTCATAAGTTTATCCTCCGAAATAATGTTATCTTTTTGATAGTTCTAGTATAGATGATAACGCTTACAAACACAATAGTAAGCTTTTCCTTAGTAATAAGGAAAAAATAAATATGACCTTATACATAAAAAGAACTCGGTGATAGCACACCAAGTTCTCCTTTTATCTCTAGCCTTGCATCCAATTTTTAGTAAAGACAGAAACATCTTGTGATTGGATACCAAATTCTTGAGCTAACAGTTCTCGAATCTTTTTATCATTAACCAAACTCTCCACCACATAAGAAGTCTGATTGTTCACTTCAATGTCAAGAATAGCCATCATATCAGCACTCTTTGTCAAATCAGGAACCTCTATACCATTTAAAAATTGAATAACATAAACAGTTGTCTCTCCTTTCCCCGAACGACCAGGTGCTAGCAGCCTTTTATATAACCAAATAGTAAACCACGCGAAGACTAAAAAAATCCCAATTCCTAAAATATAAGACACTAGCTCTCCCATCTGACAGGCTCCTTTCTTTAGGCTAACTCTAATCTCTGAATAAAGGATGTGAAAGCGACTTTTGTTTCATAGAAAGCGTTTTCTTTTAGTATAGCCCCTTTTATCCTCTTTGTCAACTCACGTTATTTATACCTCAATTTACAGATGAGTATGGTTCCTGTCAACAACAGACTGACCCCATTTGCCAACATGAGAGGAATATCACCAATATTGATACCATGCCAAAACCATAAAGCAATACCAGATACAGTCATGGCATACATCCCAAGAGAAATTGCCGAAGTATCCTTTGTCTGAAAAATTTTAATGACCTGTGGAACAAATCCAAAAGTTGTTAATAATGCTGCCACTAATCCAACCATTTTTCTCCTCCTTATCAACAAAAATAGATAAGAAAAACCTTGTAGGAAAGGAGATTAATTCCCTACAAAGTTTCTCATCTTTAGACTTCCTCACCATTGCTTGCAATGACTTGCTTATACCAATTAAATGATAATTTGGGTGAGCGTTTGTAGCTACCTTGTCCCTCATCATCTTTATCAACATAGATAAAGCCATACCGTTTTCTCATCTCACCTGTACCAGCCGAAACTAAGTCAATACAACCCCATGGCGTATAGCCCATCAAATCAACACCATCTTCATCAACAGCCTTAATCATCTCTTTGATATGAGCCCCTAAGTACTCAATACGATAATCATCATGCACCATACCATCTTCTTCTACTTGATCAATAGCACCAAAACCATTTTCCACAATAAAGAGAGGCAAACGGTAAGCATCGGTAAACCAATTTAGTGCGTAACGAAGACCTTCTGGATCAATCTGCCATTCCCAATCAGATGCCTTAACATAAGGGTTTTTAACCAAATCTTCTGTTTCAAGATAGTCAAAATACGGATTATTTTCACGATGCGCATCAATAGCAAAAGACATGTAGTAAGAAAAACCAATATAATCCACACAACCTGCTAGTAAATCTTTCTGATCTTGCTCAGTAAAGTCTAAGGAAATTCCTTTACGCTCTAGGTACTTCACAATATGTTTTGGATAACGCCCAAAAACATGTACATCTGTAAAGTAATAACGTTTTTGCATCGCTTTTTGCGCCATTAAAATATCTTTAGGATGGCAAGTCGCAGGATAAATTGGACACATGGCAATCATACAGCCGATCTGAAAATCAGGATTGATGTCATGACCAATTTTAACAGCACGAGCCGAAGCTACCAATTCATAATGGGCAGCTTGGTACATAATCGCTTCACGATCTTCACCTTCTTGATAAACAATACCAGAGTTTGTAAAAGGAGCAAAGTCCTCTTGATAATTTGCTTGGTTATTGATTTCATTAAAGGTCATCCAATATTTCACTTTGTCCTTGTAGCGTTTAAAGACAACCTCAGCAAAACGCACAAAGAAATCAATCACCTGACGATTTCTAAAACCACCATACTCCGTCACCAAATGATAAGGGAGTTCAAAATGTGACAAGGTTACAACAGGTTCAATCCCATATTTTAAGCACTCATCAAACAAGTCATCATAAAATTGAAGACCTGCTTCATTCGGATCTTGTTCATCCCCTTTTGGAAAAATACGTGTCCAAGCTATTGAAGTCCTAAAGCATTTAAAGCCCATTTCTGCAAATAAAGCAATATCTTCTTTGTAGCGATGATAAAAATCAATCGCCTCGTGGTTGGGATAATATTTCCCCTCCACAACACCTGCTGTAATCTCTCGAGCTACCCCGTGACGGCCTGCTGTCATCACGTCTGCTACACTTAGACCTTTACCACCTTCTTGCCAACCACCTTCTAGTTGATGAGCAGCTACTGCACCACCCCATAAAAAATTATCTGGTAATCTAGACATGACATTTCCTCCTTGAATCTGATAACTCTAGTTTAATCCATTTTTCTCTCCTCCACCACCTTGATTTTTTCCTTAATAATAAGGAAAAAGACCATCCCAAGGGATGATCTTTACTTCGTCATTCGAGATTTTTTATAACGTCGGATAACCTCTAAAACAATTGCCAACAAGATAAAGAAGATACCTCCTATAAGGACTAATAACCATTTGTTATTAAGGAGCTTATCGGTTACCTTTGTCTCAGCAGTAGAGTTTCCTGTCACTAATTGAGCAGCTGAATCAATAATATTGGTGGACGCTTCTTCAACTTTTAGGGTATCTGTCAAGTTAGGACTAACACTTTCAAGACCATTTTCGACGGATAAAACGCCATCTTTCACCTGTAATTTAGGCTCTTCACCTTTTTTCACGGTCGCATAAAAATCTTTTTCTAAATGATAAGTTTTACCATCAATCTCATGATCTCCTTTTGAAAAAATCTTTTTATACTCGTAATCGGCGTAAGCTTTTTCTAAAAGAGCATTTCCAAAAGGATGACGATAATATTCACCATTTTGATCTGACCAGTCACCCACTCCCATGATCACTTCAACTAGACGTTGCTCACCTCGTTTTGCGGTCGCGATATAGTTAAAGGCACCTCTTGGACTTGAACCAGTCTTTAAGCCATCTACACCTTCTACACCATACAGAGCACCTTCTACTGAGTAATTGTAAGTTTCAAAGGTCTCCTCATAAGGTGTTCCTGCTTTAACGGTCACAACAGGATCATCAGTATAATCTAAAAATTGCGGATACTTTTTAACAAAATTAGCACTCAAAATTGCCATATCTCTAGCTGTCGTCTCATTAGCTGCATTATTGTCATAACGCGTTGGCAGGTAATACCCTTCAAACGAAACCGCTGCCGCACCACTAGCGTTAAACCACTTAGTATTAGTCATCCCTAGCTCTTGAGATTTTGCATTCATCATATCCAAAAACTTATCTGGATCATTATCAGAAATCGCATTTGCTAGCATCACCGTCGTCACATTTGAAGAAGGGACAGCAGTCATCGTAATCAACTCACTGACAGTATAATCAACCCCTGACACAATCTTATTATTAGAAATGGCATAAATACCAGCAATCGCTTGATCGGCATCTGTAGCAGTGATAACCGTATCTTCTGACAATTTCCCTTGTTCAATCGCTTCATAAGTCAAGTAAAGTGTCATCAACTTACTCATACTCGCAGGGTCACGTACCTCATCTGGATTATCTTGCCATAGTATGTCCCCTGTGTTAGCATCAATAATAATGGAAGATTTAGGTCTATTAACCTCACTCACCTCATAACCAGCTGCACGGGTAATATCCATCAACTCATCCGCCTGAGCAAGTCCTTGAAAACTCAGTCCTAGAACAAGTAAACTTGTAAAAACTAACTTCTTTATCATTATTTCTCTCCAAATTTTATATACTTTCTCAGTATAGCATATTTTGGTAAAGAAATATAGAGTATTAATCTTGAAAATCCTATTTATCTCTCCCTTCTTTTAATCTTAAAAAAGAGGCAGTATACCTTTTAATTTTAGGCTGGAAAACAGAAAAAGACAAACATCAATCGAGATGTTTGTCTTCATTCTGAAGAGACAATATGCCTCTTTTTATTGTGGCTCTATAATTTAAAGGACTGATGAATCAAATTTTGATTCATCAGTCCTTTTT
>CAMCQB010000045.1 GCA_945876895.1 uncultured Streptococcus sp.
GACCAACAAATCCGTGGTGCAATGGTATTGCCAAACGGTACTGGTAAAACTTCACGCGTTCTTGTTTTTGCTCGTGGTGCTAAAGCTGAAGAAGCTAAAGCAGCAGGTGCAGACTTCGTTGGTGAAGAAGATCTTGTTGAAAAAATCAACGGTGGATGGCTTGATTTTGACGTTGTTATTGCAACACCAGATATGATGGCTGTTGTTGGTCGTCTTGGACGTGTCCTTGGACCACGTAACTTGATGCCAAACCCTAAAACTGGTACAGTAACAATGGATGTTACTAAAGCAGTTGAAGAGTCTAAAGGTGGTAAAATTACTTACCGTGCTGATAAAGCAGGTAACGTACAAGCTATCATTGGTAAAGTATCATTTGAAGCAGACAAATTGGTTGAAAACTTCAAAGCCTTTAACGATACAATCCAAAAAGCTAAACCAGCTACAGCTAAAGGAACTTATGTCACAAACCTTACAATTACAACTACTCAAGGTGTTGGGATTAAGGTTGACGTTAACTCACTTTAATGAAAAGAAAGAAGAGTCCAAGAGGCTCTTCTTTTTATGTGGTTTGATCAGAAAAATTATTTTTTCCAAAAGCTAAAGATTTTGGGTTTTCACCTACCTAAAAAGGTAATTTTATGATAAAATAGTACAGATAAAATAAGGAGTGAAAAAATGGTAGAACCAAAATATAAGCGTGTTTTAATTAAACTATCGGGTGAAGCTTTGGCAGGCTCTAAGGGAGTTGGCATTGATATCCCTACAGTTCAAGAAATTGCTGCAGAGATTAAAGATGTAAAAGATTCTGGCGTCCAAATTGCTCTTGTTATCGGAGGGGGTAACCTTTGGCGTGGTGAGCCAGCTGCAGCAGCTGGTATGGATCGCGTTCAAGCAGACTATACAGGAATGCTTGGAACAGTGATGAATGCTTTGGTCATGGCTGATGCTCTTCAACGTGAGGGGATTGATACACGCGTTCAAACTGCTATTCCAATGAATCAAGTAGCAGAGCCTTATGTTCGTGGACGTGCGCTTCGTCACTTGGAAAAAAATCGTATTGTCATCTTTGCTGCGGGTGTCGGTTCACCTTATTTTTCAACAGACACGACATCTGCTCTTCGTGCGGCAGAAATTGAGGCAGATGCCATCTTGATGGGGAAAAATGGTGTTGATGGGGTCTATAATGATGATCCACGTAAAAATGCAGATGCTTACAAATTTGATGAGTTAACGCATATGGAAGTGTTAAAACGTGGGCTTAAGATTATGGATTCTACGGCAAGTTCTTTGTCTATGGATAATGATATCGATTTGGTAGTCTTTAACTTAAACGAGCCAGGCAACATCAAACGTGTTGTTTTGGGTGAGCATATTGGAACTACCGTGACAAATAATATTTCAGAATAAGGAGTAGGAAATGGCAAACGCTATTATTGAAAAAGCTAAGGAAAGATTTGAGCAATCACATCATGCTCTTGCACGTGAATTTGGAAGCATCCGCGCTGGCCGTGCTAACGCAAGCCTTTTAGATCGTATTCAAGTTGAGTATTATGGTGCCATGACACCACTGAACCAGTTGGCTTCTATCACTATTCCAGAAGCACGTGTTCTCTTGATTACGCCGTTTGACAAGTCTGTCTTAAAAGAAATCGAACGTGCGATCAATGAGTCAGATTTAGGGATTAACCCAGCAAATGACGGATCAGTTGTTCGTTTGGTTATTCCAGCTCTAACAGAAGAAACACGTCGTGATTTGGCAAAAGATGTGAAAAAAGTTGGGGAAAATGCTAAAGTTGCTATCCGCAACATCCGTCGTGATGCTATGGATGAAGCTAAAAAGCAAGAAAAAAATAAAGAAATCACAGAAGATGAGTTGAAAGCTCTTGAAAAAGAGATTCAAAAAGCTACAGATGAAGCTGTGAAGCATATTGATGGCATGACAGCTAACAAAGAAAAAGAATTGTTAGAAGTCTAAAATCACTTAAAAGTAGAAAATAAACGAACAACGGGATCGTCCTAGTTAGCGTCAACCAGTTGCTCGTTTTTTTGGGTTTTAAACCAAGGAAAGAAAAAAGATGAAAACATTATTAGCAACAGTCCTAACAGGGATGATTACAGATGAAAACAAAACTTATTATTTTGTTCAAAAAGACGGCTTAACCTTTGCGCTTTCTAAAGAAGAAGGGGAGCATCAACTTGGAGATATGGTTCAAGGGTTTGCCTACTCAGATATAAAACAAAAGTTACGTTTGACAACAAAAGAAGTGTCAGCCACTCAAACCACCTATGGTTGGGGACAAGTAACAGAGGTGCGTCGAGATTTAGGAGTTTTTGTAGATACAGGTCTTCCAGATAAACAGGTTGTCGTGTCTTTAGACCTTTTGCCTGAGATGAAAGAGTTGTGGCCTAAAAAAGGCGACCAACTTTATGTGCGCTTAGAAGTGGATAAAAAAGAGCGTATCTGGGCTATTCCAGCGGAACCAGAAGTGTTTCAAAAGCTAGCAGGAAAAGCCTATGACAATATGCAAAATCAAAATCTTCGTGCTATTGTTTATCGATTGAAATTAAGTGGTACTTTTGTGTATTTACCAGATAATAATATGCTAGGTTTTATTCACCCTAGTGAGCGTTTTTCTGAGCCAAGGCTAGGAGAGGAAGTGATGGCACGTGTGATTGGATTTAGAGAAGTTGATCGTACTTTAAATCTTTCTTTGAAACCACGTTCCTTTGAGATGTTAGAAAATGATGCACAGATGATTTTAACCTACCTTGAGAGTAATGGTGGTTTTATGACTTTAAATGATAAGTCTAGCCCAGAAGACATTAAGGCTACTTTTGGTATTTCTAAAGGTCAATTTAAGAAAGCTTTAGGTGGGTTGATGAAAGCTAAAAAAATTAAGCAAGATCCTTTTGGGACAGAATTAGTCGATTAATGATGCTAGATCAATTTTTAAGGCAAGTTCCAGACGAGCGACGAGAAGCTTTTTTAAAGTTACGTCAAGAAATCATCACCCATTTACCAAAAGGATTTGTGGAGACTGTGGATAAGAGTTTCATTCATTATCAAGTTCCACTTGATCTTTATCCACAAGGTTATCATGTTGGAAAAGATACTCCGCTTCCTTTTTTATCCTTAGCCTCTCAAAAAAATGGTATTTCCCTCTATCACATGGGGCTTTATATGGACAAAGATTTGGAAAATTGGTTCAAAGAAGCTTATCAGTCCCAGGTACCGACAAAACTAGATATGGGAAAATCTTGTGTGAGACTGAAAAATCCAAAGCATATCCCTTTTGCACTAATGGGAGAGTTAGCCAGCCGATTAACAGCATCAGATTATATTGCCTTGTATGAAAAAACACATCTAAAAAATCAGAATCAGCAGTCTTAAGGATATGTCAAACCTAGTTTAGCATTTTACCTATTTGATTTTTCTGACAAGAATGAGGAAATATGATATAATGCTAAAAAATTTGAAGGAGTCTGGTCTATGGAAAGAGCGATTTTTGCAGGTGGTTGTTTTTGGTGTATGGTAAAACCTTTTGAAACATTGGAGGGAATTTTGTCTGTTCGGTCAGGTTACACAGGTGGACATGTGGAAAACCCCACTTATGAACAGGTCTGTACAAAGACTACAGGTCATACAGAAGCTGTGGAAATCATTTTTGACCCAGAAAAAATTTCGTATGCCGATTTGGTGGAAATCTATTGGGCGCAAACTGATCCAACGGATGCTTTTGGCCAGTTTGAAGATCGTGGAGATAATTATCGACCAGTTATTTTTTATACTTCAAAAGAGCAAAAGCGTATTGCAGAAGAATCAAAGTTAGCATTAGAAGCGTCTGGTCGATTTGATCGACCTCTTGTGACCAAGATAGAGCCTGCTTGTCCATTTTATGTGGCAGAGGATTACCATCAGGCCTTTTATCGTAAAAATCCAGAACGTTATGCTTTATCGAGCCAACGTCGTCGAGAATTTCTAGAGAGGAAGTGGCAATGAGAAAATCTTTTTATACTTGGCTAATGACGCAACGTAATCCCAAAAGTCATGCACCTGTTGCCCTTTTAGCTGACCATGTTTTTTCAGAATATGACTTTCCAAAACAAAGTGATGATTTTGATGAAGTGAGTCGATTTTTAGAAGAGAAAGCCAGTTTTTCTTTTCCGATGAGTGATTTTGATCAGATTTGGGAAGAGTATTTAGCCCATTAAGCCCAGAGAAAATCTCCGATTTGAGAGATTTTTTTGTTATAATAGAGTAAGTGATTTAAACTAAAGGAGTTTGGCTTTGCAAAATTATTCTATCGATGTCATCTTGAAGCATCCTGATGATGTCTTAAGTTTATTTGGAACGAATGAACGTCATTTAAAATTGATTGAGGCTGAACTAGGAGTGACCATTCATGCCAGAGTGGAGCGTGTTCAGATTATCGGCTTAGAGGAACAAGATGTTGAGATGGCTAGACAGGTCATTGAAGCCTTGCTTGTTTTGGTTAGTCGTGGGATGTTGATTGGGACTGCAGATGCCGTGACGGCGATTTCAATGGCTAAAAACCATGAGATTGATAAGTTTGTTGCCCTTTATGAAGAGGAAATTATTAAAGATTCGTATGGCAAGCCGATTCGTGTTAAGACCTTGGGGCAAAAAGTTTATGTGGATAGTGTCAAAAACCATGATATTGTTTTTGGGATTGGCCCAGCAGGAACAGGCAAGACCTTTTTAGCGGTTACTTTAGCTGTTACAGCACTCAAACGTGGACAGGTCAAACGGATTATTTTAACACGTCCAGCCGTTGAAGCAGGAGAAAGTCTAGGTTTTCTACCAGGTGATCTAAAGGAAAAAGTTGATCCTTATCTTCGCCCCGTCTATGATGCCCTTTATCAGATTTTAGGAAAAGAGCAAACTAATCGTTTGATGGAGCGAGAAATTATCGAAATAGCTCCTCTAGCATATATGCGTGGTCGAACCTTGGAAGATGCTTTTGTTATTTTAGATGAAGCGCAAAATACCACTATTATGCAGATGAAGATGTTTTTGACGCGTCTTGGTTTTAATTCTAAGATGATTGTGAATGGGGATGTTAGTCAGATTGATTTACCAAGAAATGTAAAGTCTGGTTTAATTGATGCTAAAGAAAAGTTAAAAGGAATTACGCAAATTGATTTTGTTCACTTTTCAAGTAAGGACGTTGTTCGTCACCCTGTTGTAGCAGCGGTGATCAATGCCTATGAAACTTCTAGTGCAGATAGACCTGACAAGGCTAGTTTTGAAACGATTGGCCAGCTAGGAAACAATCAAAAACAATGAGCATCAGGTGGCAGTAAGCTAAGGGGCTCTAAATGAAATTAAAGATTTGTCAATCGTTAAGAAAAGGGGCGTTAGGCTAACAAGATAAAGGCTGGAGTGACTATTTCAGCCTTTTTATGCTATAATAGGGTAAATGAAACTGTGAAAGAAGATTAAGTAATGTATATTGAATTAATAGATGAAACAGGGCAGCTTTCTGAAGAGATGAAGCAACAGACCTTAGATATACTGAATTTTGCTGCAGAAAAAACTGGCAAAGAAGATAAAGAGATGGCAGTGACGTTTGTGACTAACGAGCGTAGCCATACCCTAAACCTAGAATATCGTGATACGGATCGCCCAACAGATGTGATCAGCCTAGAATATAAACCAGAGGTCCCCATCACATTTGATGAGGAGGATCTAGCGGATAACCCAGATTTACTTGAGATGATGTCAGAGTTTGATAGCTATATTGGTGAGTTATTTATTTCTATTGATAAGGCACGAGAACAGGCAGAAGAGTATGGTCATAGTTTTGAGCGAGAGATGGGCTTTTTGGCGGTTCATGGCTTTTTACATATCAATGGTTATGATCACTATACACCTGAAGAAGAAAAAGAGATGTTTGGTTTACAAGAAGAGATTTTAACTGCCTATGGACTTACGCGACAATAATCCACAAAAGAAGTGGAAAAATAGAAATTTATCAGATAGCCTAGAGTTTGCCATCACAGGGATTTTTACGGCCTTTAAAGAAGAACGTAATATGAAAAAGCATGCTATATCAGCTGTTTTGGCTGTGATAGCAGGCTTGATTTTTCGTGTGTCAGCTGTAGAGTGGCTATTTTTATTAAATAGTATTTTTTTAGTGATCACGTTTGAAATCATTAATTCAGCTATTGAAAATGTTGTGGATTTGGCATCAAATTACCATTTTTCTATGCTGGCAAAAAATGCTAAAGACATGGCAGCAGGTGCGGTACTGGTGGTTTCAGTTTATGCCTTTATCACGGGGCTTATTATTTTTGTGCCGAAAGTTTGGACGCTATTGTTTGGATAAAGAGAATGTTATAAAGACCTGAGATGTGGTCTTTTATCAGTATGTTCTTGTTTTTTAGAGAAAGGAAGAACCATCAAAGCGAATAAGTATTTGATGGACGTGGTATTTTAGATGGTATTTAAATCTGGTTTTGTGGCGATTTTAGGTCGTCCTAATGTTGGGAAATCTACATTTTTAAATTATGTGATGGGACAAAAAATTGCCATCATGAGTGACAAGGCGCAGACAACGCGTAATAAAATTATGGGAATCTATACCACTGCTGAGGAGCAGATTGTGTTTATTGATACTCCTGGCATCCACAAACCTAAGACTGCACTAGGTGATTTTATGGTGGAGTCTGCTTATAGTACATTGCGTGAAGTGGATACGGTTATTTTTATGGTGCCCGCTGATGAAGCACGAGGAAAAGGTGATGACATGATCATCCAGCGCTTAAAAGCAGCTAAGGTCCCTGTTATCCTAGTTATTAATAAAATTGATAAGGTCCATCCAGATCAATTATTAGAGCAGATTGATGATTTTAGAAGTCAAATGGACTTTAAAGAGATTGTTCCTATCTCTGCCACTCAGGGAAATAATGTCAATCGTTTGATGGAGATCTTATCTGATCATCTCGAAGAAGGTTTTCAGTATTTCCCAGAAGATATGATTACGGATCATCCAGAGCGTTTTTTAGTGTCTGAGATGATTCGAGAAAAAGTGCTCCATCTGACCCAGCAAGAAGTGCCCCACTCTGTTGCAGTTGTGGTAGATTCCATGAAGCGTGATGAAGAGACTGATAAGGTTCATATCCGTGCGACGATTATGGTTGAGCGTGATAGTCAAAAAGGCATTATCATCGGTAAAGGTGGCGGTATGCTTAAAAAGATTGGTTCTATGGCACGTCGTGATATTGAAATCATGCTAGGTGATAAGGTCTTTCTTGAAACTTGGGTTAAGGTGAAGAAAAATTGGCGAGATAAAAAGTTAGATCTTGCTGATTTTGGTTATAACGAAAAGGAATATTAGAAAGAGAACGTGTTCTCTAAAAGGAACTTGATAGCTTGTTCATGTCATCCATGCTTGACGAGTCAGAATGAGTAAAATGAGGTGAAGTGACGTGCCAGAATTACCTGAGGTCGAAATTGTAAAACAAGGTTTAAATCAACAGATTAGGGGTTGTCGTATTAAAGCTGTGCATCTGACTTATGTAGGTATTGTTAAGTCTGATGTGGAAACCTTTCAAACTACACTTGTGGGGTTAACGATTTTAGAGGTGAAACGTCGTGGGAAATACCTGATTTTTGATTTTGGTGATGTGGCTATGGTTTCGCATCTTCGCATGGAAGGAAAGTATTTTCTGTTAAAAAACGGGGAGTCTGCTAACAAGCATTGTCATGTTTTTTTCGAGCTTGATAATGGACTGCGCTTGGTCTATCAAGATGTACGAAAGTTTGGGACTATGGAAGTCATGGCAACAAATGAGTTGCCAAGCTATTTTCAAAAAAAGCATATTGGTCCAGAACCAACAGAAGAGGATTTTTTGTTAGGTCCATTTCAAAAAGCGCTGGCTTCTTCATCAAAGAAACTTAAACCCTATCTTTTAGAGCAAAGCTTAGTGGCAGGACTAGGGAATATCTATGTAGATGAGGTCTTATTTGCCGCTAAACTTCATCCCGAACGCCTCAGTAAAACCTTGTCACCTCTAGAGGTAAAAATCTTGCGGAAAGAGATTATCCGTATCTTACAGTTAGGGATTGAAAAAGGTGGCTCAACTATTCGGACTTATCAAAATGCTTTTGGTGATAATGGCACGATGCAAGACTACCATCAGGTTTATGATAAGCTCGGTCAACCTTGTCCTAGGTGTGCAAGCCCCATTGAAAAAATAAAAGTAGGAGGAAGAGGGAGTCATTTTTGTCCCTCTTGTCAGCAACTATGAAATCAACACTCATTGGACTTACAGGGGGGATTGCTTCTGGAAAATCAACGGTTACGACTATCTTACGAGAGAAAGGTTATCTCGTCATTGATGCGGACCAGTTGGTCCATGATCTCCAAAAACAAGGTGGGCACCTGTATCAAGCCCTTGTAGAAGCTTTTGGTGATGAGATTTTGTTGCCATCAGGGGAACTTGATCGTCAAAAGTTAGCACAGTTAATTTTTTCAAGTCCTTTTCATCAAGAAAAGTCAGCTCGTCTTCAAGATCGTATCATTCGTCAAGCATTATGGGATGAAAAGGAAAGAGCTTTAAAAGAGCATTCCCTTGTTTTTATGGATATTCCCCTTTTGTTTGAAAAAGATTTTGGAGAGTGGTTTGATGTGATTTGGCTGGTCTATGTCGATCACGAAAGCCAAGTGAAACGCTTGATGAAGCGCAATGGTTTTTCAAAAGAAGAGGCTCTCAAACGCTTATCTTTTCAGATGCCTCTAGAAGATAAGAAAGTCTTAGCAGATGAGGTGATTGACAATAGAGGCGATCTTGTGCAATTAGAAAATCAAGTGAAAGCTCTGCTTTTGCAACTTTTAGAAAGGAAGAAGGATTAGACCTTGCGTGTTAAAATTAACCTCAAGTGTTCAGAATGTGGGAGTAAAAACTACCTCACCAGTAAAAATAAACAAAATCATCCTGAAAAAATTTCAGTGCCTAAATACTGTCCCAAGGAAAGAAAAGTAACCCTTCACCTTGAAAGTTAATCTAATTTATGATAGACTACTAAGGACGATAGTGGAGGGAAATAATATGTACGATTTATTACTGACATCACTTTTGGTTTTATCAGTGATTTTAATTATTGCAATCTTTATGCAACCTCAAAAAAATCCAAGTAGTAATGTCTTTGATAGCTCTGGCTCAGAAGCACTTTTTGAACGAACAAAAGCACGTGGTTTTGAAGCTGTGATGCAACGTTTTACAGCAATTTTGGTATTTTTGTGGTTGGCGATTGCTTTGGCACTTGCCGTATTATCAAGTAGATAAGAAGTGGGCTCTGACTATGTCTGGCTCATTTTTTTTCAGAATTGAAAGGAAAAAATGAAAGAAGATATTTTAAACTATTTAAAAGAAGAAGGGAAATCTAGCGTTGATGATCTTGCTAAAGCCTTAGATTTGGCGAGTTCAACGGGCTTTCGTGATCTAATTAAGACGATTTCATCTATGGAAAGTAAGGGGTTGATTTCCTTTGATGACAATGGCGATATTTCTCTAAAAGAGAAAAAGTCTAAAAAAGAAGAAGTGACTCTTCAAGGGATCTTTCGAGCAAATAAAGCAGGTTTTGGTTTTGTGTCCATTGATGATGCTGAGGAAGATCTCTTTGTAGGAAGAAATGATGTGGGGCATGCGATTGATGGAGATACTGTTGAAGTTGCCATCAAAAAAGTGGCCAATCGTTTAAACGGCACAGCTGCGGAAGCCCGTGTGGTTAGAATTGTGGACCATGCCTTGAAAACGGTGGTAGGAAAATTTGTCTTAGATGACGAAAAGCCTAAGTATGCAGGTTACATCAAGAGTAAAAATCAAAAAATTACACAGAGAATCTATATTAGAAAAGAACCTGTTGTTTTAGATGGCTCAGAGATTATTAAGGTTGATATTGAAAAATATCCCACTAAAAAGCATGATTATTTTGTTGGAGCTGTTCGGGACATCATCGGTCACCAAGGTGATACAGGAATCGATGTGTTAGAAGTTCTAGAGTCTATGGATATTGTCTCAACTTTCCCTGATGCTGCTCTTGCTGAAGCTAATCAAGTACCAGATTATCCCCTTGAAAAAGATTATATGGGGCGCGTTGATCTGAGAGATGAGGTAACCTTTACTATCGATGGAGCAGATGCTAAAGATTTAGATGATGCTGTCCATATCAAAAGCTTAGAAAATGGCAATATGGAGTTAGGTGTTCATATCGCAGATGTTTCTTATTATGTGAAGGAAAATTCAGCACTGGACCGTGAAGCTCTGGCGCGTGGGACCAGTGTCTATGTGACTGATCGTGTTGTTCCGATGCTTCCTGAGCGGCTGTCAAATGGTATTTGCTCGCTTAATCCCAATGTTGATCGCCTAACTCAGTCAGCTATTATGGAAATTGATCACCATGGGCGCGTGGTGAATTACCAGATTACTCAAACGGTGATTAAGACGAGTTTTCGGATGACTTATAGTGACGTCAATAAAATCTTAGCTGGTGATGAGGCCTTGACGGTGCAGTATGAAACGATTGTACCTAGTCTTCATCTGATGGCAAAATTGCACCAAATTTTAGAGAAGATGCGTGAAAAACGTGGCGCCTTAAATTTTGATACTTCAGAAGCTAAGATTATTGTCGATGATAAGGGGCGTCCAGTGGATATAAAGCTCAGACAGCGTGGTGTGGCAGAGCGGATGATTGAGTCCTTTATGCTAGCGGCAAATGAGTGTGTGGCAGAGCATTTTGCTAAGAAAAATCTTCCCTTTATTTATCGTATTCACGAGGAGCCAAAGGCTGAAAAGTTACAAAAATTTATCGATTATGCGAGTGTTTTTGGGATGAAAGTCCAAGGAACAGCTAATAAAGTTACACAAGGGGCACTTCAAGACTTTATGAAAGCCCTTGAAGGACAGCCAGGTAGTGATGTTCTTTCTATGATGTTGTTGCGTTCGATGCAACAAGCTAGATACTCTGAGCATAATCATGGGCATTATGGTCTCGCTGCAGAATTTTACACTCACTTCACTAGCCCTATTCGTCGTTATCCTGATTTATTAGTCCACCGTATGATTCGTGAGTACAACCAAGTGACAGCTGAGAAGATTGAGCATTTTCATCACCGTATTCCAGAGATTGCCAAGGAAACCTCAAGCTTAGAAAGACGTGCTATTGATGCAGAGCGCGTGGTTGAGGCTATGAAAAAAGCTGAATATATGGAAGAGTTTGTTGGACAAGAGTTTGAAGGTGTGGTTTCAAGTGTGGTGAAGTTTGGTCTCTTTGTCGAGTTGTCAAACACGATTGAAGGGCTTATTCACATTACAAATCTCCCAGAATATTATCACTATAATGAGCGTATGATGTCACTAGAAGGTGAAAAGTCAGGAGTAGTCTTCAGAGCTGGTCAACAGATCAAGGTACAATTAACCAAAGCAGATAAAGAAACAGGAGACATTGACTTTATATATCTTCCTAGTGAGTATGATGTCGTTGAAAAATCAGCTCGTAAAGGGAGAGGAAAAGCAAGGAAGTCTGAAAAATCAAAACAAACACATGGTTCAAAGCAAAAAGGAAAATCTTCTTCTAAAGAAAAGAGCAAAAAACCTTTTTATAAAGAGGCCATGAAGAAAGGAGGAAAGCATGGTAAAGGGTCAAGGAAACGTCGTCGCTCAAAATAAAAAAGCAAGACATGACTATACGATTGTAGATACCTATGAAGCATGAATTGTACTGACAGGAACTGAAATAAAAAGTGTTCGTGGAGCTCGTATAACTTTGAAAGATGGCTTTGCTCAGATTAAAAATGGAGAAGCTTGGTTAAATAATGTCCACATCACCCCTTATGAGCAAGGTAATATTTGGAATCAAGATCCAGATCGCACCAGAAAACTGCTGTTGAAAAAAAGAGAAATTGAAAAACTTTCTAATGAGTTAAAGGGAACCGGTATGACCTTAGTTCCTTTGAAAGTTTATCTGAAAGATGGCTTTGCCAAGGTTCTTTTAGGACTCGCTAAAGGGAAGCATGATTATGATAAACGTGAATCCATTAAACGTCGTGAACTCGATCGTGATATCAAACGTCAGATTAAAGCTTATAATCAGAGATAGTTAAAAGGATGCGTCAGCCATGCAAGACGTGTGGCTGATTTATCCATTCTAATCTATCTCTCGTTTTTTTTTTTTTTTTAATAAACTATTATTAAAATGTATTAAAAGTAATACTAAAATCGTTAAATGCGATGCGAATTAGTTGCAAATCCTATAAGAAATAGGTAAAATAATTTTGTAAACTCTGATTCAGATTGAATTGGAGATTAAAAAAAATAAAGGAGCATTATTCAATGTTAGACAAGAAAAAAGCAAAGCTTCGTCGTCAACAAGAAGCCGCAACTGACAAACGTTTCCGTTATTCGATTCGTAAATTTA